>NZ_JBJQKD010000006.1:0-273457 GCF_046487065.1 Escherichia sp. WS2035
GCGCGGTGGTCCCACCTGACCCCATGCCGAACTCAGAAGTGAAACGCCGTAGCGCCGATGGTAGTGTGGGGTCTCCCCATGCGAGAGTAGGGAACTGCCAGGCATCAAATTAGAAAAACCCCGGTCAATAAGGCCGGGGTTTTTTGCATATCAATTATTTGCATGATGAAGGGAATCTCATGTCAGTTCTGTATATCCAAATTCGTCGTAATCAAATTACTGTTCGCGATCTTGAAAGCAAACGTGAAGTGTCAGGAGATGCTGCCTTCAGTAACCAGCGCCTGTTAATCGCCAATTTCTTTGTTGCAGAAAAAGTTCTGCAAGATCTTGTTCTGCAACTCCACCCACGTTCAACCTGGCATTCTTTTTTGCCAGCAAAACGTATGGATATTGTTGTGAGCGCGCTGGAAATGAATGAGGGCGGTTTGTCACAGGTTGAGGAACGCATTCTTCATGAAGTGGTCGCAGGGGCAACGTTAATGAAATATCGCCAGTTCCACATCCATGCGCAATCAGTGGTACTCAGTGATAGTGCGGTCATGGCAATGTTTAAGCAGAAATAATCATGTCACCATTGGTGGGTACGAAACCTAAAGTTCAGCCCACCGGGATGAGAAAAAAACCGCCTACACCCCCACATATGCCAGATTCAGCAACGGATACGGTTTCCCCAAATCGTCCACCTCAGAGCGTCCCGTAACCTTAAAGCCCACCTTCTTATAGAACCCAACCGCCTGCTCATTTTGCTCATTAACAGTGGTTGTCAGTTCCGGGGCCATTGAGAGCGCATGCTTCACCAGCATCCGGCCCACGCCGCAGCCGCGCACATCAGGATCGATAAACAGCGCATCCATATGCTGCCCACTTAACAACATAAATCCAATCGGCTGATCCCGCTCATTAACCGCGACCCACAACGGTGCTTCCGGCAGAAAGGAATGCACCAGCTCTTCCAGCTCGGCCCGATACTCTGCTGATAAAAAATCGTGAGTGGCATCGACAGAACGACACCAAATCGCAACGAGTTCCTCCCCCTCCTCATGCCGTGAGCGTCGAATACTAATAACCATTTTCTCTCCTTTTCGTCATTCTTATATTCTAACGTAGCCTTTTCCTTGAAACTTTCTCACCTTCAACATGCAGGCTCGACATTGGTAAATTTTCTGGTTATCTTCAGCTATCTGGATGTCTAAACGTATAAGCGTATGTAGTGAGGTAATCAGGTTATGCCGATTCGTGTGCCGGACGAGCTACCCGCCGTCAATTTCTTGCGTGAAGAAAACGTCTTTGTGATGACAACTTCTCGCGCGTCTGGTCAGGAAATTCGTCCGCTAAAGGTGCTTATCCTTAACCTGATGCCGAAGAAGATCGAAACTGAAAATCAGTTTCTGCGCCTGCTTTCAAACTCACCTTTGCAGGTCGATATTCAGCTGTTGCGCATCGATTCCCGTGAATCGCGCAACACGCCCGCAGAGCATCTGAATAACTTCTACTGTAACTTTGAAGATATTCAGGAACAAAACTTTGACGGTCTGATAGTTACCGGCGCGCCGCTGGGCCTGGTGGAGTTTAATGATGTCGCTTACTGGCCGCAGATCAAACAGGTGCTGGAGTGGTCGAAAGATCACGTCACCTCGACGCTGTTTGTCTGCTGGGCGGTACAGGCCGCGCTAAATATCCTCTACGGCATTCCTAAGCAAACTCGCACCGACAAACTCTCTGGCGTTTATGAGCATCATATTCTCCATCCTCATGCGCTTCTGACGCGTGGCTTTGATGATTCATTCCTGGCACCGCATTCGCGCTATGCTGACTTTCCGGCAGCGTTGATTCGTGATTACACCGATCTGGAAATTCTGGCAGAGACGGAAGAAGGGGATGCATATCTGTTTGCCAGCAAAGATAAGCGAATTGCCTTTGTGACGGGCCATCCCGAATATGATGCGCAAACGCTGGCGCAGGAATATTTCCGCGATGTGGAAGCCGGACTAGACCCGGAAGTACCGTATAACTATTTCCCGCACAATGATCCGCAAAACAAACCGCGAGCGAGCTGGCGTAGTCACGGTAATTTGCTGTTTACCAACTGGCTCAACTATTACGTCTACCAGATCACGCCATATGATCTACGGCACATGAATCCAACGCTGGATTAATCTTCTGTGATAGTCGATCGTTAAGCGATTCAGCACCTTACCTCAGGCACCTTCGGGTGCCTTTTTTATTTCCGAAACACACCTCAGTAAGTGAATAAATTTTATTTATATTGTTATCAACAAGTTAACATGTATTTTTAATTAAAATGGAAATTGTTTTTGATTTTGCATTTTAAATGAGTAGTCTTAGTTGTGCTGAACGAAAAGCGCACAACGATCCTTCGTTCACAGTGGGGAAGTTTTCGGATCCATGACGAGGAGCTGCACGATGACTGAACAGGCAACAACAATCGATGAACTGGCTTTCACAAGGCCGTATGGCGAGCAGGAGAAGCAAATTCTTACTGCCGAAGCGGTAGAATTTCTGACTGAGCTGGTGACGCATTTTACGCCACAACGCAATAAACTTCTGGCAGCGCGCATTCAGCAGCAGCAGGATATCGATAACGGAAGGTTGCCTGATTTCATTTCGGAAACAGCTTCCATTCGTGATGCTGACTGGAAAATTCGCGGGATTCCTGCGGACTTAGAAGATCGTCGCGTAGAGATTACCGGACCTGTAGAGCGCAAGATGGTGATCAACGCGCTCAACGCCAATGTGAAAGTCTTTATGGCCGATTTCGAAGATTCACTGGCACCAGACTGGAACAAAGTGATCGATGGGCAAATTAACCTGCGCGATGCAGTTAACGGCACCATCAGCTATACCAATGAAGCAGGCAAAATTTATCAGCTCAAGCCCAATCCAGCGGTTTTGATTTGTCGGGTACGCGGTCTGCACTTGCCGGAAAAACATGTCACCTGGCGTGGTGAGGCAATCCCCGGTAGCCTGTTTGATTTTGCGCTCTATTTCTTCCACAACTATCAGGCACTGTTGGCAAAGGGCAGCGGTCCCTATTTCTATCTGCCGAAAACCCAGTCCTGGCAGGAAGCGGCCTGGTGGAGCGAAGTCTTCAGCTATGCAGAAGATCGCTTTAATCTGCCGCGCGGCACCATCAAGGCGACGTTGCTGATTGAAACGCTGCCCGCCGTGTTCCAGATGGATGAAATCCTTCACGCGCTGCGTGACCATATTGTTGGTCTGAACTGCGGTCGTTGGGATTACATCTTCAGTTATATCAAAACATTGAAAAACTATCCCGATCGCGTCCTGCCAGACAGACAGGCAGTGACGATGGATAAACCCTTCCTGAATGCTTACTCACGCCTGTTGATTAAAACCTGCCATAAACGCGGTGCTTTTGCGATGGGCGGCATGGCGGCGTTTATTCCGAGCAAAGATGAAGAGCGCAATAACCAGGTGCTCGACAAAGTAAAAGCGGATAAATCGCTGGAAGCCAATAACGGTCACGATGGCACATGGATCGCTCACCCGGGCCTTGCTGATACGGCAATGGCGGTATTCAACGATATTCTCGGCTCCCGCAAAAACCAGCTTGAGGTGATGCGCGAACAAGACGCGCCGATTACTGCCGATCAGCTGCTGGCACCTTGTGATGGTGAACGCACCGAAGAAGGTATGCGTGCCAACATTCGCGTGGCTGTGCAGTACATCGAAGCGTGGATCTCTGGCAATGGCTGTGTGCCGATTTATGGCCTGATGGAAGATGCGGCGACGGCTGAAATTTCCCGTACCTCAATCTGGCAGTGGATCCATCATCAAAAAACGTTGAGCAATGGCAAACCGGTGACTAAAGCCTTGTTCCGCCAGATGCTGGGCGAAGAGATGAAAGTCATTGCCAGCGAACTGGGCGAAGAACGTTTCTCCCAGGGGCGTTTTGACGATGCCGCACGCTTGATGGAACAGATCACCACTTCCGATGAGTTAATTGATTTCCTGACCCTGCCAGGCTACCGCCTGTTAGCGTAAACCACCACATAACTATGGAGCATCTGCACATGAAAACCCGTACACAACAAATTGAAGAATTACAGAAAGAGTGGACTCAACCGCGTTGGGAAGGCATTACTCGCCCGTACAGCGCGGAAGATGTGGTGAAATTACGCGGTTCAGTCAATCCGGAATGCACCCTGGCGCAACTGGGCGCGGCGAAAATGTGGCGTCTGCTGCACGGCGAGTCGAAAAAAGGCTACATCAACAGCCTCGGTGCACTGACTGGCGGTCAGGCGTTGCAACAGGCGAAAGCGGGTATTGAAGCAGTCTATCTGTCGGGATGGCAGGTAGCGGCGGACGCTAACCTGGCGGCCAGCATGTATCCGGATCAGTCGCTCTATCCGGCAAACTCGGTGCCAGCTGTGGTAGAGCGGATCAACAATACTTTCCGCCGTGCGGATCAGATGCAATGGTCCGCGGGCATTGAGCCGGGCGATCCGCGCTATGTCGATTACTTCCTGCCGATCGTCGCCGATGCGGAGGCCGGTTTTGGCGGTGTACTGAATGCCTTTGAACTGATGAAAGCGATGATTGAAGCCGGTGCAGCGGCAGTTCACTTCGAAGATCAGCTGGCATCAGTGAAGAAATGTGGTCACATGGGCGGCAAAGTTTTGGTGCCAACTCAGGAAGCTATTCAGAAACTGGTCGCGGCGCGTCTGGCAGCTGATGTGACGGGCGTTCCAACCCTGCTGGTTGCTCGTACCGATGCCGATGCGGCGGATCTGATTACCTCCGATTGCGACCCATATGACAGCGAATTTATTACTGGCGAGCGTACCAGTGAAGGCTTCTTCCGTACTCATGCGGGTATTGAGCAAGCGATCAGCCGTGGCCTGGCGTATGCGCCATATGCTGACCTGGTATGGTGTGAAACCTCCACGCCGGATCTGGAACTGGCGCGTCGCTTTGCACAAGCCATCCACGCGAAATATCCGGGCAAACTGCTGGCTTATAACTGCTCGCCGTCGTTCAACTGGCAGAAAAACCTCGACGACAAAACTATTGCCAGCTTCCAGCAGCAGCTGTCGGATATGGGCTACAAGTTCCAGTTCATCACCCTGGCAGGTATCCACAGCATGTGGTTCAACATGTTTGACCTGGCAAACGCCTATGCCCAGGGTGAGGGTATGAAGCACTATGTTGAGAAAGTGCAGCAGCCGGAATTTGCCGCCGCGAAAGATGGCTATACCTTCGTATCTCACCAGCAGGAAGTGGGGACAGGTTATTTCGATAAAGTGACGACCATTATTCAGGGCGGCACGTCTTCAGTCACCGCGCTGACCGGCTCCACCGAAGAATCGCAGTTCTAAGCAACTGATAAAGTTGATGATTGTAGGCCGGATAAGGCGTTCACGCCGCATCCGGCAATCAACGCCTGATGCGACGATTTGCGCGTCTTATCCGGCAATTCTCTGCTCCTGATGAGGGCGCTAAATGCCGCGTGGCCTGGAATTACTGATTGCACAAACCATTCTGCAAGGCTTCGACGCTCAGTATGGTCGATTCCTCGAAGTGACTTCCGGGGCGCAGCAGCGTTTCGAACAAGCCGACTGGCACGCTGTCCAGCAAGCGATGAAAAACCGTATCCATCTTTACGATCATCACGTGGGTCTGGTTGTGGAGCAACTGCGCTGCATTACTAACGGCCAAAGCACGGACGCGGCATTTTTACTGCGCGTTAAAGAGCATTACACCCGACTGTTGCCGGATTACCCGCGCTTCGAGATTGCGGAGAGCTTTTTTAACTCCGTGTACTGTCGGTTATTTGACCACCGCTCGCTTACTCCCGAGCGGCTTTTTATCTTTAGCTCCCAGCCAGAGCGCCGTTTTCGTACCATTCCCCGCCCGCTGGCGAAAGACTTTCACCCCGATCACGGCTGGGAATCTCTGCTGATGCGCGTTATCAGCGACCTGCCGTTGCGTCTGCGCTGGCAGAATAAAAGCCGTGACATTCATTACATCGTTCGCCATCTAACGGAAACGCTGGGGACAGACAACCTCGCGGAAAGTCATTTACAGGTGGCGAACGAACTGTTTTACCGCAATAAAGCCGCCTGGCTGGTGGGCAAACTGATCACGCCTTCCGGCACATTGCCATTTTTGCTGCCGATCCACCAGACGGACGACGGCGAGTTATTTATTGATACCTGTCTGACGACGACCGCCGAAGCGAGCATCGTCTTTGGCTTTGCGCGTTCTTATTTTATGGTTTACGCGCCGCTGCCCGCAGCGCTGGTCGAGTGGCTACGGGAAATTCTGCCAGGTAAAACCACCGCTGAATTGTATATGGCTATCGGCTGCCAGAAGCACGCCAAAACCGAAAGCTACCGCGAATATCTCGTTTATCTACAGGGCTGTAATGAGCAGTTCATTGAAGCGCCGGGTATTCGTGGAATGGTGATGTTGGTGTTCACGCTGCCGGGCTTTGACCGGGTATTTAAAGTGATCAAAGACAAGTTCGCGCCGCAGAAAGAGATGTCTGCCGCTCACGTTCGCGCCTGCTACCAACTGGTGAAAGAGCACGATCGCGTGGGCCGAATGGCGGACACCCAGGAGTTTGAAAACTTTGTGCTGGAGAAGCGGCATATTTCCCCGGCATTAATGGCATTACTGCTCCAGGAAGCAGCGGAAAAAATCACCGATCTCGGCGAACAAATTGTGATTCGCCATCTTTATATTGAGCGGCGGATGGTGCCGCTCAATATCTGGCTGGAACAAGTGGAAGGTCAGCAGTTGCGCGATGCCATTGAAGAATACGGTAACGCTATTCGCCAGCTTGCCGCTGCTAACATTTTCCCTGGCGACATGCTGTTTAAAAACTTCGGTGTCACCCGTCACGGGCGTGTGGTGTTTTATGATTACGATGAAATTTGCTACATGACGGAAGTGAACTTCCGCGACATCCCGCCGCCGCGCTACCCGGAGGACGAACTTGCCAGCGAACCGTGGTACAGCGTCTCGCCGGGCGATGTTTTCCCGGAAGAGTTCCGTCACTGGTTATGTGCCGACCCGCGTATTGGTCCGCTATTTGAAGAGATGCACGCCGACTTGTTCCGCGCTGATTACTGGCGCGCACTACAAAACCGTATACGTGAAGGGCATGTGGAAGATGTTTATGCGTATCGGCGCAGGCAGCGGTTTAGCGTTCGATTCGTATAAATCAGAGGCGAAAAAGTCAGCGTATTCCACCGTATGCCAGCGTCACTTCCTTCGCCGCTTTAATCACCATCGCGCCAAACTCGGTCACGCGGTCATCGGTAATACGTGAAATCGGTCCGGAAATTGAAATTGCGGCAAACGGTTCGCGGTGCTCATCGAAAATACACGCTGCAAGGCAACGCAGCCCCAGCGCATGTTCCTCATCGTCAAATGAATAACCCCGTTTGCGCGTTTGGGCGAGATCTTCTTTTAAATGCACAGGAGACACCAGCGTTGCGTGGGTATAGGCATGTAACCCTTTGCGGTGCAGTAACTTCGTCACCTGTTCTTCGCTCAGTTGGGCCAGAAAGGCTTTACCCGCACCGGAAGCGTGCATCGGCAATTTACCGCCGATAGGCGCGGACATTCGCATCAGGTGAGTACACTGTACCTGGTCGATAATAATCGCTTCGTGATTGCTTTGATCAAGCACCGCCATATTGACCGTTTCGCCAGACTCTTCCATTAGATTGCGCAGGATAGGGTGAACAATCGCTAACAAATTACGGCTCTGGAGAAAGCTGCTGCCGACCATAAAGGCGTGTGCGCCGATCGCCCAGTGACCCAGTTCGCCGACCTGACGGACAAAGCCCTGTTGCTGCATCGTGGTTAGCAGGCGGTGGGTCGTGGAATTGGGTAACCCGGCTTGCTGTGCCAGTTCCGTGAGTGCCACACTGCCATTGGATTCGGCAATCCACTCCAGTAATTTCAGGCCACGCGTTAAAGACTGAACCTGTCCAGTCGCTGGTGCGGTGGCAACGGCGGGTTTTCTGCCGCGTTTTGCGGGAATGGGTGCGACCATGACAGTCTCCTTTTTTCTGTATCGTGGAAATCATTTTCATTTTTATTATCAGCGAATGCAATAGTTGCTGAACAGATCCGATGAGTTAATGTTGAACAAATCTCATGTTGCGTGGTGGTCGCTTTTACCACAGATGTGTTTATGCCAGTATGGTTTGTTGAATTTTTATTAAATCTGGGTTAAGCGTGTCGGGAGCAAGTGTGAGCAGCAAAGTGGAACAACTGTGTGCGCAGTTAAATGAACGTATTCTGGTGCTGGACGGCGGTATGGGCACCATGATCCAGAGCTATCGACTGAACGAAGCCGATTTTCGTGGTGAACGCTTTGCCGACTGGCCATGCGATCTCAAAGGCAACAACGACCTGCTGGTGCTCAGCAAACCGGAAGTGATCTCCGCCATCCACAACGCTTACTTTGAAGCGGGTGCGGATATCATCGAAACCAACACCTTCAACTCCACGACTATTGCGATGGCGGATTACCAGATGGAATCCCTGTCGGCGGAAATCAACTTTGCGGCGGCGAAACTGGCGCGCGCCTGTGCCGACGAGTGGACTGCCCGCACGCCGGAGAAACCGCGCTACGTTGCCGGTGTTCTCGGCCCGACCAACCGCACGGCGTCTATTTCTCCGGACGTCAACGATCCGGCATTCCGCAACATCACTTTTGACCAGCTGGTGGCGGCTTATCGAGAATCCACCAAAGCGCTGGTGGAAGGTGGCGCGGACCTGATCCTGATTGAAACCGTTTTCGACACCCTTAACGCCAAAGCGGCGGTCTTTGCGGTGAAAACGGAGTTTGAAGCGCTGGGCGTTGAACTGCCGATTATGATCTCCGGCACCATCACCGACGCCTCCGGGCGCACGCTCTCCGGGCAGACCACTGAAGCGTTTTACAACTCCCTGCGCCACGCCGAAGCGCTGACCTTTGGCCTGAACTGTGCGCTGGGGCCAGACGAACTGCGCCAGTACGTACAGGAACTGTCGCGTATTGCGGAATGCTATGTCACCGCCCACCCGAACGCCGGGCTGCCCAACGCCTTTGGTGAATACGATCTCGACGCCGACACGATGGCAAAACAGATACGTGAATGGGCAGAAGCGGGCTTTCTCAATATCGTCGGCGGCTGCTGCGGCACCACGCCACAACATATTGCAGCGATGAGTCGTGCAGTAGAAGGATTAGCGCCGCGCAAACTACCGGAAATTCCCGTAGCCTGCCGTTTGTCCGGCCTGGAGCCGCTGAACATTGGCGAAGATAGCCTGTTTGTGAACGTGGGTGAACGCACCAACGTCACCGGTTCCGCTAAGTTCAAGCGCCTGATCAAAGAAGAGAAATACAGCGAGGCGCTGGATGTGGCGCGTCAGCAGGTGGAAAACGGTGCGCAGATTATCGATATCAACATGGATGAAGGGATGCTCGATGCCGAAGCGGCGATGGTGCGTTTTCTCAATCTGATTGCCGGTGAACCGGATATCGCTCGTGTGCCGATAATGATCGACTCCTCGAAATGGGACGTTATTGAAAAAGGTCTGAAGTGTATCCAGGGCAAAGGCATTGTTAACTCTATCTCGATGAAAGAGGGCGTCGACGCCTTTATCCATCACGCGAAACTGTTGCGTCGCTACGGTGCGGCAGTAGTGGTAATGGCTTTTGACGAACAGGGCCAGGCCGATACCCGCGCACGGAAAATCGAGATTTGCCGTCGGGCGTACAAAATCCTCACCGAAGAGGTTGGCTTCCCGGCTGAAGATATCATCTTCGACCCGAACATCTTCGCGGTCGCAACTGGCATTGAAGAGCACAACAATTACGCACAGGACTTTATCGGCGCGTGTGAAGACATCAAACGTGAACTGCCGCACGCACTGATTTCCGGCGGCGTTTCTAACGTGTCGTTCTCGTTTCGTGGTAACGATCCTGTGCGCGAAGCCATTCACGCGGTGTTCCTCTACTACGCTATTCGCAATGGCATGGATATGGGGATCGTCAACGCCGGGCAACTGGCGATTTACGACGACCTGCCTACCGAGCTACGCGACGCGGTGGAGGATGTGATCCTCAACCGCCGCGACGATGGCACCGAGCGTTTACTCGAGCTTGCCGAGAAATATCGCGGCAGCAAAACCGACGACACCGCTAACACCCAGCAGGCGGAGTGGCGCTCGTGGGAAGTGAATAAACGTCTGGAATACTCGCTGGTCAAAGGCATTACCGAGTTTATCGAGCAGGATACCGAAGAAGCCCGCCAGCAGGCTACGCGCCCGATTGAAGTGATTGAAGGCCCGTTGATGGACGGCATGAACGTGGTCGGCGACCTGTTTGGCGAGGGCAAAATGTTCCTGCCGCAGGTGGTGAAATCGGCGCGCGTAATGAAGCAGGCGGTGGCGTATCTCGAGCCGTTTATTGAAGCCAGCAAAGAGCAGGGTAAAACCAACGGCAAGATGGTGATCGCCACAGTGAAGGGCGATGTCCACGACATCGGTAAAAATATCGTTGGCGTGGTGCTGCAATGTAACAACTACGAAATTGTCGATCTCGGCGTGATGGTGCCTGCGGAAAAAATTCTCCGTACCGCTAAAGAAGTGAATGCTGATTTGATTGGCCTTTCGGGGCTGATCACGCCGTCGCTGGACGAGATGGTTAACGTGGCGAAAGAGATGGAGCGCCAGGGCTTCACCATTCCGCTATTGATTGGCGGCGCGACCACCTCAAAAGCGCACACGGCGGTGAAAATCGAGCAGAACTACAGCGGCCCGACGGTGTATGTGCAGAACGCATCGCGCACCGTTGGTGTGGTGGCGGCGCTGCTTTCCGACACTCAGCGCGATGATTTCGTTGCTCGTACCCGCAAGGAGTACGAAACCGTGCGTATTCAGCACGGACGAAAGAAACCACGCACACCACCGGTCACGCTGGAAGCGGCGCGTGATAACGACTTCGCTTTTGACTGGCAGGCTTACACGCCGCCGGTGGCGCACCGTCTCGGTGTGCAGGAAGTCGAAGCCAGCATCGAAACGCTGCGTAATTACATCGACTGGACGCCGTTCTTTATGACCTGGTCGCTGGCCGGGAAGTATCCGCGCATTCTGGAAGATGAAGTGGTAGGTGTTGAGGCGCAGCGGCTGTTTAAAGACGCCAACGACATGCTGGATAAATTAAGCGCCGAAAAAATGCTGAACCCGCGTGGTGTGGTGGGCCTGTTCCCGGCAAACCGTGTGGGCGATGACATTGAAATCTACCGTGACGAAACGCGTACCCATGTGATTAATGTCAGCCACCATCTGCGCCAACAGACCGAAAAAACCGGCTTCGCTAACTACTGTCTCGCTGACTTCGTTGCGCCGAAGGTTTCCGGCAAAGCGGATTACATCGGCGCATTTGCCGTGACTGGCGGGCTGGAAGAGGACGCACTGGCTGATGCCTTTGAAGCACAGCATGATGATTACAACAAAATCATGGTGAAAGCGCTTGCCGACCGTCTGGCGGAAGCCTTTGCGGAGTATCTCCATGAGCGTGTGCGTAAAGTCTACTGGGGCTATGCGCCGAACGAGAACCTCAGCAACGAAGAGCTGATCCGCGAAAACTACCAGGGCATCCGTCCGGCACCGGGCTACCCTGCCTGCCCGGAACATACGGAAAAAGCCACAATCTGGGAGCTGCTGGAAGTGGAAAAACATACCGGTATGAAACTCACGGAATCTTTCGCCATGTGGCCGGGTGCATCGGTTTCGGGTTGGTACTTCAGTCATCCAGACAGCAAGTATTACGCGGTGGCGCAAATTCAGCGCGATCAGGTTGAAGACTATGCCCACCGTAAAGGAATGAGCGTTACCGAAGTTGAGCGTTGGTTGGCACCGAATCTGGGGTATGATGCCGAGTAAGTGATAACACCGGGGTATTTGCCCCGGTTTTTAATGTCATAAATAATGGATTATTGAATATGATAAAAATTGATGAAATAGATTTTTTCGCTTTCGAAGGATGTTCAGAGTCCGAAGTTACTGAACTATTAGGAAAAAACCAACAGGTTATAATGATTGGATAATTAATATAAAACAGGTGTGGAGTGGGTATTTTATGATGGTCGTTATTGGTTAGATTTTCGTAAATCCAAAGAGGGTATAAGGTGTATCTCATGCAGTATTCTGTATCACGATAAAAGTAAAGGGCGTATCGATGTCTTATTTAGTGAAGGTATAGCTGACAGAGGTTTAAAAAATACGGGTGGAGTGTTAATCCAAAAACGCCCGCAATTATAATAATTCCTGGTAATATTTGTTTTCGTAAAAAGGATTTACTTTATGCAACGTCAATATAAAAAATACATTCTTCTTTTTTGGGGTGTTATGGATGTTATCGCGATAGCCACATATCTGTTCTACTCGCTTGGTAATGGTCGTATCCCTTTTTATTCCGATATCGTTCATTCACTTTCTTTACTTAAGGATATCGGTGTTGAAGGCGGTTTTTACGCTTATGCAGTCGCCACTGTTACGCTACAAATAGTATTATTGTTCTCTTTATTCTTTTCTGCGCAATGTTTTTTAAGACAAAAATTATTTAGTTTCTCTTTTTTGGCGATTCAGGAGTTTATGCGTTTTGCTACCGTAAGCTGTTCAATCTCCGTAATACCGTTGTTACTTAATTATTTTTATTCACAGGATCTGGTCTTAAATATTTCGTTGTTTATCTTCTCAGAGGTCACAAAAGTGACAACGATTATCTGGTGTAAACGACAGGGGAAAGTGTGACAGAAATAGCAACAGATACAGGTGGATTTTTATATAAATGCCTTTTTAAATGCTTTCTTGTATAAATCTCTTATACTGAAAGTACATACAAGAGAAATGCCTGGATAAAAACAACGTGATTAGAAAAATCTTAACAGGAAAATGCATAACAAAAAGGAGAACCTGATTCCGTGCTAACTTTGCTTCACCTGCTTTCTGCCGTCGCCCTGCTGGTCTGGGGGACCCATATTGTTCGAACAGGCGTAATGCGCGTCTTCGGCGCGCGTCTGCGTACTGTCCTTAGCCGGAGCGTCGAAAAAAAGCCGCTCGCCTTTTGCGCGGGGATCGGCGTTACCGCACTGGTGCAGAGCAGTAATGCCACCACCATGCTGGTGACCTCGTTCGTCGCTCAGGATCTGGTTGCTCTCGCGCCTGCGCTGGTGATTGTGCTGGGTGCAGATGTCGGGACGGCGCTGATGGCGCGTATTCTCACCTTCGATTTATCCTGGCTGTCACCGTTACTTATTTTTATCGGCGTGATTTTTTTCCTCGGACGCAAACAGTCACGCGCCGGGCAACTGGGCCGCGTCGGTATTGGTCTTGGGCTGATTTTACTGGCGCTGGAGTTGATTGTGCAGGCCGTAACGCCGATCACTCAGGCAAACGGCGTTCAGGTGATCTTTGCCTCGCTGACTGGCGACATTTTGCTGGATGCGCTGATTGGTGCGATGTTCGCCATTATCAGCTACTCCAGCCTTGCCGCGGTACTGCTGACCGCGACTCTGACCGCCGCAGGCATTATCTCTTTCCCAGTGGCGCTTTGTCTGGTGATTGGTGCAAACCTCGGTTCCGGCCTGCTGGCGATGCTCAACAACAGTGCCGCCAATGCCGCAGCCCGCCGTGTCGCGCTGGGTAGCCTGCTGTTTAAGCTGGTGGGTAGCCTGATTATCCTGCCGTTTGTTCATTTGCTGGCAGAGACAATGGGGAAGTTGCCATTGCCAAAAGCGGAATTGGTGATCTATTTCCACGTCTTCTACAACCTTGTACGCTGCCTGGTCATGTTGCCATTCGTTGACCCGATGGCACGGTTTTGCAAAACGATTATTCGCGATGAACCGGAACTGGATACCCAGCTACGGCCTAAACATCTGGATGTCAGCGCGCTGGATACGCCCACGCTTGCTCTGGCGAACGCTGCCCGCGAAACCCTGCGCATTGGCGACGCCATGGAACAGATGATGGAAGGGCTGAATAAAGTGATGCACGGCGAGCCACGGCAGGAGAAAGAGCTGCGTAAGCTGGCTGATGACATCAACGTTCTCTATACCGCCATTAAGCTGTATCTGGCGCGGATGCCAAAAGAGGAACTGGCAGAAGAAGAGTCGCGCCGCTGGGCGGAGATCATCGAAATGTCGCTCAACCTTGAACAGGCCTCCGATATCGTCGAGCGCATGGGCAGCGAAATTGCCGACAAATCGCTGGCAGCAAGGCGAGCATTTTCGCTTGATGGCTTGAAGGAACTGGATGCGCTCTATGAGCAATTGCTCAGTAATTTAAAACTGGCAATGTCGGTTTTCTTCTCTGGCGATGTTACCAGCGCCCGTCGTTTGCGCCGCAGCAAACATCGTTTTCGCATTCTTAATCGCCGCTATTCCCACGCCCACGTCGATCGCCTGCACCAGCAAAACGTGCAGAGTATTGAAACCAGTTCGCTACATTTAGGCTTACTGGGAGATATGCAGCGTCTGAACTCGCTGTTTTGTTCGGTGGCTTACAGTGTGCTGGAACAGCCGGATGAAGATGAAGGACGGGACGAGTATTAATACCGTGACCCTGAAGGCCTGATAAGACGCGTAAAGCGTTGCATCAGGCACTATGAACAAGATGCCGGATCATGCATCCGGCAATTCACTTAAAAACGGTGACCCGCTTCCAGCGGCACCGCTTCTTCACCAGCCTTAAATACATAAGTGGTGTTCGGGCCACCCAGCGTAGCGTGACCTTTACTTACTGTGATCCAGTTACCTTCCGGCAGACCAATAATCGTCAGTTCTGGCGCGACGACCAGCAGTTCGCGAATACGCTGCTCACGGGTTTCACCTTTATGGCCTTCCGGCAGCGCGTTGGTGAAGTGCGGGTTGATTTGTAGCGGGAACAGATTTAGCGCATCGAAACCTTGCGGATCGATAATCGGCATATCGTTGGTGGTACGAATGGTTGGGCAAGCAAGGTTAGCGCCTGCGCTCCAGCCAATATACAGCGCGCCACGTTTCACCACGTCAGTAATGGGTGCCAGCAGCCCGCGCTCGCGGCACTGTTTCAGCAACTGGAAAGTATTACCGCCGCCGACAATCACAATTTCCGCATTTTCAATCGCGGCAACGGGATCGACAACGCTATGAATACCGGTGACAGAAACACCCAGCGGAGCGAGAACCGCAGCCGTTTTCGCTGTGTAATCATCCCAGGTCTGCGTTACGCCAGCGAAAGGAATAAATACCGCAGAACGGCGACCCTGCAACTGTTCAGCAATCAGCGGCAGCGCGTGTTCCAGCCAGGCTTTACCCGGCAGCGTCGAGTTACTCAATAAAAGCAGTTCCATTACTTCTCCGGTTAGTAAGAAAACACGGAAGGAATGCTACCACTGCGAATTTAACCACTTACTGACATGGCTCACGATGTCACATATTGCACAGGCGCTGAGACTGATGACAAACACAGGATTGCCTGATGCGCTACGCTTACCTGGCCTACCAGATAACTGCAATATATTGAATTTTCAAGATTATGTAGGCCGAATAAGGCTTCATTCCGCATCCGGCATAAACAATGTGCACTTTGCCACCAATTTGAGCGCCCCTTAAGGCGCTGATGTTTTTTTATCCTTCTCGTGCACATTGTGCCGCTTCAGCAATCAGCCGCACATCAGGTCGCGAAGTTGCCGCGGCGACCAGCCAGCGACATGCAGAGTTAAGTAGCGCGATTAATCATGGGAAATTGCCTCTGCATGGGCGAGCAGGTATTGCTCCGCCTCACCGGACCAGATCCCCTGATGACGCGCCAGAATCGCCGCCAGTGCTTGATCCTGAATCTGCGTGAGTGACGTCAGCGGCAGGTATTTCCCGGTATACACCAGCTTTTTGCCGCCGCCGACGGCAGGCAATTCAAGCGTGGTTTCGCCCGCGGCATTCAGCCCAAGAATATGTGTTACCACTTTTGCGGCCTGCACTTTTTTCTCTTCAATTAATTTGACCGCTGCGCGCATGTCGTCGGTATTGCCGCCTGACGTGCCCACGTAGTGGGTAAATGCATAATGCACATCGTAGAAATTAATTGGCGCGCTGAAGTGCTTATCCTGCGGTCCGGCGAAGAAATTCAGACAACCATCTGTCGCCAGCAAGGAAGAGGCGAGAGTCACCAGTCCTTCATTAGGCACAAAGACGAAAATATCATCGAAGCCGTGACCGCCACTCAGTGCCATTAACGTATCAAATGCTGCATCGGCGGCATTGAGATAATGAATCAGTGTTTGCGGTTCTGATGGATAGTGCTTGCGCGCATAACTCAATTTGTCGTTGTCGGTATCGGTAATGACGAGCAGCGAAGGGTTAACGGGTCCATGTAGCGCATAATCAATCGCCAACAGTCCCATTGGTCCGGTGCCGCCGAGGATCAGCGTGCGCCCTTGCGGGCGAATCCCCATCGTGTGGTTATAACTACCTTCCTGAAGATGATAGTTGGCGTTGAACGCGCCAATCACGCAGGAAAGCGGTTCAACCAGCGAGCCTTCAAAATAGGTTTCGCCGTCGTATGCCAGCAGGCAATCTTGTTCCATGACCTCGTTGGGAATAACCACATGCGTCGCTTCGCCGCCTACCCACGGGAAGGAGTAGCCGGGGCAATCCGGGCGGTCGGGGAGTTGCAGGTTGGCCTGAATCACATAACGCTGACCCGGCTGGAATTTGTGCTGCCACTTTTTACCCACGGCCAGAATATCGCCGCAAAATTCGTGGCCGATGATGATGGGATTGGTCGCCACATCGTCGGGTACTTTTTTATGATTTTCACCCAGATTGGCCTCTTTCCAGGAAGAGAGGCACAGGCTGTCAGTGACCACCGTTGCGAGGATTTCATCCTCCTGCATTTCAGGAAGGTCAAAGGTTTCCAGGCGTAAATCACGTTTACCATAAAGACGCAGAGCTGTTGTTTTCATAAACCACCTCGTGTTGAACGATGGCCCCGACGGTTGCGCCGGGGCGAAGAATCAGGACAGGAAGCCCAGCGCATTACCGATAATCCCTAAACCAAACAGGGCGAAAATCAGCCATACCGGGTTAATTTTTTTGTTGAGCAGACGAACCATCAGCAGCGTCAGACCGAGCGCCAGCAAACCAGGGCAAAGTTGGTCGAGGATGTTCTGCACGGTTATGGTGACGGTGGCACCATCGGCGGCAGGCGTTTGTGAAACCACCAACGGTACGTTGATTGACGTCCATTTGGTCACCAGCACGCCCATCACAAACAGCCCGAGAATCGACGCGCCTTCGGTGAGTTTTTGCAGCAAATTACCGCCCATATCGCTGACGATATTCACCCCTTTGCGAAAGCCGAGCTGTAGGCCATACCACTTCATCGCCAGGCGCACCACGTTGAAAATAAAGAAGAACAGCAGGGGGCCGAGAATGTTGCCCGAAAGTGCCAGAGATGCGCCGAGCGCGGCGGTAATCGGGCGCAGCGTTCCCCAGACCAGTGGATCGCCAACTCCTGCCAATGGTCCCATCAGACCGACTTTGATGCCGTTAATGGTACCGTCATCAATTTCCGCGCCGTTGGCTCGCGCCTCTTCCATGGCGGCAGTGACGCCGATGACCGGGCCACATACGGCTGGCGTGGTATTGAAGAACACCAGGTGTCGCCTGAGCGCCGCAACCTGATCCTCTTTTAATGGGTAAAGTCGTTTGATGGCGGGGATCATGTCGTAGCAAAAACCCAGCCCGTGAATACGTTCAAAGTTAAAGGATGCCTGTTGCAGGTTGGAGCGCAGAAACATGCTCACCAGATCGCTGCGTGTAATTTTTCTCTGTTCCATGATGGCTCCGTTAATCATCAAGTTGGTCAAGGGCGGTGATAGTGGTGGTCTGGGGATGTGGTTCAGCTTTACGCCACTGTGGATTTAACTGGATGTAGAGCAGGGCCATGATCACGCCGACGCCACCGAACGCCAGCAGACTGAGATCGAGGTAGCCACCTGCGAGGAAACCGAGGAAAAAGAAAGGCATCAAATATTTCACGCCCATCATGCGAAGCACCATGGCGTAACCGACCACCACGATAAAACCGCCAGCAATCTGCAGTCCACGGGTCACAAATTCGGGAATGGCGCTCAGCATATTGCTCACCATATCAGCGCTGACGAACAGCGAGACAATCAGTGCCGGAATAGCAACGCGCAGTGCCTGCACGCCAAGCGCGGAGACATGCAGAATATCGAGAGTGCGAAACCGTGCTTCTTCCGCTGCTTTATCCGCCGCGTGCTGGAACACTACGGTGATGGTACGGGCAAACACCGTCAGCACCTGGCCTGCCGCAGCCACAGGCAACGCGATGGCGATTCCGGTGGCGATGCTTTGCTGACCAACGATAACCAGAATGGCGGAGATTATGCTGGCGAGCGCAGAATCCGGAGATTGCGCCGCGCCGACGTTCATCCAGCCGAGAGCTATCAATTCCAGCGTACCACCGAGCATAATTCCGGTTTTTAAATCACCGAGAATTAAACCAATCACCGTACAGGCAATTAACGGACGATGAGTCTGAAATTCATCCAGCACGCTGCCCATTCCGGCAATACAGGAAAAAAGAAATATAGCAATGATTTGTAGAGTACTTATTTCCATGATTTGTCACCTTTTAAGTGTCGTCATCCCTGCCTGTTAAAGCATATGTACACAGGCGCTATTATTTAATTCGCGATTAACTGTTCATTTATTTTGTCGATAATATTGATTGAGGGATCTGACGCTACGACGCGTAAATCCAGTATGACGCCAAGATTATTTAACTCATGAAATGCGTTAATATCATCGTCATCTAATGAAACTGCTTTGGTTAACTGTTTTTTACCAGGACGCCAGGCCATGCCGCCAATATTCAGGGTACCTATTTTTACCCCCTGGCGAACCATTGCTAAGGCATCCTGTGGGCGAGTGAAAAGATAAAAAACGGTTTCGTCCTGATATTGCGGGTTGTGATACACCGCGACGGCTTTTTCAATATTGACCACGTTAACCTTCATTCCCGGTGGCGCAGCCTGACGCAATAATGTCCGGCGAACTTCATCGTTATAAACTTCGTCATTGCAGATAATAATGCGCTGGGCGTTAGCCACTTTAGACCAGACGGTAGTGACCTGGCCGTGGATCAGGCGGTCATCAATGCGGGCGAGCGTAATGTTCATCAGAAATCCTCCTCCGCTGTTGCCACCTGTCTCCAGACGACGCAGGTTTGCTTTGCGATTTGCGTCAGGTGTTCACACAGTTCATCAACATTCATGCTGTCCTGGTTATCAACCAGTTCGAGCGCTAGCGGCAGAGAAAGGCCGCTGATTACCCGCAGACGAGGATTGCGCATCGCAAGCATCGCTGCCGCATTCCACGGGCTGCCGCACTGTAAATCCACGGCAATCAGCCACTCATCTTGATTGTGAATGCTTACTAACTTTTCCAGCTTTGCTACGATGTCTCCGGCGTTCTCGCCGGGCACAAATTCAACTGCCTCGACCCTGGCATCGCCGTAAACCATCTGAACCGATTCCAGCATGGCGCAAGCTAATTTGCCATGCGCACAAAAAATGGCATTGACCATAAAGCCTCCTTAGCCGCGCGTTTTGCCGCCCGCAATGTTAGTGGTTACTCCGGTGATATAGCTGGCGCGTTCAGACAGCAGATAACAAACAAAATCAGCCACTTCTGCTAATCTTCCGGCGCGCCCAATAGGAATGGCGTTTTTGGTATAGCCTTCACGCAGCTGCTCGACGGTGATATTGCGCGTCCACGCCAGCGCCTCTTCATATTCCGGCGTGCGCAGCCCTGTTTTTTCCAGAATCCCCGGCGCGATACCGACCACACGGATACCGTGCTTACCCAGCTCTTTCGACCAGGAGCGCGTGAAGCTATTGAGCGCGGCTTTGGTCGCGGCGTAACAGCTTTGGCCTTCTGAGCCTTCCAGCCCACTTTCTGAGGAAACATTCACAATCACGCCATCATGTTGTTTGACCATCTGTCGCGCCACCGCCTGCGACATCAGAAAAACGCCTTTCTGGTTGATATTGACCATTTTTTCGAATGCAGCTTCGTTGAGTTCATACTGCCCGGCAGGCGCTTTCTCATCGACCAGCAGACGCGGGAAATTGACCCCGGCGTTGTTAACCAGACCGTCGATGCGACCAAAACGCTGGATAATTTCTGCTACCGTATGATTTACCTCTTTGGCGCTGGAAATATCGGTCGGCCAGAACTGATAACCTTTATGGCTTTCATACTGACCATCGCCACCGTGAATATCGACCATCTGTACATTCGCGCCTTGTGCTAATAATTCATCCACAATCGCCAGACCAATGCCGGATGCGCCACCGGTGACAATAATGATTTTATCCTGCAAATTTAACCACGTTTGCATAACAGACTCCTGATTTTAGATAATAAGGACCCGCCGTAATTTTTATTACGGTAAACATCGGGAAGATTTTTATTTCAGTAATAGTTCAGCTGTGCTGCTATTCGTTACCAGACAATTAATATATTTTCCACGCAGTGCACCAACAATTCCGCTGTATTTTTCTTCGCTCATGGCAATGCCAATGGAATACCGTGCCTGCTTTAATTTATTCATTTCGATAGAGAGTGTTTTTTCGCTCATATTCGTTTCAACCATTGCGCCGTGAATATCAAAAAAGCGCGAGCAAATATCGCCAGCAACCTGGCGGGCATTCAGGTCGTCACTCTCTTCACCACCATAAAACGCATGCCAGTTAGCGCCGTCGCGAATGGCCGGTGAGCCAATTCCCACCAGGGCGACATCCAGATTATCCCAGTAGGCAGAGATGGTTTTAAAGTGCTGAGACTGCATGATCCCATTACGAATTAATGGGTTATCCAGCAGAGCCGGAAAATCCGCGAGATGCGATTCCCCTTTCAGCTTCGCTGCCGCGCTGTAGGTTAATGTGTTTACGTGATAGCGGCTTTCGAGTTTACCGGACGGGCCGCCAATAATCGGCACGCAAATTAACTGCCGCGATTGCCCCGCCTGCGGCAAGTTTTCAACCAGTGCGCTCACCGCGCGACCCCAGGAAAAACCAACAATATCACCAGGTTCCAGCAAGCGATCCAGCAGTTGCGCGCCGTGTAACCCCATCATCGCCAGTTGAGTATCTTCATCCTCATCATTTCCTGACACCACCACAACGTCTTTCAGGCCAAACTTTTGCTTCACTTGCTGCTCCAGCCAGAGATTTTCGTTGTAGTCATAGTTGATGGCGATGGTGACAATTCCCTGATCGCGGCCTCGTTTAAGCAAGCGGCTGATGGTGGTGCGGTAAATACCCAGTTCGCGCGCAATTTGCGCCTGCGTCATATCCTGTTCGTAATAGAGTTGGGCAATCTTCACAATCAAACGGATATCGTCACTGTTTTCCATTGCCGCCTCCTGGTTCTGCACATTTGTGCAAATACGCTTTCTCACCGCTTGATCTGATATAACCCCATCATGATGGCCTTTCAAAGCGATTTTTCACTCTTTGCATGGGGGGAAATAGCGCTTTCTCTTGCACATTTGTTTCTCTGCGTAGTAGTCATCAGCACAGGTGTGCAGCGATTCGTAATTTGTTGATTATCCTTATTTTGCCAGGCAAATTTGCATCGTACTTCCGGAGACACTTTTGTGATAAAAGGCGTGGCAGATCACATTTAATTTCGACGTTGCCGCATAACCCTGTTTTTCCCCGCTAAGAGGTACGGTATATTCCGCGTTTTACAGGAGAATTTATGCTGCCCGACTCATCAGTCCGTTTAAATAAATACATCAGCGAAAGCGGAATTTGCTCACGCCGCGAAGCGGATCGCTATATCGAGCAAGGCAATGTGTTCCTTAATGGCAAGCGAGCCACCATTGGCGATCAGGTGAAATCCGGCGACGTTGTGAAAGTAAACGGTCAGTTGATTGAGCCTCGGGAAGCCGAAGATTTGGTACTTATCGCCCTGAACAAGCCCGTAGGCATTGTCAGCACCACCGAAGATGGCGAGCGCGATAACATTGTCGATTTCGTTAACCACAGCAAACGCGTGTTCCCGATTGGCCGCCTGGATAAAGATTCCCAGGGGCTGATTTTCCTCACCAATCACGGCGATCTAGTGAATAAGATCCTCCGTGCGGGTAACGATCATGAGAAAGAGTATCTGGTGACGGTTGATAAACCGATTACCGATGAATTTATTCGTGGTATGGGGGCGGGAGTGCCGATCCTCGGGACGGTAACTAAAAAGTGCAAAGTCAAAAAAGAAGCACCGTTTGTCTTCCGCATTACCCTGGTGCAGGGGCTGAACCGTCAGATTCGTCGCATGTGCGAGCACTTTGGTTACGAAGTGAAAAAGCTGGAACGTACGCGCATTATGAACGTCAGCTTAAGCGGCATTCCGCTGGGTGAGTGGCGCGATTTAACCGACGATGAGTTAATCGATCTCTTTAAGCTCATTGAAAATTCCTCTTCCGAGGCAAAACCTAAAGCGAAGGCCAAACCGAAAACGGTAGGCATCAAACGTCCAGTCGTTAAGATGGAAAAAACGGCGGAAAAAGGCGGTCGCCCGGCGTCCAACGGTAAGCGTTTTACCTCGCCGGGGCGCAAAAAGAAGGGGCGTTAATCAGCGCCTGCCGCGCGTCGACGTATTTGCTGACCAGCTAAATGACGCCTCAGGATCCGGTTTATAAGCCTGCTTTTTCTTCAATTGGCGGGCTTTTTTCGCTTCAGCCTCACGCTCGACCATTAATTTATCGATGTACTCTTTCTTAATGCTGTTGGTTTCGGAGTTGGTCAGTACGCGACCATGCGCAATCCGCGCCCGATCCAGCAGTGTTTTAAGTTCACGCTGCTCGCGTTCAGTCATCTCTTTTTGGGTAATACGGGGGAGTGCCATGATGGTGCCCTCAGTGAGCCAGAGAGTTCAGTGTACGGGAATTCGTTTGCGAGCAGAACTGATAATATTCATTTTGCCTTCTCTTAACTATTTATCTCTTTCGATAATTAGTTAGAGATGCGGATAAAAAATTAAAGGCAATTATTCTCCGATAAAGACGCTGGTTAACAGAGTACAGGCTCGTTTATTTATGGGCATAATGACAAGAAAAACAATACGGCCCGAAATAATGTCTTCCGGGCCATACTGTGTTTACTCAAACAAATTAAAATGTAGCTTCTGCACCACCTGCTCGGCATCTTCGCCGGGCACCAGGAAGCACAGGTTATGGCTGGATGCGCCGTAACAAATCATGCGAATGTTGAACGGTTCCAGTACGCCGAATACCTCTTTGCCAACGCCGCAGGCTTTTGACAGGTCATTGCCAATCAACGCGACCAGCGCCAGACCCTCTTCCACTTCCACCCGGCACAGTGCGGAAAGCTCCATCAGCAGGGATTGCGTCAGCAACGTATCGCCAGTGGAGGTTGAACCGGTGGTATCAAGGGTTAATGCCACGCTCACTTCTGATGTGGTGATTAAGTCTACCGAAATATTATGCCGCGCGAGGATGCCGAAAACTTCCGCGAGGAAACCGCGAGAATGCAGCATATTCAGGCTGTGCAAAGTGAGCAGAGTCTGATTGCGACGAAGCGCCAGCGCGCGGAACAGCGGCGGATTTTCAGTTTTATTGCACACCAGCGTACCACCTGCGCGTGGGTCTTTGCTGGAGCCGACAAAGACCGGGATATCGCTGCGTACTGCGGGTAGCAACGTTGCCGGATGCAGTACTTTTGCACCAAAAGTTGCCATCTCTGCCGCTTCGGCAAACGCGATTTCATCAATGCGTTTTGCTGCAGAAACCACGCGTGGATCGGTGGTGTAGATGCCCGGGACGTCGGTCCAGATATCAACACGAGATGCGTGTAAAGCCTCCGCCAGCAAGGCTGCCGTATAATCGCTGCCTCCACGGCCAAGCGTCGTTGTACGACCTTTATTTTCGCTGCCGATAAATCCCTGGGTGATCACTAAGCCTTCATTGAGGCGTGGGAGCAGCTGCAGCGCGGCCAGTTCCGCCAGCGCGGCTACATCTGGCTCTGCACGACCAAATCGGTCGTTGGTACGCATCACTTTACGTACATCAAACCACTGTGCCTGAACATCGCGTTCGCGCAGGATCTCGACAAACAGCAGGGTCGACATCAGCTCGCCGTGGCTGACCAGTTCATCTGTCAGGGCCGGAGACGTTGCCAGCGCCGCCGCTTCTGCCAGAACGGTAATGTTCTCCAGCAGGCGTTCAATCTCTTCACGGATAACGTTCGGGTAACGCAGACGTTCCAGAATGGCAAACTGGATATTGCGGATTGCGTCGAGTTTTTCGAATCGCTCGCCAGGTTCCAGTCCTTCAGCTAAAGCGACCAGTAGATTAGTGATACCAGCAGAAGCCGAGAGGACAACTAAACGTACGTTGGCATCAGAAAGCACAATATCAGCGCTGCGGTTCATGGCGTCAAAATCAGCTACGCTGGTACCGCCAAATTTGGAGACAACAATTTCAGACATAACTACCTCGTGTCAGGGGATCCATTTTCAGCCTTGGCACAAGGGAAGAGCGGAAGACGGGTGGGCGCAGAGCGATACTTCGCTACTATTTTCACCCAGAAGTGCTCCACCACTTGCGAAACGCCCGACTGCGAACGCTTCTGGTGACAACCCAGGGGATTCAGCCCCTGTAGCCGATGATGAACGTAGCCAGCCGTTCAATCACCTCGGCGATGCACCCCCTCAGGTGTTATCACAGGACTGGCTCCTCCAACACCGTTACTTGGGCAACGCGCCTCTTCTGGCCTGCGCTAGCGCAGGTAGTACATTTATAAATAAAGGGTGAGCGGGGCGGTTGTCAACGGTGGGGTCATGCGGATTTTTCATCCACACCTGGCGGTCAGTAGTTCAGCTAATAAATGCTTCGCTGCGCTAAGGGTTTACACTCAACATTACGCTAACGGCACTAAAACCATCACATTTTTCTGTGACTGGCGCTACAATCTTCCAAAGTCACAATTCTCAAAATCAGAAGAGTATTGCTAATGAAAAACATCAATCCAACGCAGACCGCTGCCTGGCAGGCACTACAGAAACACTTCGATGAAATGAAAGACGTTACGATCGCCGATCTTTTTGCTAAAGACGGCGATCGTTTTTCTAAGTTCTCCGCAACCTTCGACGATCAGATGCTGGTGGATTACTCCAAAAACCGCATCACTGAAGAGACGCTGGCGAAATTACAAGATCTGGCGAAAGAGTGCGATCTGGCGGGCGCGATTAAGTCGATGTTCTCTGGCGAGAAGATCAACCGCACTGAAAACCGCGCCGTACTGCACGTAGCGCTGCGTAACCGTAGCAATACCCCGATTCTGGTTGATGGCAAAGATGTTATGCCGGAAGTCAACGCGGTGCTGGAGAAGATGAAAACCTTCTCGGAAGCGATTATTTCCGGTGAGTGGAAAGGCTATACCGGCAAGGCAATCACTGACGTAGTGAACATCGGGATCGGCGGTTCTGACCTCGGCCCGTACATGGTGACTGAAGCACTGCGTCCATACAAAAACCACCTGAACATGCACTTTGTTTCTAACGTCGATGGGACTCACATCGCGGAAGTGCTGAAAAAAGTAAACCCGGAAACCACGCTGTTCCTGGTAGCATCTAAAACCTTCACCACTCAGGAAACCATGACCAACGCCCATAGCGCGCGTGACTGGTTCCTGAAAGCGGCAGGTGATGAGAAGCACGTTGCGAAACACTTTGCGGCGCTTTCCACCAACGCCAAAGCCGTTGGCGAGTTTGGTATTGATACTGCCAACATGTTCGAATTCTGGGACTGGGTCGGCGGTCGTTATTCTTTGTGGTCAGCGATTGGCCTGTCGATTGTTCTCTCCATCGGCTTTGATAACTTCGTTGAACTGCTTTCTGGCGCACACGCGATGGACAAGCATTTCTCCACCACGCCTGCCGAGAAAAACCTGCCTGTACTGCTGGCGCTGATTGGCATCTGGTACAACAATTTCTTTGGCGCGGAAACTGAAGCGATTCTGCCGTATGACCAGTATATGCACCGTTTCGCGGCGTACTTCCAGCAGGGCAATATGGAATCCAACGGTAAGTATGTTGACCGTAACGGTAAGGTTGTGGATTACCAGACTGGCCCGATTATCTGGGGTGAACCTGGCACGAACGGTCAGCACGCGTTCTATCAGCTGATCCACCAGGGAACCAAAATGGTACCGTGCGATTTCATCGCTCCGGCTATCACCCATAACCCGCTCTCTGATCATCACCAGAAACTGCTGTCTAACTTCTTTGCTCAGACCGAAGCGCTGGCGTTTGGTAAATCCCGCGAAGTGGTTGAGCAGGAATATCGCGATCAGGGTAAAGATCCGGCAACGCTTGACTACGTGGTGCCGTTCAAAGTGTTCGAAGGTAACCGCCCGACCAACTCCATCCTGCTGCGTGAAATCACTCCGTTCAGCCTGGGGGCGTTGATTGCGCTGTATGAGCACAAAATCTTTACTCAGGGCGTGATCCTGAACATCTTCACCTTCGACCAATGGGGCGTGGAGCTGGGTAAACAACTGGCGAACCGTATTCTGCCAGAGCTGAAAGATGACAAAGAAATCAGCAGCCACGATAGCTCGACCAATGGTCTGATTAACCGCTATAAAGCGTGGCGCGGTTAATCATTGTCGATATGTAGGCCGGATAAGGCGTTCACGCCGCATCCGGCAACCGATGCCTGATGCGACGCGGTCGCGTCTTATCAGGCCTACAGGTCGATGCCGATATGTACATCGTATTCGGCAATTAATACATAGTACGATTGATTAAATAGCCTTAAAAACAATGCCGACTATAAGTCGGCATTGTTTTATCAGATAAATCCTCTTGTCTGTCATTTAACGAAAATCATACCGTGAGGTTAATCCTAAAATAAATTTTTAATCGTGGTTTATTTCGGAAAATACGCAGAGTAATTACTTTTTATTTTATTTTAACTTCATGATTTTTAATCTTATTTATATATAAGTCAAAGCTTATATTTGATATTCATTCCAATTGTCCTAAAACTCCATCACTAATTCCCCGCGCCGTAATTCGCATGCTTTAGTTGTGTATACTCGATCCCGCCCGAAATGTTTTGGGTAAATCTCCATTCATTCAATGAAGGGAAATTGTTATGAAAAAAGTTCTGTATGGCATTTTTGCCATATCTGCGCTTGCGGCGACTTCTGCGTGGGCTGCACCTGTACAGGTGGGCGAAGCGGCAGGATCGGCAGCAACGTCGGTTTCGGCGGGTAGTTCCTCCGCGACCAGCGTCAGCACCGTAAGCTCGGCGGTGGGTGTCGCGCTCGCGGCAACCGGTGGCGGTGATGGTTCTAATACCGGGACCACCACAACCACGACCACCAGTACCCAGTAATAAAGTATGTATCCCCAAAATAATTCGAGTCATCGCATCTGAAGCTTGAAGTATGAAGGGGATTAACCATAACCACACTCCGGTGTGGTTATTCTGCCCCTCTGGAGAAGAGTCGTGAAGCGACCAGCACTCATTCTTATCTGCCTGCTATTACAGGCCTGTTCAGCCACGACTAAAGAGCTGGGCAATTCACTGTGGGACAGTCTGTTCGGTACGCCAGGCGTACAGCTGACGGACGATGATATTCAAAATATGCCCTACGCCAGCCAGTACATGCAGCTTAATGGCGGGCCGCAGTTATTTGTGGTGCTGGCCTTCGCTGAAGACGGACAACAAAAATGGGTCACTCAGGATCAGGCCACCCTTGTCACACAACATGGTCGTCTGGTGAAGACTTTGCTTGGCGGCGACAACCTGATTGAAGTGAATAACCTTGCCGCCGACCCGCTGATTAAACCCGCACAAATTGTTGATGGTGCAACCTGGACGCGCACGATGGGCTGGACCGAGTACCAGCAGGTACGCTACGCCACCGCACGCTCAGTCTTCAAATGGGATGGCACCGATACCGTCAAAGTCGGCAGCGATGAAACCCCGGTTCGCGTGCTGGACGAAGAAGTCTCCACCGACCAGGCGCGCTGGCATAACCGCTACTGGATCGACAGCGAAGGGCAAATTCGCCAGTCGGAACAGTATCTCGGCGCGGATTACTTCCCGGTGAAAACCACCCTCATCAAGGCGGCAAAACAATGATTAAACAAACTATTGTCGCATTGATTTTGAGTGTGGGGGCGTCATCGGTCTTCGCGGCGGGAACCGTCAAGGTATTCAGCAATGGCAGCAGTGATGCCAAAACGCTGACGGGTGCAGAGCATTTAATCGATCTGGTAGGCCAACCGCGGCTGGCAAACAGCTGGTGGCCTGGTGCGGTGATTAGCGAAGAGCTGGCCACGGCGGCAGCATTGCGTCAGCAGCAGGCGTTGATGACACGGATGGCAGAACTGGCCGCAGACTCCAGCGCCGACGATGCCGCCGCAATTAACGCCTTACGCCAGCAAATTCAGGCGTTGAAAGTGACGGGCAGGCAAAAAATCAATCTTGATCCTGATATCGTCCGCGTTGCCGAACGCGGTAACCCGCCGTTGCAGGGCAACTACACGCTGTGGGTCGGACCGCCGCCGTCCACGGTCACGTTGTTCGGGCTTATCAGTCGTCCTGGCAAGCAGTCATTCACTCCAGGTCGCGACGTGGCGAGCTATCTCTCTGACCAGAGCCTGCTCAGCGGTGCGGATCGCAGCTACGCGTGGGTGGTTTACCCGGACGGACGCACGCAAAAAGCGCCGGTGGCTTACTGGAACAAGCGTCACGTAGAGCCGATGCCCGGCAGCATTATTTATGTTGGCCTCGCGGACTCCGTCTGGAGTGAGACACCTGATGCCCTTAACGCCGACATTCTTCAGACTCTGACGCAGCGGATACCCCAATAATGAAAAAAAGACATCTGCTTAGCTTACTGGCGCTGGGTATTAGCACAGCTTGCTACGGCGAAACATATCCTGCGCCCATTGGTCCGTCGCAATCGGATTTCGGTGGCGTAGGATTATTACAAACGCCCACCGCGCGCATGGCGCGGGAAGGGGAGCTGAGCCTGAACTATCGCGATAACGATCAGTACCGTTATTACTCAGCTTCAGTGCAACTCTTCCCGTGGCTGGAAACAACGCTGCGCTACACCGACGTGCGCACCCGGCAGTACAGCAGCGTCGAAGCGTTCTCTGGCGATCAAACGTATAAAGATAAAGCCTTCGATCTCAAACTGCGTTTGTGGGAAGAGAGTTATTGGCTGCCGCAAGTGGCGGTTGGTGCGCGGGATATCGGCGGTACGGGGCTGTTTGATGCGGAATATCTTGTTGCCAGCAAAGCCTGGGGGCCGTTCGATTTTACACTCGGCCTGGGCTGGGGATATCTGGGCACCAGCGGTAACGTGAAAAATCCGCTCTGTTCAGCCAGTGATAAATATTGCTATCGCGATAACAGCTACAAACAGGCGGGATCTATCGACGGCAGCCAGATGTTCCACGGCCCGGCCTCACTGTTTGGCGGCGTGGAATACCAGACGCCCTGGCAACCGCTGCGTCTGAAACTGGAGTATGAAGGCAATAATTATCAGCAGGATTTTGCCGGAAAGCTGGAGCAAAAAAGTAAGTTTAACGTCGGGGCGATTTATCGCGTTACCGATTGGGCCGACGTTAACCTTAGCTATGAACGTGGCAACACTTTTATGTTTGGCGTCACGCTGCGCACCAACTTTAACGATCTGCGCCCGTCTTACAACGATAACGCCCGCCCGCAATATCAACCGCAGCCGCAGGATGCCATTTTGCAGCATTCGGTGGTGGCGAATCAGTTAACGCTGTTGAAATACAATGCCGGACTTGCCGATCCGCAGATCCAGGCGAAAGGCGATACGCTGTATGTTACCGGCGAGCAGGTGAAATATCGTGATCCGCGCGAAGGGATCATCCGTGCTAATCGGATCGTGATGAACGATCTGCCGGATGGGATAAAAACGATCCGCATTACGGAAAATCGCCTTAATATGCCACAGGTGACGACGGAAACCGATGTCGCCAGCCTGAAAAATCATCTCGCCGGAGAGCCGTTGGGCCACGAAACGAAGCTGGCGCAAAAACGCGTCGAGCCAGTGGTTCCGAAGTCCACCGAGCAGGGCTGGTATATCGACAAATCACGCTTTGATTTCCATATCGATCCGGTGCTGAACCAGTCGATCGGTGGCCCGGAAAACTTTTACATGTATCAGCTGGGCGTGATGGGAACGGCGGATTTGTGGCTGACGGACCATCTGCTGACCACTGGCAGCCTGTTTGCTAACCTTGCCAACAACTACGACAAGTTTAACTACACCAATCCACCGCAGGACTCGCACTTACCGCGCGTGCGTACCCATGTGCGCGAGTATGTGCAGAATGATGTCTATGTGAATAACCTGCAAGCCAACTACTTCCAGCATCTGGGCAACGGCTTCTACGGTCAGGTCTACGGAGGTTATCTCGAAACCATGTTTGGCGGCGTGGGGGCAGAAGTGTTGTATCGCCCGCTGGATAGCAACTGGGCGTTTGGTCTGGATGCCAACTACGTTAAACAGCGCGACTGGCGTAGCGCAAAAGATATGATGAAATTCACCGATTACAGCGTGAAAACCGGACATCTGACCGCGTACTGGACGCCATCTTTCGCCCAGGACGTGTTAGTGAAAGCGAGCGTCGGGCAGTATCTGGCTGGGGATAAAGGCGGCACGCTGGAGATCGCTAAACGCTTTGACAGCGGCGTGGTGGTTGGCGGCTATGCCACGATCACGAATGTTTCGAAAGAGGAGTACGGCGAAGGGGACTTCACCAAAGGCGTGTATGTCTCTGTACCGCTGGATCTCTTCTCGTCTGGCCCGACACGCAGCCGTGCGGCGATTGGCTGGACGCCGCTGACGCGTGACGGTGGTCAGCAACTTGGGCGTAAGTTCCAGTTGTATGACATGACCAGCGACCGTAGCGTCAATTTCCGCTAAGTCATGGGAAAGGTGCCAGGTTTCGCACTCACTGGCACCTTTATTCTTAATGGCCTGTCGAGCCATCAGGAACGCAGTTCACCCCCGGTTTGCGATCTGGTGTGTAAAGGCGAAAACATTCTGTCTTCCTGTCCGTCGATATCGGTTGCAGGTCTGGTTGCCTGAGCGACTGGGCCATCATTGGGCTGGAGACATTGCTTTGCGGTAGGTCGGCTTTATCAGCAGTACCGAGCGGACCAGCATAAGCAGGAAGAACAGAGACTGATAACATCAAAGCAGCAAAATAAGGCTTCATTTTTACCACCTTTATCAGGTTACGTTTCATTTGTTCCAGAGGAACATTGTCGATTTTTCGCGCATTGCTGGTGGCTGGGAATCACCTGAATGGGTGATTTTTTTGGGCTGTGTGTTTTGCCAGATGAGACATTGATGGGAGATGCCCACTTAATTGAGCTGAACAAAACATACACAAAAAATATAGATCTCCGTCACATTTTTGCGTTATACAGGAAGCTCGCCACTGTGAAGGAGGTACTGCTATGACGTCACTCTCTCGTCCGCGCGTGGAGTTTATCTCCACCATTTTGCAGACCGTACTCAATCTTGGCCTGTTGTGCCTCGGCCTGATTTTGGTTGTCTTCCTCGGCAAAGAAACGGTGCATCTGGCTGATGTGCTGTTCGCGCCAGAACAAACCAGTAAATATGAGCTGGTAGAAGGTCTGGTGGTTTACTTTCTCTATTTCGAATTTATCGCGCTGATTGTGAAGTACTTTCAGTCCGGTTTTCACTTCCCGCTACGTTACTTTGTCTATATTGGGATCACTGCCATTGTGCGCTTGATCATCGTCGATCATAAATCGCCACTGGATGTGTTGATCTACTCGGCAGCGATCCTGTTACTGGTGATCACCCTGTGGTTGTGTAATTCGAAACGGCTGAAGCGGGAGTAAAAAAAGGCGCTCCGTGGAGCGCCGAATAACAGTCACAAGTTGGGATAACGTAAGTTGAGGGTGCAGCGGCATAACATTGGCAGAACAACATCTTTAACCTTTCACACCACCTGCCGTCAGGCCGTTGACCAGCCAGCGTTGAGCCAGCAAGAAGACGATGGTGATCGGTAATGCAGACATCACGGCAGCGGCGGCAAAGTCACCCCACAGGTAGTTTTGCGGGTTGAGGTATTGCTGCATCCCCACGGCCAGGGTGTAGCTGTTTACGTCACGCAGTAATAGCGACGCGACCGGAACTTCAGTAATGGCAGCGATAAACGACAGGATGAACACAACCGCCAGAATCGGTACTGACAGCGGCAACAGGACAAGGCGGAAGGCCTGCCACGGTGTCGCACCATCCAGCGCCGCCGCTTCTTCCAGCGAACTGTCGATGGTTTCGAAATAACCTTTGATGGTCCAGACATGCAGCGCAATCCCGCCCAGATACGCGAAAATTACGCCGCCGTGAGTATTCAGGCCAATGAATGGAATGTACTCACCCAGACGATCAAACAACGCATACAACGCGACCAGTGAAAGTACTGCCGGGAACATCTGGAAAATCAGCATTCCTTTCAGCAGCGTCGCTTTGCCTGGAAAGCGCATACGGGCGAAAGCGTAGGCGCAGGTGGTGGAGAGCGCCACAATGCCAATCGCGGAAATCCCGGCGACCTTTACCGAGTTCCACAGCCACAGCAGTACCGGGAATGGCGGTGGCGTAATGCGACCATCAGCCTGTTCCACGCTAAAACCTAACGCCAGTTTCCAGTGATCCCAGGAGATTTGCTCCGGGATCAGACTACCGGTCGCGAAGTTCCCCTGACGCAGCGAGATGGCGACGACCATCAGCAGCGGGAACATAATTGCCGCGATAAAAAGTAGCAGTAGCAGGTGAGTAATAAACAAACGTGCTTTTTGCGATTTCGGTTGGACCATTGCCATTTTTGTTATCTCCCTTAATCAAACTTCATTCGCGTGGCTTTCAGGTTCACTATCGCCAGCGCGCCCACCAGCAGGAAGATCAGCGTGGCAATTGCTGCTGCCAGACCGAAGTCCTGACCCCCGCCGCCTTCAAAAGCGATACGGTAGGTGTAGTTAACAAGCAGGTCGGTATAACCGGCTGGCGTGGTCGTGCCAAGACGATCCGGGCCGCCGTTGGTTAACAGTTGAATCAGCACGAAGTTGTTAAAGTTAAAGGCGAAGCTGGCGATCATCAGCGGCGTCAGCGGTTTAATCAGCAGCGGCAGCGTAATCTTAAAGAAGTTCTGGAATGGACCTGCGCCATCCATTGCTGAGGCTTCATACAAATCGTCCGGAATCGCTTTCAGCAAGCCCATGCAGAGGATCATCATGTACGGATAACCCAGCCAGGTGTTGACGATAATCAGCATCGTGCGGGCGGTGGTCGGATCGCTGAACCAGGCGGGCTTCACGCCAAACAGCGCGCTCAACATCATGTTGATTTCACCAAAACTCTGGTTAAACAACCCTTTGAAAATCAAGATTGAAATGAACGATGGCACCGCGTAGGGCAGAATCAGCAGGACGCGATAGACCGCTTTGCCGCGCAACGCTTCCCACTGCACCAGACACGCCAGAACCATGCCGACCGCCACCGTTAAAAAGACAGTGATCAGCGAGAACACCACGGTCCAGACGAAAATGGCGAGGAACGGTTTCTGAATGCCTTCGTCGGTAAAGACGCGGGTAAAGTTTTTCCAGCCGGTGGTCACGGTGTAACCGGGGCTTAGCTTTTCATCACCCCAGTTACCGTCGGCAGTGATGGACTGGTAAAAACCAATCTGGTCGTTTGGACGATATTTTACGCCACTCTGATTATTGGTCAGCGTGCCGTCACCGTCGAGTGTGTAGAGCGGCTGCGTGCCAGAAAACTGGCGCAGGGAGCTCATCATCACTTTGTTGCCATCCGGCAGAATGGCGGTAATGTCACTCAGTGCCTGACGATTCTGGGTAATTACGCGCAGATTCGCGCGTTCGCCTTCGGGCTGGGCGGTCGTTTCTTTCAGTTGCAGTTTTTGCTCGCCGCCAAATTTAAAAGCGTCGGAGAGGTAATTTTTGCCGGTTTCGCCGTCGCTGAGCGCCAGTTGCCACTCATCGCCCGCCGGATAAAGACCAAAATTATAGATTTTGCCTGCTTGCCAGGAGCGATCTAGCAACACTTCCTGCGCACGTTCAAAAGTCAGCTGGTTAGTGCTGCTGTAGTTGGTGAAGGCAATGGCGATGGTGCAGACCAGAGGGAAGAGGACGAATAATCCCATTCCAGCCATTCCCGGGTAAACATAGCGCCAGGCGTAGGCTTTACGATTGGCGAAAATATACAGCCCCGCTGAGCTCAATATCAGCGTGGTAATGGCGAACAGGTATTCCCCTTGTGCGTACATTAAAACAACAAGGTAACCCACCAGCAGGCCGAGCAGACCTAACACTGACCATTTCAGCGCGTCGCTTTGCCACCAATGTTTCTTTTTAATGACATCCATGGGGTTCTTCCTCATTCCAGGACGGATAAGGCTTTCATACCTTATCCGACAACAACTGCCTGATGCGACGCTGACGCGTCTTATCAGGCCTACATACGTTTCAATTTCGTAGGCCGGATAAGGCGTTCACGCCGCATCCGGCATTTCACAGCATTACTTGGTGATACGAGTCTGTGCATCTTTCAGCGCAGCATCCACAGTCTGACGACCGCTGGCGGCGTTGATCACCGCAGTACGCACGGCATACCAGAAAGCGGACATCTGCGGGATGTTCGGCATAATTTCACCTTTCTGAGCGTTATCCATGGTGGCGGCAATACGTGGATCTTTCGCAAGTTCATCCTGATAGGACTTCAGCGCTACTGCACCCAGCGGTTTGTCTTTATTGACCGCTTCCAGACCTTCGTCAGTCAGCAGATAGTTTTCGAGGAACTCTTTCGCCAGCTCTTTGTTCGGACTGGCGGCGTTAATACCTGCGCTCAGCACGCCAACGAACGGTTTAGATGGTTGACCTTTGAAGGTCGGCAGTACCGTTACACCATAATTCACTTTACTGGTGTCGATGTTGGACCATGCCCACGGGCCGTTGATAGTCATCGCTGTTTCGCCTTTATTAAAGGCAGCTTCTGCGATGGAGTAATCGGTGTCTGCATTCATGTGTTTGTTTTTAATCAGATCAACCAGGAAGGTCAGACCCGCTTTCGCGCCAGCGTTATCCACGCCTACGTCTTTAATGTCGTACTTGCCGTTTTCGTACTTGAACGCATAACCCCCGTCAGCCGCAATTAGCGGCCAGGTGAAGTATGGTTCTTGCAGGTTGAACATCAGCGCGCTCTTACCTTTCGCTTTCAGTTCTTTATCCAGCGCCGGGATCTCTTCCCAGGTTTTTGGCGGGTTCGGCAGCAGATCTTTGTTATAAATCAGTGATAACGCTTCGACAGCGATCGGGTAAGCAATCAACTTGCCGTTGTAACGTACGGCATCCCAGGTAAACGGATACAGCTTGTCCTGGAACGCTTTGTCCGGGGTGATTTCAGCCAACAGGCCAGATTGAGCATAGCCACCAAAGCGGTCGTGCGCCCAGAAGATAATGTCAGGGCCATCGCCAGTTGCCGCAACCTGAGGGAATTTCTCTTCCAGTTTATCCGGATGCTCAACGGTGACTTTAATTCCGGTATCTGTCTCGAATTTCTTACCGACTTCAGCGAGACCGTTATAGCCTTTATCGCCGTTAATCCAGATTACCAGTTTACCTTCTTCGATTTTGGCGAGAGCCGAGGCGGAAAACATCATCGTCGTTAATGCGGATAATGCGAGGATGCGTGCACCTGTTTTTATTTTCATAATCTATGGTCCTTGTTGGTGAAGTGCTCGTGAAAACACCTAAACGGACTCTAGTTTCTTTATACGGCAACCTCTTTCCATCCTCCTTGCCCCTACGCCCCATCGTTGCTTTGTGTGATCTCTGTTACAGAATTGGCGGTAATGTGGAGATGCGCACATAAAATCGCCACGATTTTTGCAAGCAACATCACGAAATTCCTTACATGACCTCGGTTTAGTTCACAGAAGCCGCGTTCTCATCCTCCCGCCTCCTCCCCCATAAAAAAGCCAGGGGGTGGAGGATTTAAGCCATCTCCTGATGACGCATAGTCAGCCCATCATGAATGTTGCTGTCGATGACAGGTTGTTACAAAGGGAGAAGGGCATGGCGAGCGTACAGCTGCAAAATGTAACGAAAGCCTGGGGCGAGGTCGTGGTATCGAAAGATATCAATCTCGATATCCATGAAGGTGAATTCGTGGTGTTTGTCGGACCGTCTGGCTGCGGTAAATCGACTTTACTGCGCATGATTGCCGGGCTTGAGACGATCACCAGCGGCGACCTGTTCATCGGTGAGAAACGGATGAATGACACTCCGCCTGCAGAACGCGGCGTTGGTATGGTGTTTCAGTCTTACGCGCTCTATCCCCACCTGTCAGTAGCAGAAAACATGTCATTTGGCCTGAAACTGGCTGGCGCGAAAAAAGAAGTGATTAACCAGCGAGTTAACCAGGTTGCGGAAGTGCTGCAACTGGCGCATTTGCTGGATCGCAAACCGAAAGCGCTCTCCGGTGGTCAGCGTCAGCGTGTGGCGATTGGCCGTACGCTGGTGGCCGAGCCAAGCGTATTTTTGCTCGATGAACCGCTCTCCAACCTCGATGCTGCACTGCGTGTGCAAATGCGTATCGAAATCTCCCGTCTGCATAAACGCCTGGGCCGCACAATGATTTACGTCACCCACGATCAGGTCGAAGCGATGACGCTGGCCGACAAAATCGTGGTGCTGGACGCTGGTCGCGTGGCGCAGGTTGGGAAACCGCTGGAGCTGTATCACTATCCGGCAGACCGTTTTGTCGCCGGATTTATCGGTTCGCCAAAGATGAACTTCCTGCCAGTAAAAGTGACCGCCACCGCAATCGATCAAGTGCAGGTGGAGCTGCCGATGCCGAATCGTCAGCAAGTCTGGCTACCGGTCGAAAGCCGTGATGTCCAGGTGGGAGCCAATATGTCGCTGGGTATTCGCCCGGAGCATCTACTGCCGAGTGATATCGCTGACGTCATCCTTGAGGGTGAAGTTCAGGTCGTCGAGCAACTCGGCAACGAAACGCAAATCCATATCCAGATCCCTTCCATTCGTCAAAACCTGGTGTACCGCCAGAACGACGTGGTGTTGGTAGAAGAAGGTGCCACATTCGCTATCGGCCTGCCGCCAGAGCGTTGCCATCTGTTCCGTGAGGATGGCACTGCATGTCGTCGACTGCATAAGGAGCCGGGCGTTTAAGCACCCCACAAAACACACAAAGCCTGTCACAGGTGATGTGAAAAAAGAAAAGCAATGACTCAGGAGATAGAATGATGATTACTCTGCGCAAACTTCCTCTGGCGGTTGCCGTCGCAGCGGGCGTAATGTCTGCTCAGGCAATGGCTGTTGATTTCCACGGCTATGCACGTTCCGGTATTGGCTGGACAGGTAGCGGCGGCGAACAACAGTGTTTCCAGACTACCGGTGCTCAAAGTAAATACCGTCTTGGCAACGAATGTGAAACTTATGCTGAATTAAAATTGGGTCAGGAAGTGTGGAAAGAGGGCGATAAGAGCTTCTATTTCGACACTAACGTGGCCTATTCCGTCGCGCAACAGAATGACTGGGAAGCTACCGATCCGGCTTTCCGTGAAGCAAACGTGCAGGGTAAAAACCTGATCGAATGGCTGCCAGGCTCCACCATCTGGGCAGGTAAGCGCTTCTACCAACGTCATGACGTTCATATGATCGACTTCTACTACTGGGATATTTCTGGTCCTGGTGCCGGTCTGGAAAACATCGATGTTGGCTTCGGTAAACTCTCTCTGGCAGCAACCCGCTCCTCTGAAGCGGGGGGTTCTTCCTCTTTCGCCAGCAACAATATTTATGACTATACCAACGAAACCGCGAACGACGTTTTCGATGTGCGTTTAGCGCAGATGGAAATCAACCCGGGCGGCACATTAGAACTGGGTGTCGACTACGGTCGTGCCAACCTGCGTGATAACTATCGTCTGGTTGATGGCGCATCGAAAGACGGCTGGTTATTCACTGCTGAACATACTCAGAGTGTCCTGAAGGGCTTTAACAAGTTTGTTGTTCAGTACGCTACTGACTCGATGACCTCGCAGGGTAAAGGTCTGTCGCAGGGTTCTGGCGTCGCGTTTGATAACGAAAAATTTGCCTACAATATCAATAACAACGGTCACATGCTGCGTATCCTCGACCACGGTGCGATCTCCATGGGCGACAACTGGGACATGATGTACGTGGGTATGTACCAGGATATCAACTGGGATAACGACAACGGCACCAAGTGGTGGACCGTCGGTATTCGCCCGATGTACAAGTGGACGCCAATCATGAGCACCGTGATGGAAATCGGCTACGACAACGTCGAATCCCAGCGCACCGGCGACAAGAACAATCAGTACAAAATTACCCTCGCACAACAATGGCAGGCTGGCGACAGCATCTGGTCACGCCCGGCTATTCGTGTCTTCGCAACCTACGCCAAGTGGGATGAGAAATGGGGTTATGACTACACCGGTAGCTCTTCAACCAACCCATACTACGGCAAGGCTGTGTCGGCTGATTTCAATGGCGGTAGCTTCGGTCGTGGCGACAGCGACGAGTGGACCTTCGGTGCTCAGATGGAAATCTGGTGGTAATAGCAAAAAACTGGGCCGGATAAGGTGTTTGCACCGCATCCGGCAATCAATGCCTGATGCGACGCTGTTGCGTCTTATCAGGCCTACAACCGCTGCCGAAAGTAGGCCGGATAAGGCGTTTACGCCGCATCCGGCATAAAAACAGCTTTAAGGGGCGAAAGCCCCTCTGATTATCGGGTTTAGCGCGCTATTGCCTGGCTACCGCTGAGCTCCAGATTTTGAGGTGAAAACAATGAAAATGAATAAAAGTCTCATCGCTCTCTGTTTATCAGCAGGGTTGCTGGCAAGCGCACCTGGAATCAGCCTTGCCGATGTTAACTACGTACCGCAAAACACCAGCGACGCGCCAGCCATTCCATCTGCCGCGCTGCAACAACTCACCTGGACACCGGTCGATCAATCTAAAACCCAGACGACTCAACTGTCGACCGGCGGCCAACAACTGAACGTTTCCGGCATCAGTGGTCCGGTTGCTGCGTACAGCGTCCCGGCAAACATTGGTGAACTGACACTGACGCTGACCAGCGAAGTGAACAAACAAACCAGCGTATTTGCGCCGAACGTGCTGATTCTTGATCAGAACATGACCCCATCAGCCTTCTTCCCCAGCAGTTATTTCACCTACCAGGAACCCGGCGTGATGAGTGCAGATCGTCTGGAAGGCGTTATGCGCCTGACACCGGCACTGGGGCAACAGAAACTCTATGTACTGGTCTTCACCACGGAAAAAGATCTCCAGCAGACAACCCAACTGCTCGACCCGGCAAAAGCCTATGCCAAAGGCGTAGGTAACTCGGTGCCGGATATTCCTGACCCGATTGCCCGTCACACCACTGATGGTTTGCTGAAACTGAAAGTGAAAACGAACTCCAGCTCCAGCGTGTTGGTAGGACCACTATTTGGTTCTTCCGCTCCAGCTCCGGTTACGGTAGGTAACACGGCGGCACCAGCTGTGGCTGCACCCGCTCCGGCACCGGTGAAGAAAAGCGAGCCGATGCTCAACGACACGGAAAGTTATTTTAATACCGCGATCAAAAACGCTGTCGCGAAAGGTGATGTTGATAAGGCGTTAAAACTGCTTGATGAAGCTGAACGCCTGGGGTCGACATCTGCCCGTTCCACCTTTATCAGCAGTGTAAAAGGCAAGGGGTAATTACGCTCCACAGTGCTGATTTTGCAACAACTGGTGCGTCTCCTGGCGCACCTTTTTTTCTCCTCCTGTACTATTGTTGCGTTTTTGTTGCGCATTAGTTCACTTAATTTGCTTTACATCTCCCGTAAATATTTTTCTGCGATACAATGCCTTTACGTTATGTAACGGAGAGTTCGGCATGTCACACCCCGCGTTAACGCAACTGCGTGCGCTGCGCTATTTTACAGAGATCCCTGCCCTGGAGCCGCAACTGCTCGACTGGCTGTTGCTGGAAGATTCCATGACAAAACGTTTTGAACAGCAGGGAAAAACGGTGAGCGTGACGATGATCCGCGAAGGGTTTGTCGAGCAGAATGAAATCCCCGAAGAACTGCCACTGCTGCCGAAAGAGTCTCGTTACTGGTTACGTGAAATTTTGTTATGTGCCGATGGTGAACCGTGGCTTGCCGGTCGTACCGTCGTTCCTGTGTCAACGTTAAGCGGGCCGGAGCTGGCGTTACAAAAATTAGGTAAAACGCCGTTAGGACGCTATCTGTTCACATCATCGACATTAACCCGGGACTTTATTGAGATAGGCCGTGATGCCGGACTGTGGGGGCGACGTTCCCGCCTGCGATTAAGCGGTAAACCGCTGTTGCTAACAGAACTGTTTTTACCGGCGTCACCGTTGTACTAAGAGGAAAAAAATATGGAGTGGAGTCTGACGCAGAATAAGCTGCTGGCGTTTCATCGCTTAATGCGTACGGATAAGCCAATTGGCGCGTTACTGCTGCTCTGGCCAACATTATGGGCGTTGTGGGTGGCGACACCGGGCGTTCCCCAGCTCTGGATCCTGGCGGTGTTTGTCGCGGGCGTCTGGCTGATGCGCGCTGCTGGTTGCGTGGTGAATGATTATGCTGACCGCAAGTTTGATGGTCATGTTAAGCGCACGGCGAACCGACCACTTCCCAGCGGCGCGGTGACAGAGAAAGAAGCGCGTACGCTGTTTGTAGTGCTGGTACTGATTTCATTTTTACTGGTGCTGACGCTGAATACGATGACTATTCTGTTGTCAATTGCCGCGCTGGCGCTGGCGTGGGTATACCCGTTTATGAAGCGGTATACCCATCTACCGCAAGTGGTGCTGGGCGCGGCGTTTGGCTGGTCGATTCCAATGGCTTTTGCCGCTGTGAGTGAGTCGGTGCCATTGAGTTGCTGGTTAATGTTCCTCGCCAATATTCTCTGGGCGGTGGCTTACGACACGCAGTATGCGATGGTTGACCGCGATGATGATGTGAAGATTGGCATTAAATCCACCGCAATCCTGTTCGGCCAATACGATAAATTGATTATTGGTATTTTGCAGATTGGCGTACTAGCGCTGATGGCGATCATCGGTGAGTTAAATGGCTTAGGCTGGGGATATTACTGGTCAATTCTGGTAGCTGGCGCGCTGTTTGTTTATCAACAAAAACTGATTGCCAACCGCGAGCGTGAAGCCTGCTTTAAAGCATTTATGAATAATAACTATGTTGGTCTGGTACTGTTTTTAGGGCTGGCAATGAGTTACTGGCATTTCTGATGATGTAAAAAAGCCGGATGATCATCCGGCTTTCTTCTGGGTTGCCTGATGCGCTGCGCTTCTCAGGCCTACACAACATATCGCAATTTATTGAATTTGCAGATCATGGTAGGCCGAATAAGGCGTTTGCGTCGCATCCGGCAATTCTCACTGATTACCCTTCGCCCTGCGTCGCACTCTCAATCGTCAAACGCACGTCTGATGTAATCAACTCCGCCAGCAACTGATATACCTTCATCGTTTCTGCCGGTTCGGCGTCGCCGCTATCGCTGATATACCCTTCATCACGCAGCGTCAGCACCAGAGAACTGAACACCGCCTTGTCGAAGAATTCCGGCGCGTTGATACCGTGCAGCACGGAGAGACGTTGCGCGACGGTGCGGCTCTCTTTTTCCAGCGTACCGCGGTTGATCGACGGGTTGGCACTCAACAGCCAGAAGGTGATGGCATAACGTTGCAGCGTTTCGCGCGCGCCTGCGGCCAGCAGCTGTAGCGTGCGAGAATGCGCCGGGTTGATATGCAACTCATCATCTTGCAGGGTAATCAGCCCCTGACGTTGCATCTCATTTGCCAGCGCATCAATAACGTCCGGTAACTCGTCGCGATCCCAGCGCAGGAACAGTTCCGCTTTCAGCATTGGGTAAAGCACATTGACGTGCTCCATCAATACGTCGCGGGAGATGTGGCGATGCTGGGTGACAATTGCCGCCATCAGCGAAGGCAGCACCAACATATGCGCAATGTTGTTGCGATAGTAGGTCATCAGCACCGCTTGCTCGCGCGGCAGAATGATGATGTCGCCGATAGTGTCTTTCTCGACTTCAAACTTGTTCATTTGCAGCGCGTGATCGATAAGCTCGCTGGCGCTGGCTGAAGGAACGGTAGAGTCCGTGGAGTAAGGCACGTTGCGCATCAGATCCAGGTAGCAGTTGAGTTGCTCGGTTAACTGCTCGCGGGTGAGTGAGCGCTGACGTGACGCCAGAAGCGCAGTACAGCACAGGTTCATGGCGTTCGCCGCGCCTGCGTTGTTAATGCGTACCATCAGATCGGCAGCAATATTATTGACCGTCGGCGTTAACCAGGCCGGACGCACCGCTTCGATGGGATCGATAGATTCACGCCAGTCTGGTACGTGCTGGTTAAGGTAGGTCATCAACGGCATTGGTTCACCGAAGTTGACGTAACCCTGACCGAGATTACGCAGCTTGCTTAAACCGCGCAGCATCTGCGGCAGGCTCTCTTTCTCTTTCGTCGCACCGCGCAGTTCTTTGGCGTAAGTACCCACTTCCATGACGTGCTCATAACCGATATAGATCGGAATCAGCGTAATCGGACGAGTGCCGCCACGCAGCATCGCCTGAATGGTCATCGATAGCGTACCGGTTTTCGGATCCAGCAAACGCCCCGTACGGGAACGACCGCCTTCCACGAAATACTCGACGGAATAACCACGGCTGAACAGTTCGCCGAGATACTCACGGAAAACGGTGGAATAAAGTTTATTGCCTTTAAACGTACGGCGAATAAAGAACGCCCCCAGACGGCGGAAAATCGGCCCGGCCGGCCAGAAGTTCAGGTTGATCCCGGCGGCGATATGCGGCGGCACCAGCCCCTGGTGATACAGCACGTAAGAAAGCAGCAGGTAGTCCATGTGACTGCGGTGGCAAGGCACATACACTAGCTCATGGCCGTCGTGGGCCAGCTGGCGAACGCGCTCGGCGTTATGGACGTTGATACCCTGGTAAAGTCGGTTCCAGGTGAAGCCCAGAATGCGGTCAGTCAGGCGGATCATCTCGTAAGAGAAATTCGCCGCAATCTCTTCCATCAGCGCAATCGCGTTCTGCTGCGCTTTTTCATGGGAGATTTTTTTGCTGCGTGCTTCATCTTCTACCGCTTTCGCAATGGCGCGGGAGGCGAGCAGCTTATTAAACAGATCCTGACGAGCAGGCAGACGTGGACCCACGGCAGCCAGACGTTGACGGGCAAAGTGCATACGCGCCACGCGCGCCAGTTTCTGAGCGATAGTTTTATCCGTGCCGTGTTCATCCGCCATACGGCGCAGTGAAACTGACGGCGAGAAACGCACAAAACTGTCGCGACCGAGCCACAGTACAGCGAAAAATTTCTGTACGCCGTTAAGCATACGCAGCGGCGGGTTCACTTCGCCTTTTTCACGCCCCGGCGCGCGACCAAACATCACCGATACTGGCACCATCTGCACATCCAGATTTGGGTTGCTGCGGTGCAAATCGAGATAGTCGTGGAACAGCTTAATAGACTCTTCTTTCGGCGTGTAATAGGTGAACACACGCGGCCCGCCGTGAATGAACACATAGCGCGGCAGTAGCGTGCCGTCGATTTCCAGCGGTTCTAACGGGTCAGGCAGGTCATGTGCCAGACACTGGGCGCGCAACGTCAGCAAGTCAGCTTTCGAGTTGTACGGTAAAACGTACATAATTGGACGAGAGGTATCCAGCCCCAGTTCCGGGGCAGGATCCGCCGGAATAGACTTGCTTTTTACCAGGATGCTTAATGGTAAATTCAGTAATTTGTAGTAAATTCGTGGCCAGCCGGACATAAACGATGTAAAGCCTCTGGTTAATAATGCAAATGCGCGGCAAGGATAGCAGAAAGTCATGGGAAATTCTGTGGTATCCGCTCATGTTTCGCGCGGCGTTACGCAAACCCGAATCATCGGATTTAACGGTACACTGATATTGACGCTCATAATGTAAAAAGGTTCTTTCAATGGCCAATAATACCACTGGATTCATCCGAATTATTAAAGCTGCTGGCTATTCCTGGAAAGGTTTACGCGCTGCATGGATCAACGAAGCGGCATTCCGTCAGGAAGGCGTAGCGGTATTGTTAGCGGTGGTTATCGCCTGCTGGCTGGATGTGGACGCGATTACCCGCGTGCTGCTTATCAGCTCCGTGATGCTGGTGATGATTGTGGAAATTCTCAATAGCGCCATCGAAGCTGTGGTTGACCGAATTGGCTCTGAATACCATGAGCTTTCCGGACGCGCTAAAGATATGGGATCTGCCGCAGTGCTGATTGCCATTATCGTCGCCGTGATTACCTGGTGCATCCTGTTATGGTCGCATTTTGGATAACCCTTCCAGATTTCGATAAATCTCTGGTTTATTGTGCAGTTTATGGTTCCAAAATCGCCTTTTGCTGTATATACTCACAGCATAACTGTATATACACCCAGGGGGCGGAATGAAAGCGTTAACGGCCAGGCAACAAGAGGTGTTTGATCTCATCCGTGATCACATCAGCCAGACAGGTATGCCGCCGACGCGTGCGGAAATCGCGCAGCGTTTGGGGTTCCGTTCCCCAAACGCGGCTGAAGAACATCTGAAGGCGCTGGCACGCAAAGGCGTTATTGAAATTGTTTCCGGCGCATCACGCGGGATTCGTTTATTGCAGGAAGAGGAAGAAGGGTTGCCGCTGGTAGGTCGTGTGGCTGCCGGTGAACCGCTTCTGGCGCAACAGCATATTGAAGGTCATTATCAGGTCGATCCTTCCTTGTTCAAGCCGAATGCTGATTTCCTGCTGCGTGTCAGCGGGATGTCGATGAAAGATATCGGCATTATGGATGGCGATTTGCTGGCAGTGCATAAAACTCAGGATGTACGTAACGGTCAGGTCGTTGTCGCACGTATTGATGACGAAGTTACCGTTAAACGCCTGAAAAAACAGGGCAATAAAGTCGAACTGTTGCCAGAAAACAGCGAGTTTAAACCAATTGTCGTTGACCTTCGTCAGCAGAGCTTCACCATTGAGGGGCTGGCGGTTGGGGTTATTCGCAACGGCGACTGGCTGTAACATATCTCTGAGACCGCGATGCCGCCTGGCGTCGCGGTTTGTTTTTCATCTCTCTTCATCAGGCTTGTCTGCATGGCATTCCTCACTTCATCTGATAAAGCACTCTGGCATCTCGCCTTACCCATGATTTTCTCCAATATCACCGTTCCGTTGCTGGGACTGGTCGATACGGCGGTAATTGGTCATCTTGATAGTCCGGTTTATTTAGGCGGCGTGGCGGTTGGTGCAACGGCGACCAGCTTTCTCTTTATGTTGTTGCTGTTTTTACGCATGAGCACCACCGGGCTGACTGCACAGGCTTATGGTGCCAAAAATCCTCAGGCATTAGCCCGTGCGCTGGTGCAACCGTTGCTGTTGGCGTTGGGGGCCGGGGCGTTAATTGCGCTGCTGCGTACGCCGATTATCGATCTGGCGCTGCATATTGTTGGTGGTAGTGAAGCAGTCCTGGAACAGGCGCGACGCTTTCTTGAAATCCGCTGGTTAAGCGCACCGGCGTCGCTGGCGAATCTGGTATTACTTGGCTGGTTACTCGGCGTGCAATATGCCCGTGCGCCAGTAATTTTGTTAGTGGTCGGCAATATCCTCAACATTGTGCTGGATGTCTGGCTGGTGATGGGGCTGCATATGAACGTGCAGGGCGCGGCTCTGGCGACGGTTATTGCGGAATATGCAACATTGCTGATTGGTCTGCTAATGGTGCGTAAAATTCTCAAACTACGCGGAATCTCCGGCGAAATGCTGAAAACAGCCTGGCGAGGAAACTTCCGTCACTTGCTGGCGCTTAACCGCGATATCATGCTGCGCTCGCTGTTGCTGCAACTCTGTTTCGGCGCGATCACTGTACTTGGCGCGCGACTGGGGAGTGACATTATCGCTGTTAACGCGGTTCTGATGACGCTACTCACCTTTACCGCCTATGCGCTGGATGGTTTTGCCTACGCGGTTGAAGCACATTCCGGTCAGGCATACGGTGCGCGCGACGGTAGTCAATTGCTGGATGTCTGGCGGGCAGCGTGCCGCCAGTCGGGGATCGTAGCGTTACTGTTTTCGGTGGTTTATTTGCTGGCAGGGGAACACATCATTGCGTTGCTGACGTCGTTAACCCAGATTCAGCAGCTGGCTGACCGCTATCTTATCTGGCAGGTGATTTTGCCGTTGGTCGGCGTCTGGTGTTATCTGCTGGACGGCATGTTTATAGGCGCAACGCGTGCCGCCGAAATGCGTAACAGTATGGCGGTGGCCGCCGCAGGTTTTGCACTGACGCTCCTTACGCTGCCGTGGCTGGGGAATCATGGTTTGTGGCTGGCGTTAACCGTCTTTCTGGCGTTACGCGGGCTTTCTCTGGCGGCTATCTGGCGGCGTCACTGGCGTAACGATACCTGGTTTGTCGCAACGTGACGGTTAAAAATTCTGAATAAATAATCCTAAGCCAAATTGCTGACTACACTTAATCTCACGTTCAGAAGAAAAGTGAACGTACTCTCATTCACAACCTAACGATGAGGTCTTGATTATGAATAAAGATGAAGCCGGCGGTAACTGGAAACAGTTTAAAGGTAAAGTGAAAGAGCAATGGGGCAAACTGACCGATGATGATATGACGATCATTGAAGGAAAACGTGATCAGTTAGTGGGTAAAATCCAGGAACGCTACGGTTATCAGAAAGATCAGGCAGAAAAAGAGGTTGATAGTTGGGAAAAACGCCATGATTACCGCTGGTAATTAATCCCTCCTGCCCGACATGTACAAGGATGTACACCCTTTTAGCGAGGTTTCTTTTTCACCTGAATAGAGTGGTCATGATGGCACTGTTCAGGATGACGACACGCTTCTACTTCTACACATGCTGAACATAATCCATGTGCTTCAATAACATTATGCCGCAGGGCAAAACCCATTTTTGCCGCCAGCGTATGCATGATGTCTTCCACGCCTTCAGCACATTCTTCTTTCACCGCGCCGCAGCGATCGCAAATAAACATGGCTGAAGTATGGGTGGGCTGATCGAACAGATGACAGAGCACATAACTGTTGGTGGATTCCACCTTATGCACAAAACCTTGTTCAAGCAGAAACTCCAGCGCGCGATAAACCGTTGGCGGCTTGGCTTGCGGTTCAGCTTCGCGCAGCAAATCAAGCAGATCATAAGCGCTGATAGCGCCATCCTGCAGACTCATCAGGCGCAACACTTCGAGACGCTGTGGGGTCAGGCGCACATTACGCTGTGCGCAGATTTTTTCAGCCTGCGCTAATAACTCCTGCGTTGTGGTCTTTTCCATTGGGCACCTCGACAGTGGGGTTAAGAATGTCCTTACTTTACCATAGTTCTCACTTAAACGCCGAGAACAGGGTGTCATGGCTGTCACATTGCCTGATCGCATATTCGTTATGCTATAGTAGCGCCCCCAATTTACCAGATGCTTAAAAAGTCGCCATGCCAGCAGAATCACACACTGTTTATCCCGCTTACCGTTTCTCGATTGCCCCGATGCTTGACTGGACGGACAGACATTGCCGTTATTTCCTGCGTCTGCTTTCCCGCAATACGTTGCTGTATACCGAAATGGTGACCACAGGGGCGATTATTCACGGTAAAGGTGATTACCTGGCGTACAGTGAAGAAGAACATCCGGTAGCGTTGCAACTCGGGGGTAGCGATCCGGCGGCGCTGGCACAGTGTGCGAAGCTGGCAGAAGCGCGCGGATATGATGAGATCAACCTGAATGTCGGCTGCCCGTCTGACCGGGTGCAGAACGGCATGTTTGGTGCGTGTCTGATGGGTAATGCGCAGCTGGTTGCCGACTGCGTGAAAGCGATGCGCGATGTGGTGTCGATTCCGGTGACGGTGAAAACGCGTATTGGCATCGATGATCAGGACAGCTATGAATTTCTCTGCGATTTCATCAACACCGTTTCCGGCAAAGGTGAGTGTGAGATGTTCATCATCCACGCACGTAAAGCCTGGCTTTCTGGGTTAAGTCCGAAAGAAAACCGTGAGATCCCGCCGCTCGATTATCCGCGTGTGTATCAACTGAAGCGTGACTTTCCGCATCTGACGATGTCGATTAACGGTGGTATCAAGTCGCTGGAAGAAGCTAAAGCGCATTTGCAACATATGGATGGCGTGATGGTCGGGCGCGAGGCGTATCAGAATCCGGGGATTCTGGCGGCGGTAGACCGAGAGATTTTTGGTTCCTCGGATACCGATGCCGATCCGGTGGCGGTAGTGCGCGCCATGTATCCGTACATTGAGCGTGAACTCAGCCAGGGGACGTATCTCGGCCATATTACCCGGCATATGCTGGGCTTGTTCCAGGGTATTCCTGGCGCGCGGCAGTGGCGACGTTATTTAAGTGAAAATGCCCATAAAGCGGGTGCAGACATTAATGTGCTGGAACACGCGCTCAAACTGGTGGCGGATAAGCGTTAACTTTTCACCAAAAAGTAGTCAAATTCACCACGCCCTGCGCACCGTCGCGGGGCGTTTTGCTGTTAAATCAATAGATTATTTTTGGCATGATTCTTGTAATGCCAGCAAGAGATTTCATATTTGGGAGAGCATCATGCTGGAACTACTTTTTGTAATTGGCTTTTTTGTCATGCTGATGGTCACTGGTGTTTCGTTGCTGGGTATTATCGCCGCGCTGATTGTGGCGACGGCCTTTATGTTCCTCGGCGGTATGCTGGCATTGATGATTAAGTTGCTGCCGTGGCTGCTGTTGGCGGTTGCGGTGGTGTGGGTGATCAGGGCGATTAAAGCACCAAAAGTGCCGAAATATCAGCATTATGACCGCTGGCGTTACTAAGGGATTGTGCGGATGATCACAACCTAAGGTTTTATCCTTAGAACAAAATAGGAATTGATAATCAAATCTGTCACTATTGCGTGTCAAACAAATTCATCGAGCTGTACCCTACATACAGCCGAACTATAAAAGAAAGGGCTTCCCAGGTGGAAGCCCAATTTCTTTTATGGAATCAACAGGCTGGAACCCTGCGTCGCCCGGCTTTCCAGAATCTCATGCGCACGCCGCGCATCCTTCAGCGGATATTTCTGCTGCTCGGCGACATCGACCTTAATCACACCGCTGGCAATCAAAGAGAACAGTTCATTACTGGCCTCGGTTAATTCCTCCCGCGTGGTGATATAGCCTTGCAGGGAAGGGCGTGTCACATACAACGAGCCTTTCTGATTGAGAATGCCTAAGTTCACACCGGTAACCGCACCTGATGAGTTGCCAAAACTCACCATTAAGCCGCGGCGTTGCAGGCAATCCAGCGACCGTTCCCAGGTGTCTCTGCCCACTGAATCGTACACCACGCGCACTTTCTTGCCACCGGTGATCTCTTTTAACCGCTCGACCAGATTCTCTTCACGATAGTTAATAACCTGCCATGCGCCCGCTTTTAGCGCACTCTGCGCTTTTTGCGCGGTTCCCACGGTGCCGATAAGTTTCGCGCCCAGGGCTTTTGCCCACTGGCAGGCAATCAAGCCAACGCCGCCAGCCGCTGCGTGGAACAGGAACTGTTCATCGGGTTTAATTTCATAGGTTTTGCGCAGCAGATAATAAACCGTTAAGCCTTTCAGGAAGGATGCCGCAGCTTGCTCAAAAGAAATTGCCGCAGGCAGAATCGCCGCTTTATCCGCATTAATGTTATGCATAGAGCTGTAAGCGCCTAATGCCGATTGTGCATAGACTACGCGATCGCCTGCCTTAATATGCTTTACACCACTGCCGACTTTACTCACGATGCCTGCCGCTTCGGTGCCTAATCCGCTGGGTAGCGATGGTGGCGGGTAAAGGCCGCTGCGGATATACGTGTCGATAAAATTGATGCCGATGGCTTTATTTTTGACCTGGATTTCATTCTCCGCCGGATCGGCAGGAGTGAACTCCACGGCCTGAAGTACTTCCGGGCCACCGTGCTTGTGAAATTCGATGCGCGTTGCCATTTAAACTCCTTTACTGAGCGACATATCTGTTTTAAGCCTAACAGTAGTCGCCAGGCCGCGCGGGGATTTTTTCCGGGCTGCGGTCACAACCCGGAATATCTCTGATCAGTATTGAAACGGCGTCGCCGCAATCCAGTTTTGCCACTGGCGCTCAAAGTTGGTTAGCGTTAATACGCCCCGTTCACGGCACGGGCGAGTCCAGGTTTGGTAATCATTAGCTTCCCGACAAACACAAATCATATATTGCCTGGCATCCTGATTTTCTGGCCGAAAACGCCAGGCCAGGAGTGGCCCACCTGGTGTTTGCGGTGCAATACCGGCTTCGCCATCATAGATAGCCCTGGCACCACGACTCCCACCACCGTTTTCGACATAACATTGTAAAGAACGCAGTACAGCCAGCGCCAGTTGCGCACTTTGCCGCCACTGGAAAGATTGTGCCAGGCTGTTTTCATCGCATTGAATACCTTCCCGGCGAATATCTTCACAAAGTGTTGCCAGGGTTTGCGCGGCAGTGTTGATCCCCTGTGTATGACACAAAATTGCGGCATGGTGGCTCATGGTATTTTGTATCGTTTCTCGCACGTCGTCACGTAGCAGCCCCTGATTCAGGTACTGTTGCGCCTCATTAATCGTACTGAGAATTTGTTGCCTCTCGAGAGGCCGGTCCTGGCTTTTCTGATGAGCAATATGTAATGCACAGCGGCGGGCGAAAACTTGCCCGGCATTGAGCGCTGCTCCACCTGGGCGCGTGACACCATGTGTTCCGGCATTTTCTCCGGCAGCATAACAACCAGTTAGCGATGTACGTCCCCAAATATCAACTTCAATTCCGCCATTAAGATGTTGATTATTTAGCGTAAACTTGAGCGGTGAGGCTGTGAGATCATGACCGTGCATCTGATACAAACGAATAGCCAGAGGATTCATCTGTGTTAATCTCGCCAGCGGTTGTGCCAACAGGGCGTGATTTTGTTGCAGATAGTCGATGACATCATCATCCAGTTCTTGCAGGTTGAATGACGTTCCGTCCGCTGCGGGTTCTGGTTCCCGTAGAAAATCAAGAAAAACATCGCGCCCTTTTTGAGTCTCTTCATAAACTGCGACATCCAGCAGGCTGGAGCCATATTCCAGCATTCGTTCCGCGTGAAACGGCCACTGGTAACCTTTACGAAATATTGCGGAGGCCAGCATACGAGTCGTGGGGTAATAAGCTGCCAGAAAATTATACTGACGCCCGGAGTGGTCCTGCGAATAGATGCGCGGCATCGCCTGCATGTAAGTACCGGAAAGATTCCACGGAAACTGGCTGCGCGGTGTACCGATACCAAACTGACTTTCCGTAAGATTAACCAGAGTTATACCTGCTTCCAGTGCCATGCCCAACGCACTAAAACAGTTCACCGGATAAACACTGTCACGATAAAGTTCACCTGGTCCGCCCGTGGCTAAAACCAGATGCTGGCAGCGAATCACGACCATTCGCCAGGGATTATCCCGACAGGCTTTATCGATGGCGATCACCCCCACGACTCGTCGATTTTCCCCTTCACCACTGGTCAGGATATGAATCGCCGTTGTGTGATCGCAAAGAGGAATATTAAGGCGCATTGCCTCCTGGGCCAGCACCTTCACCATCAGGCGCGATGTTCGAGGACCGCAGCTAGTGGCACGGCCAAATTCATCGTGATCGGTTTGATAACGCAACGTTGCGCCAAAGAGATCTTCAGGCAGATCCAGACCCAGATATTTCAGTACTTCACAGGTGTTCACCGATCCGACCGCCTCAACATATGCGGTGTCATGATCCATCGCACCACCTGCCGCCAGGGTGTTACTTAATGTCAGAAAATGGTCACCATTTGCACGCGTATTCGCGGTGTGAAGCGTTTGTTTATCGGAACCAGAACAGGCGGAAGTGCCCCAGAAGGCTTTGCTGGAGGCGACCATTACATCGACATTTTGCCGTTTCAGCTCGACGGCAGCTCGCCATCCTGCCGCGCCACTGCCCAGAACCAGCGTGTTGCAGCAGTACTCTGGTAAAATGGTACCGTTAAGGTCGATACTACCGCTGGCTTGAGCCAGCGGTGCGTAATGGGGCATTTTGATATCAGTGAGCGCCGTTAGCGTTTCGTCAATCATTGCGTCCCACCTATTTCATCAGACTTTCGATTAAGCCGCTCATTGCCATATAGCCCATGATTAGCGTAAATACGCTTATGGCAATAAACATGACGTTTTCCCAGCGTGAGCAACGATATTTGCCCATTAACGAAGGCTTGTTCGCCAGCCAGAACATACATAAAACAGTCAGCGGCAGAATAATGGCGTTAAAGGCCTGGCTGGCAATCATCACCAATACCGGGCGTGCGTGGAACAGCGGCACAACCAGACAAAGCAGAGACATAACCGTCATCAGGATACGGTAACCTGGGCTAACTTCGTTGCTGGTATCACGCCAGTCAGCCAGCAGCCAGGGCGTTAACAGCAAATTTGGGAACTGGCTGGAAAGCCCGGCTGCAACAATACCAATAACAAAGAGCCCCACGGCAGCTGAGCCAGCAATAGGTTCGAGAATAATGACCATTTGCGAGGCATTATTTAAACCTGTGCCAGTTTGGTACAACGTACCCGCAGCCGCAGCCATCACCGCCGCACTGATGATGAACATCATTCCTGCACTGACAATGGCATCACGATTTTGATGAGGCAAATTGTCCACACCCCAACCATTACTTTTTACCAGGGTCGTGCGCATAAGAAACATTGCTGGTGCTACGGTGGTACCCACCATGCCAGAAATTATCAGAAATGGCGTACTGTTATCGCCAGCGACAGGATCGGGAACAGACGGAATAAATCCGGCCAGCAGATCTGCGACCGGCGGCATCATAATGAAAAAATTAATCACAAACGCCAGCCCCATAATGCCAACCAGCGCGGAGAGGATTTTGTCGAACCCGGCGTTGCTGTTGGTCCAGAGCATCACGTTAATCATAATGACCATCGCGATAGCCCAGGCGAGAGCTGAGATACCGCCACTAAACCAGGTCGTGGACCATGTTGCCATTACATCCGCCAGAATACCCATTACCCCCATAATGGAACCGCTCACGGCAACGGTTAACCCGATCAGAAACAACATCGCAACGCCGGGATGGATATGGCGACGAAATGCAGTCAACGCGCGTTCACCAGTGACGGAAGCATAACGACCATAAATACGGATTAAAAACCAGGTAACAATGCAAGAAAGCGCCACGGCCCACATGAGCGAGACACCATAGTTAGCACCTGCTTTAGCCATAGTGGTGATGCTGCCTGTTCCGATGCTGTAGCCAATAAGAAAGATGCCAGGTGCAAAGGCCGCGAGTTTTGTCATTATTCGCCGAAATAAAGAAGGCGTTTGGGGAACAGAGGTTGTCATATTCATTATCTTTCTTTCCTTGTAAGAGGCGATCAGCGTGCCTGAAAGTGCGGTTGACGCTTCTCAGTAAATGCCTGACTGCCTTCATGAGCATCTTCAGTCGTGGCGGAAAAAGCGCCAGCCAGTGCTTCAAGCGTCGAGGCCACAGCAATACCTTCTCCGGCATCAATAACCTGCTTGGCGATCTGCACTGCAACGGGAGCACGCTGGGCGATACGTTGTGCCAGTTGCAGTCCGGCGTCGTGTAACGCCTCCCTGGCGACAACGCGATTCACCAGCCCGCAGGACAGTGCCCGCTGTGCATCCAGTGGTTCACCGGTAAATACCAGTTCTTTCACCAGTGAGCGCCCAAGCAGTGCCGTCAGCCGCTGCGTTCCTGACCAGCCAGGCACTGTCGCCAGCCCGGTTTCTGGTAGTGCCATTTGTGCTTCGGCGCTACAAATACGGATATCGGCGGTAGCAGCCAGTTCCAGACCACCGCCATAAGCCAGGCCGTGCAACAGGGCGATTACGGGCTGTGGCAGTTGTGCCAGAGCATCAAATGCCTGATGACCGCGGCGGATCCAGTTGCGCCACATATCGAGTGCAGAAAGAGAGGTCCAGCGATGAATATCCGCGCCGACACAAAACGCTTTTTCACTGGCACTGGTCAGCAGTACTACGCGGATCTCCGAATCAGTTTCCAACGTGTGGCAATGCGCCAGCAGTTGTTCGAGCATCTCTGGGGTTAATGCGTTGAGTTTCGCCGGGCGATTAATCACCAAAGTGGCAATGAAACCGTTGCGCTGGAGGTCAATGGTGCCGTTATTCATGGTGACTTCCTTGTTGAAAATAGAGGGGATTCATTAGTTTGAGATCGTCTGCCAGACGGAGTGGGGCATCGCTTTGGGCGAGAATGTCGCGTTCAGGATCAATACCTGGGGCAATTTCTGTGACCAGTAGCCCGTCTGGGGTTAATTCCAGAACGCAGCGTTCAGTAATGTACTGTACTTGTTGCCCGAGTCTTATTGCGCGTTTGCCGGAGAACGTCACGTGGGCGACGTCCTGTACCAGTTTTTTGGCTTTGCCTTCTTTAATGATACGCAGCTGACCCTCTTCCAGTTGCAGTTGGGCACCGGCATTGAAAAAGCCAGAGAAAATAATGCGTTTCGCATGTGAGGTGATATCAATAAATCCACCGCATCCGGCAGTGACATGTGGACGAGCGGGGAGATGTGAGACGTTCACTGAGCCATCTGCGCCGATTTGTAAAAACGACATCAGAGTGAGATCAAAACTACCACCCTGGAAATAGGTGAACTGCTGGGGAGAGGGCAAAAATGCTTCTGCATTAGAGGCACAACCGAACTGAAATTCCAGCAGTGGAACTCCGCCAATCGCGCCCTGTTCCAGCAGCCAGGTGACGTCACCGTGGCGACCTTGTTCCAGTAAAATGCGTGGTACGTTGGCAGAAATACCAAAGCCAATATTTACCGCATCTCCACTTTGTAGTTCTTGTGCGACTCGCTGGGCAATAACTCGCGCCGGGCCATGTTCCATATAACGAAAGGCTGACAGCGGACGACTGATTTCGCCGGAAATGGCAGGTTCATATTGCGTTTGTGTCGTTTGTGTTTGTTCCGGCGCAATCACGATGTAATCCACCAGTACACCCGGAATACGCACCTCTTTTGGTTTCAGACTTCCGGCGGCAACCTGTCGTTTTACTTGCGCAATTATGATGCCACCATTATTGCGAACGGCAGTAGCCTGTTCCAGTGGCCCCAGATAAGCCCCTTCATGTTCATAAGTCAGGTTGCCGCGTTCATCGGCAGTGGTAGCGCGAATGATCGCCACCTGCGGCACGATACTGGGGAAAAACAGCCAGTCGTCGTTAGCAAATCGAACACGTTCAACCAGAGATTGTTGCGCCGCTTTTTCATTCATTGCACCGCCCTGCAACAGGGGATCCACATAGGTATCCATGCCTGTTTGTGTCAGCACGCCAGGACGATGAGCCGCCGCTTCCCGGTGCATATCAAATAAGATCCCGGAAGGCAGATTCCAGGCGGGGATCGCGTTGTCATTGATCATTTGCCAGATTAACGGAGGCGTCATTGATGATGGACCGGAGGGGTAGGAGCCAGCGATCACTTTTGCCAGTAAGCCCGGTTGCGCCAGATGATCGATGCCTTTTACGCCATACATATCACCAGCGGCGATAGGGTGGATGGAGGTGATGTTTTGCGGATGTCCGGCACGTTGAAAGCGTTCACCTATTGCTGCCAGCACCGCATCCGGACACCCCATTCCACTGGAGGAGGAGACGGTGACAACTGCGCCATCAACAATCAAATCTGCAGCTTCCGGTGCAGTGATCGTGCGTACAGAGCACATAATAATTTCCTTGTTTCGATATAAAAATAATTAAAAATATACATTTAAAACAATATGATAATTTTCATAAATTAATTGGAACGATCTAATTTATGCGTAATTTGTACGATTAGGGTGTAAAAAACACAACAAGGGAAGTGCGAATCTGTGATCGAAACGACGATCTCCTGCGATCCCTTGCGTTAACGGATCGCATGAGTAAAAGGAGATTATGATAAAGTAATTGCCTTGATCTTATGGGGGTTTGGAGCAGGCATGGCGAAGTCGGATACAGGAAGAAAGCGGGTAACATTAACCGATGTTGCGCGTGCGGCTGGCGTTTCGAAATCGACTGTATCGCTGGTTCTCAACGACAGTTCACTTATCAAAAAAGAGACGCAACAAAAAGTCCAGCAAGCCATTGAACAATTAGGCTATGTCTATAACCGTTTTGCTGCCAATCTGCGTTCGCAAAAATCGCTAACTATCGGCGTAGTCATTGACGATTTGATAAATCCTTTCTTCGCTGAATTTACTATGGGTCTTGAGATGACGCTGGCGGAGCACGGTTTTATCACCGTGATGTCCAATACCTCCCAGCGTAGTGACCGGCAAAAACAGGTGCTTGATACCTTGCTGGAACACCACGTCGCGGGCATTGTCCTCTGTCCAGTGAACAGTACCTCAGAAGCCGATTTACAGCGTTATGCCAACAGTTCCACACCCTTATTAATCACGATGCGCCCTCTGGATTGGCAACAATTGCCCGTCGATTACGTTGGCGTGGACAGCCACGCAGGTGTACGGGAAGCGACGGAATATCTCATTCAACAAGGGCACAGAGATATCGTGTTTATTGGTGGTCTTACGCACCATATGCGTTATCAGGGATACCTTGAGGCGATGAATCACCATGGTTTACAGCCGTGGAGTACTGATGCTTTTTCGCTGCGTGCTGAACCGACTCAGGCCAACGGCTACCAGTTGATGCAACAGCTGTTGGATATGCCTTCGCCACCCACAGCGGTGATTTGTTATAACGATTTAATGGCTTTTGGCGCGGAGTCGGCACTAGGCGAAAGAGGATTATTTGCCGGGGAAGATATTTCGTTGATTGGTAATGATGGCGTGGCGGCTTGTGCTTACAGTAACCCGCCGTTAACCACAATTGCGGTAGAACCATTGGCTCTGGGGAAACAGGCGGCGCAGCAAATTTTACGGCGTATTGCGCAACCAGACGCACCGCTCAGCCATTACATCTATCGCCCGACCCTGCAAATTCGCGCTTCCACCGGAAAGCGGGGGCGTTAAATGCTGTAGCGAGAAACTGTTTCTCGCTATACTCTCTTGTCCCCCATTCAACAGCAGGTAACACCATTCGTTATGGCAGGCAATAGACCTTTCAACAAACAACAGACTGATAACCGCGAACGCGATCCACAAGTTGCCGGGCTGAAAGTGCCTCCGCACTCGATCGAAGCGGAGCAGTCGGTGTTGGGCGGTTTAATGCTGGATAACGAACGCTGGGATGATGTAGCCGAGCGTGTGGTGGCAGACGATTTTTACACCCGCCCACACCGTCATATCTTTACTGAAATGGCGCGTTTGCAGGAAAGCGGTAGTCCTATCGATCTGATTACCCTTGCGGAATCGCTGGAACGCCAGGGGCAACTCGATAGCGTCGGTGGTTTTGCTTATCTGGCAGAGCTGTCAAAAAATACGCCAAGTGCGGCGAACATCAGTGCCTATGCGGATATCGTGCGCGAACGTGCCGTTGTCCGTGAGATGATCTCCGTTGCGAATGAGATTGCCGAAGCCGGTTTTGATCCACAAGGGCGTACCAGTGAAGATCTGCTGGACCTTGCTGAATCCCGCGTCTTCAAAATTGCCGAAAGTCGTGCAAACAAAGACGAAGGGCCGAAGAACATCGCCGATGTGCTCGACGCAACCGTGGCGCGTATTGAGCAGTTGTTTCAGCAGCCACACGATGGCGTTACCGGGGTAAACACCGGTTATGACGATCTCAACAAAAAAACCGCTGGCTTGCAGCCGTCGGATTTGATCATCGTTGCCGCGCGTCCGTCGATGGGTAAAACGACATTTGCGATGAACCTCGTCGAAAACGCGGCGATGTTGCAGGATAAACCGGTACTTATCTTCTCGCTGGAGATGCCATCAGAACAGATTATGATGCGTTCTCTGGCGTCGCTGTCGCGTGTTGACCAGACTAAAATCCGTACCGGGCAGCTCGATGATGAAGATTGGGCACGCATTTCCGGCACCATGGGTATTTTGCTCGAAAAACGCAATATCTATATCGATGATTCCTCCGGCCTGACGCCAACGGAAGTGCGTTCCCGCGCACGCCGTATTGCCCGTGAACACGGCGGCATCGGGCTTATCATGATCGACTACCTGCAACTGATGCGCGTACCGGCGCTTTCCGATAACCGTACGCTGGAAATTGCAGAAATCTCCCGCTCGCTGAAAGCACTGGCGAAAGAACTGAACGTGCCGGTGGTGGCGCTGTCCCAGTTGAACCGTTCTCTGGAACAACGTGCCGACAAACGCCCGGTCAACTCCGACCTGCGTGAATCTGGCTCTATCGAGCAGGATGCGGACTTGATCATGTTTATCTATCGTGATGAGGTGTATCACGAAAACAGTGATTTAAAAGGCATCGCGGAAATTATTATCGGTAAACAACGTAACGGCCCAATCGGGACGGTACGCCTGACCTTTAACGGTCAATGGTCGCGCTTCGACAACTATGCGGGGCCGCAGTACGACGACGAATAATAATTATTTTATGAATTAGGTAATTAAAGCAAACACTTATCAAGGAACACAAATGCAAGCGGCAACTGTTGTGATTAACCGCCGCGCTCTGCGACACAACCTGCAACGTCTTCGTGAACTGGCACCTGCCAGTAAAATGGTTGCGGTGGTGAAAGCGAACGCTTATGGTCACGGTCTTCTTGAGACCGCGCGAACGCTCCCCGATGCTGACGCCTTTGGCGTAGCCCGTCTCGAAGAAGCTCTGCGACTGCGTGCGGGGGGAATCACCAAACCTGTACTTTTACTCGAAGGCTTTTTTGATGCCAGAGATCTACCGACGATTTCTGCGCAACATTTTCATACCGCCGTGCATAACGAAGAACAGCTTGCTGCGCTGGAAGAGGCTAACCTGGACGAGCCGGTTACCGTCTGGATGAAACTCGATACCGGTATGCACCGTCTGGGCGTAAGGCCGGAACAGGCTGAGGCGTTTTATCATCGTCTGACCCAGTGCAAAAACGTTCGTCAGCCGGTGAATATCGTCAGCCATTTTGCGCGCGCGGATGAACCAAAATGTGGCGCAACCGAGAAGCAACTCGCTATCTTTAATACCTTTTGCGAAGGCAAGCCTGGTCAACGTTCCATTGCCGCGTCGGGTGGCATTTTACTCTGGCCACAGTCGCATTTTGACTGGGTGCGCCCGGGCATCATTCTTTACGGCGTATCTCCGCTGGAAGATCGCTCCACCGGTGCCGATTTTGGCTGTCAGCCAGTGATGTCGCTAACCTCCAGCCTGATTGCCGTGCGTGAGCATAAAGCCGGAGAGCCTGTCGGTTATGGTGGAACCTGGGTAAGCGAACGTGATACTCGTCTTGGCGTAGTCGCGATGGGCTATGGCGATGGTTATCCGCGCGCCGCGCCGTCCGGTACGCCAGTGCTGGTGAACGGTCGCGAAGTGCCGATTGTCGGGCGCGTGGCGATGGATATGATCTGCGTAGACTTAGGTCCACAGGCGCAGGATAAAGCCGGGGCCCCGGTCATTTTATGGGGCGAAGGTTTGCCCGTAGAACGTATCGCTGAAATGACGAAGGTAAGTGCTTACGAACTTATTACGCGCCTGACTTCAAGAGTCGCGATGAAATACGTGGATTAATATTCGTCTCCAGGGAGGGACAATGTCTTATTCAGAAATCGCCGCGTGTCTGGCATACGCGGTTTCCGTCTGGCTGGCTGCCAGAAACAATGTGCATACATGGTGGATCGGCATAATTGGCAGCATATTGTACGGCTGGGTTTTTTGGTCCGTGCAACTCTATGCCGACGTTACGCTCCAGTTATTCTTCATCGTGACCAGCATCACTGGCTGGATCCACTGGCTGAAAGGTCAGGGTGGCGACATCTTGCCGGTGCGCCGAACGCAAGCCAGTCACTTTTTCCTTTTGTTGCTCTGTGCTGTCGTCGTGGCAGGCGGTTACGGCTTTTTACTCCACACCTTTACCAATGCTTGGGCACCCTGGCTGGATTCGTTGATTTTGACCTTCAGCGTTCTGGCACAATTCATGTTGATGGGAAGACGTATCGAAAACTGGTACGTCTGGTTAGCGGTGAATACCCTGGCGGTGCCACTGTATATGACGCGCGGTTTAAACCTGACCGCTGGCTTATATTTCCTGTTCTGGATTAACGCCTGGTATGGTTTGTATCAATGGCGCAAAGAGTTGCAAACATCATGAAGCCTTTTGCAACGGGTCTGGTGGTTGGTAAATTCGCGCCTTTGCATTGTGGTCATGAAAAGTTGATCAATACCGCACTGGCGCAATGTGAAGAACTGTTCATCATCAGTTATTCCGTGCCGGAAATGCCTGACTGTGAACCTGAAAAGCGCCTGACGTGGCTGCAAGTGCGCTTCCCGCAAGCGACGTTTTTGGTACTGACGCCAGAGCTTGTTGCGCGTTATAACTTACCTGCTATCCCGCATAACAATGCTGATGCCGACATCCACCGTCATTATGTGGCGACGCTATGCTTGCAGATATTACGTTGCCGCCCACACGCTGTATTTACTGCAGAAGACTATGGCGATGGCTTTGCTAACGTGCTGGCGCGGCGTTTTGCCCAACCCGTTGAACACGTTCGAATGGCGCGCCCAGTTGGCGATGAAGCGCCTTCGGGAACGCTTATTCGTTCCGATGTTCACCGCTATCGCTACATGTTGGCGAATGATGTTTATTACAGTTTCGTTCGCCGTATCTGTCTGCTTGGTGGCGAATCTACCGGTAAAAGCACGCTTTCAAAAGCGCTGGCGGGCGTGCTTGATACGGTGTATGTCGCTGAATTTGGCCGCGACTATTGGGAAGAAAAAAACGGTATCTTAACTGCGGATGATTTGTTGCATATCGCCTGCGAACAGGTACGCCGGGAACAACAAGCAGAAGCTAATCACTATCTTATATGTGACACGTCGCCACTCACGACCTTATTCTATGCCCTTGATCAATATGGTCATGCTCCGCAAGAACTTCACCAACTGGCGGAGCGGGAATACTCTCTGGTAGTGCTTTGCGGCGCAGAATTTCCCTTCGTGCAGGATGGCACCCGGCAAGGAGAGGTATTTCGCGCACGGCAACAGGTGTGGTATGAACAGGAATTGTCGCGCAGGAACATTCCTTATCTTTCGGTTTCGGGGCCACTGCAAGAGCGAGTGGAGCAAATTCTTCGCCAACTTCCCGACTGACTTTGAACATCCTCTCGATCTTCGCCTTCTTCCGGTTTATTGTGGTTTAACCACCTGCCCGTAAACCTGGAGAACCATCGCGTGTTTCAAAAAGTTGACGCCTACGCTGGCGACCCGATTCTTACGCTTATGGAGCGTTTTAAAGAAGACCCTCGCAGCGACAAAGTGAATTTAAGTATCGGTCTGTACTACAACGAAGACGGAATTATTCCACAACTGAAAGCCGTGGCGGATGCGGAAGCGCGCCTGAATGCGCAGCCTCATGGTGCTTCGCTTTATTTACCGATGGAAGGGCTTAACAGCTATCGCCATGCCATTGCGCCGCTGCTGTTTGGTGCGGACCATCCGGTACTGCAACAACAGCGCGTAGCAACCATTCAAACCCTTGGCGGCTCAGGGGCATTGAAAGTGGGCGCAGATTTCCTGAAACGCTACTTCCCGGAATCAAGCGTCTGGGTCAGCGATCCTACCTGGGAAAACCACGTAGCAATATTCGCCGGGGCTGGATTCGAAGTAAGTACTTACCCCTGGTATGACGAAGCGACTAACGGCGTGCGCTTTAATGACCTGTTGGCGACGCTGAAAACATTACCTGCCCGCAGTATTGTGTTGCTGCATCCATGTTGCCACAACCCAACGGGTGCCGATCTCACTAATGAGCAGTGGGATGCGGTGATTGAAATTCTCAAAGCCCGTGAGCTTATCCCATTTCTTGATATTGCCTATCAAGGATTTGGTGCCGGTATGGAAGAGGATGCCTACGCCATTCGCGCCATTGCCAGCGCTGGATTACCCGCTCTGGTGAGCAATTCGTTCTCGAAAATTTTCTCCCTTTACGGCGAGCGCGTCGGCGGACTTTCTGTTCTGTGTGAAGATGCCGAAGCCGCAGGCCGCGTACTGGGGCAATTGAAAGCAACTGTTCGCCGCAACTACTCCAGCCCGCCGAATTTTGGTGCGCAGGTGGTGGCTGCGGTGCTGAATGACGAGGCATTGAAAGCCAGCTGGCTGGTGGAAGTAGAAGAGATGCGAACTCGCATTCTGGCAATGCGTCAGGAACTGGTGAAGGTATTGAGCACAGAGATGCCAGAACGCAATTTCGATTATCTGCTTAATCAGCGCGGCATGTTCAGTTATACCGGTTTAAGTGCCGCTCAGGTTGACCAACTACGTGAAGAATTTGGTGTCTATCTCATCGCCAGCGGTCGCATGTGTGTCGCCGGGCTTAACACGCAAAATGTGCATCGCGTGGCAAAGGCGTTTGCTGCGGTGATGTGATTTTAATCAACAGGCGGATCTCTCCGCCTGTTCCTGACTCCAGCCACTCCCTACTATTTTGTCCCTTTTTTCGCCCACTTTTACATCATCTCTTTTCTATAAGTTTTTGAAAATTAGTGTTTTTAACTGTTGGTACGGATTGTGCAGTAATGCAGCTGTCTATGACCATCAGGAGAAAAACATGGAGAACATGACCTCGCCCGGCACGCTGCTTAGTGGAGATAACGCGACCTGGCTTGAAGAGTACTACCAGACCTGGTTGCGTACGCCGGAACAACTCCCGGAAGACTGGCGGCGTTTTTTTCTTTCACCTGAACTGACTGTCCAAAGCGTATCCGGTGATAACAATATCAGCGGTGCGACCTTAAAAAAACAGGCTGCGGTAATACAACTGATCAATGCCTGGCGCACGCAGGGGCATCTGCGCGCAAAGCTTGATCCACTTGGTTTGAATCCCCCGGCTGACGTTCCCTCCCTCCAGCCTGGTTTTTGGGGATTAAGCGAAGAAGACTTGTTGCAGGAGTTTAGCGTCACCTTTGGCGCACACACCACGCAAATGCCACTTAAGCAACTGCTTAACCTGCTGGAGCAAGCCTGGGCCAGTAGCCAGGCTTATGAACTTGCTCATCTGGAAAATCGTGAAGAAATCAACTGGTTGTTATCACGGATTGAGAGCAGCAATGCGCCACAAGCTGATGCCCAAACCTGTATTGCTCGTTTTGAAAAACTGATGGCGGCAGAGACGTTAGAGCGTTATCTGCATACCCGTTATGTTGGGCAGAAACGGTTTTCTCTGGAAGGGGGCGAAAGTGCAATCCCGGCGCTCGATACGCTGACAAAACGCCTGCGTGCGCAAGGTGTGGAGGAAATGGTCATTGGCATGGCGCACCGGGGAAGACTTAATGTTCTGGTTAATCTGTTGAATAAAGACCCGGCACAGCTTTTTGCTGAGTTTGAAGGCAAGCAGACGATCGGCAGTGGTTCAGGCGATGTGAAATACCACATGGGGTATTCCAGCAATCTGGAAACACCTGCCGGTTCGCTGCATGTGGCGCTGGCGTATAACCCCTCACATCTGGAGATCGTGAATCCGGTGGTGCTGGGCCAGGTGCGAGCCAGGCAGGAACGCCGTGGTGAGGATGGTCAGGCAAAAGTGGTGGGCGTACTTATTCATGGGGATTCCGCGTTGGGCGGCCTCGGCGTCAACCAAACCACGTTTAACTTATCGCAGACTCAGGGCTACGGCACTGGCGGTACGCTACATCTGGTGATTAACAATCAGATTGGCTTCACCACTTCCCGCTTGCAGGATATGCGTTCTTCACGGTACTGCACCGATATTGCCAAAATGGTAGCGGCCCCAATTATCCACGTTAATGGCGATGACGTTGACGCTGTTTGCCAGGTAATGGAACTGGCGTGCGAATGGCGAGACACCTTCCGGCGTGACATCATCATCGATATTTGCTGCTTCCGTAAGCACGGACACAACGAAAGCGATGAGCCACGTCTTACCCAGCCACAAATGTATCAGGCAGTGGATGCTCACCCTGGTACGCTCGCCCGTTATGGTGAATCTCTTGCCCGCCGCGGCCTGTTAACTCAGGCGCAACAAGATGAGATGACGGCACGCTATCGCGACTGGCTGGATAGCTGCCAGAAACGTGAACCGCAGCCTCTCAAACCTGCAATTCACTCTTTTAGCGCTAACTGGTATGGGTTGACCAACCCTCACTGGAGCGCCCCGGTATCTACGGCATTGCCTCGGCAAAAGCTGGCAGCGTATGGTGAAATCATTTCTACACTGCCACCCGATGTGGTCGCACATCCTACCATTAAACGGCAACTGGCGTTACGCCAGGATATGGCCGCAGGTACTCAGCCAGTAGACTGGGGAATGGCTGAAATGCTGGCCTATGCATCGCTTGTGGATGCGGGTGTTGGTGTGCGTCTTTCTGGTGAAGACTCAGGGCGTGGCACGTTCAGTCATCGCCATGCAGTGGTACATCATCAAACGGAAGCCCGTCGTTATCTGCCGTTACAGCATATCCGCGCTGGTCAGGCATCTTTCGATGTTTATGATTCGGTGCTTAATGAAGAAGCGCTCTTAGCCTTTGAATATGGCTATTCAACGTCTGCGCCTCAGCAACTGGTTATTTGGGAAGCACAGTTTGGTGACTTTGCCAACGGCGCTCAGGTTGCTATTGACCAATTTATCTCGTCTGGCGAAACCAAGTGGGATCGCTATAGCGGTTTAACCATTCTTCTGCCGCATGGCTATGACGGACAAGGGCCGGAGCACTCTTCCGCACGTCCTGAGCGCTGGCTGCAACTGTGCGCAGAAAACAACATGCAGGTGGTGATGCCCAGTGAGTCAGCACAAATGTTCCATTTGTTGCGCGGTCAGGCATTACGCCCAATGCGCAAACCGTTAGTGATAATGATGAGTAAGCGTTTACTTCGGTTTAAAGGCGCGATGAGCGAGCTTTGTGAATTCACTGATGACGCTTATAAACCGGTAATCACCGATCCGCAATTGCATCAGTCCCAGAAAGTTAAGCGCGTTATTTTGTGTAGCGGCCAGGTCTATTACGACGTACTGGAAGCCCGTAAGCAGCGTGAGCATGAAGACGAGGTAGCGATTGTTCGCCTGGAGCAACTCTACCCGTTCCCGGTCGCAGAACTGAATGATGTTCTGGCGAGTTGGCCGAACTGCTGCGAATGGATTTGGTTGCAGGAAGAGCCAGAAAACCAGGGCGCGTGGCGGCAGATTCGTCATGAGCTGGCGGCACTGAAAATTAACACTCCTTACTGGCAGTATGCAGGCCGCCCGGCAGCGGCAGCACCAGCGACAGGGTATGGGCGTGTACATAAACAACAAATCGACGAATTTCTTGCTGCTGCGTTTGCAGATATTCAGCCATGAAAGGCGCACAAAAATAATAAGGAGAACATTTTATGATCGAAATTACTGTCCCTGTATTACCGGAATCTGTCACGGAAGGCACGCTGACAACCTGGTGTAAACAAGAAGGCGAGCACGTAAAACGCGATGATGTGATTGCCGAGCTGGAAACCGATAAAGTCATTCTGGAAATACCGGCCCCGCACGATGGCGTGTTAAGCAATATTATCGTCAGCGAAGGTAGCACGGTCACGTCCGCGCAACTGTTGGCGCATCTTAAGCCGCAAGCTGTCATAGAAGAAACCGTCACACCAGTCACCGAAACCCTGGCGATGCCTTCCGCACGGCTGGAGGCACAGCGTAGTGGTGTCGAACTTGCTGACGTTGCGGGGAGCGGGAGAAATGGACGTATCCTGAAAGAGGATGTGCAGCGCGTTACTCCTGCACCAGCCATTCAGCCTGAACGGGTGGCGGAGATCGCGCCAGCTAAACCCTTGACACCGGGTGCTCGTCAGGAACGTCGTGAGCCGATGTCGCGCTTACGTCAGCGAATTGCTGAGCGTCTGCTGGCTTCCCAACAAAATAACGCCATTCTTACCACATTCAACGAAGTAAACATGCAGAGCGTGATGGACTTACGCGCCCGCTGGAAAGATCGTTTTGCCGAGAAGCACGGCGTGAAGCTGGGCTTTATGTCCTTCTTTGTTAAGGCCGTTACCCGGGCGCTGGAGCGCTTCCCTGTAGTGAATGCCAGCGTCGATGGCAACGAGATTATCTGGCGTGATTATTGCGATATCGGCATTGCAGTGAGCAGCAACCGCGGCCTGGTAGTGCCTGTGTTACGCAATGCGCAATCACTCTCTTTGGTGGAAATTGAACGGCAAATTGCCGAATACGCCACACAGGCACGCAATGGCAAATTGCCGCTGGAGGCGTTACAGGGCGGCACGTTCTCTATCACCAACGGCGGTACTTTTGGTTCGATGATGTCAACGCCAATCATTAACCCGCCGCAGTCGGCCATTCTTGGGATGCATGCCATCACGCCGCGCCCGGTCGCAGAAAACGGTCAGGTTGTTATTCGTCCCATGATGTACCTTGCTCTCAGCTATGACCATCGCATTATCGATGGTCAGGAAGCCGTGCATACATTGGTGGCAATACGTGAGCTACTGGAATCACCGGAACAACTGTTGCTGGATCTTTAAGGAGGGCGCCGATGAGTACAATTTTTGATGTGGCAGTTATGGGGGGGGGGCCAGGTGGTTACGTAGCGGCACTGCGGGCTGCGCAGAATGGGCTTTCCGTAGTATGTATTGATGATGGTGTTAATGCACAGGGCGAACCTTCGCCGGGCGGTACGTGTCTCAATGTCGGCTGTATTCCGTCAAAATCGTTGCTGCAATCTTCCGAACTGTACGCGCAAGTGCAGCATGAGGCGAGCATTCATGGCGTTAATGTTGACGGCGTATCTTTCAATGCAGCTGCGATGATTCAACGTAAAGACGCCATAGTAAGCCGCCTGACAATGGGCATCAGCTTGCTGTTTAAGAAAAATAAAGTGAAGCACCTGTGCGGCCTCGCAACGTTAGAATGTGCTCAGGATGAGATTTGGCAATTACGTGTAAACGATCAACACCTTCACGCCCGTAATGTAGTGATTGCAACAGGTTCTCAGCCGCGTCAGCTGCCTGGCGTTACCATTGATAATCAACAGATCCTCGACAATCGTGGCGCCCTGGCATTGAGCGAAGTGCCGCCGCGTCTCGGTGTGATCGGCGCTGGCGTGATTGGCCTTGAACTGGGGTCTGTGTGGAATCGGGTTGGTTCAGACGTCACGTTGCTGGAGATGGCGCCAACGTTCTTGCCTGCACTGGAAGCTCGCCTGTCGAACGAAGTCCGTAAAGCAATGATTGCCAGTGGGATGAAAATGCAACTGGCAGTAGAGATTGAGGCTATTGAACAACGGGATGACGGTGTGCATGTGCGCTGGCGGCAGGGTGAGAAGCGAGAAGAAAGCCGCTTCGATAAATTAATTCTTGCCATTGGACGTGTACCGCGACTTTCTGGTGTCGATCTCGTGCAACTCGGTCTTGAAGCCGATAACCGTGGCGGTATTGCCGTCGATAACTTATGCCGTACCGGGAAAGCCGGGCTGTGGGCAATTGGTGATGTCGTGCGAGGGCCGATGCTGGCGCATAAAGCGATGGCTGAAGGTGTAGTGGTGGCTGATCAAATTGCCGGACTGGTGGTAGAGCCGATTAATTTTGCGCTGATCCCTTCGGTGATTTACACCCAACCGGAAGTTGCGTGGGTAGGGGAAAACGAGGCCTCACTGAAAGCCGCTGGCAGAGTCTTTAACAAAGGAAATTCTCTGTTTGCCGGTAACGGTCGCGCCTTAGCATTAGGCCAGGAAGGTGGGCGTTGCACGTTATACAGTGATAAACACACTGACCGCGTACTTGGCGGAGCGATTGTTGGCCCGCAGGCATCGGAGCTGATTAATGAAATTGCGCTGGCGATGACTTTTAGCGCCTCTGGCGAGGATATTGCCTGTGCGATCCATGCGCATCCGACATTAAGCGAAGTCATCCACGAAGCAGCAATGGCCTTGAATAATAAAGCATTACACGGATAACACACACCACTGAGGGAATATATGAATTTACATGAGTATCAGGCCAAATCGTTACTGGCTGGCATGGGGATGCCGTGTCCAAAAGAGATAGCTATCCAACAGATTTCGCAACTGGCAGATGCCTGGCAACATATTGCTTGCCCGAGTAAAGGCGCGGTACTTAAAGCGCAGGTACATGCTGGTGGGCGCGGTAAAGCTGGCGGCGTAAAAGTGCTTAAGCAGCTGCCGGAAGCACAGGCTTTTGTACAGCAAATGTTGGGATCGCAACTGGTGACTTATCAGACCGGGCCAGAAGGACAGTATGTCAGCAGTATTTTACTGTGCGAAAACATTTATCCGGTACGCCAGGAACTCTATTTTGGCATGGTGGTGGATCGTGAAAGCCAGCGGGTCACGTTTATTGTCAGCCCGGAAGGTGGTGTGGAAATTGAAAAAGTCGCCCATGAGACACCGGAGAAAATCAGCAGTGTCAGCATTGATCCACTGACAGGCGTGCAGCCTTGCCATATCCGCGAAATGTTTGCTGTTCTGCAACTGGAACACGGACTATTTGCTGCCTTTAGTCGCCTGGTTAATCAGGCGTGGAAAGCCTTTAACGAACTGGATTTTGCCCTGCTGGAAATTAACCCTCTGGTGTTGCGGGAAACGGGCGAATTTATGTGTGCAGACGCGAAAGTATCGCTGGATGATAACGCGCTGTATCGTCACCCGGAACTCCAGGTGCTACGTGATGAAACCCAGGAAGATCCACGCGAAAGCCAGGCAGCGAAGCTTGATCTTAATTATGTCTCGCTGGACGGAAATATCGGCTGCATGGTCAATGGTGCAGGGCTGGCTATGGCAACCATGGACATCATCAAGCTATACGGTGAACAACCCGCAAACTTCCTGGATGTTGGCGGTGGCGCAACCCAGGAGCGCGTCAGTGAAGCCTTTCGGCTGATTGTTTCCGACAGCAAAGTGAAAGCCATTCTGGTTAATATTTTTGGTGGGATTGTCCGTTGCGACATGATCGCCAGAGCCATTATTCATGCTCTGAATGAGGCCAGCATCACCCTGCCTGTCGTGGTGCGTCTCTCCGGTAATAACGCCGCCGAAGGGCAGCGGTTACTGGCAGAAAGTGGTCTGACGGTGGAAGCCGTCGATTCTCTGGATGATGCCGCGAAACGCATCATTGCGTTACTGAATTAACAGGAGGTTAAGATGAGCGTTTTGATCAACAAACACACGCGGGTACTGGTGCAGGGCATTACCGGCAAAAACGGCACATTTCATACAGAGCAGGCTATTGCGTATGGCACGCAGATTGTGGGTGGAGTGACGCCTGGTAAGGGCGGGCAACGGCATCTGGATCGCCCGGTTTTTGATTCAATGAAAGATGCGATGCGACAAACTGAGGCCGATGCCAGCGTGATTTATGTGCCTGCACCGTTTGTGCTGGATTCTGTTGTTGAGGCTATTGAAGCTGGCGTCAAATTGGTTGTGGTGATCACTGAAGGTGTACCGACACTGGATATGGTGAAAGTTCGTCGGCTGCTTGACTGCCACCCGGATGTGCGGCTGATTGGGCCAAACTGCCCAGGAGTTATCACGCCGGGTGAGTGCAAAATCGGGATTATGCCTGGTGAAATCCACCGCCCAGGGCGTATTGGGATTGTTTCCCGCTCCGGTACATTAACCTACGAAGCTGTAGCGCAAACCACGGCGCTGGGACTTGGGCAATCCACCTGTATTGGTATTGGCGGCGATCCGGTTCCGGGGACTAACTTTATTGATGCGCTGCGTTTATTCGAAAATGATCCGCAAACAGACGCGGTAATTATGATCGGTGAAATTGGTGGTAATGCGGAAGAACGGGCCGCGGAATTTATTCGCCATGATATGAATAAACCGGTCGTAGGTTATATTGCCGGTGTTACTGCACCAAAAGGAAAACGCATGGGACACGCCGGAGCCATTATTTCTGGCGGTAGCGGCAGTGCAGAGGATAAATTCCGTGCGTTCGATAAAGCAGGCATGGCATGGACAAGAAACCCGGCGTTGCTTGGCGAAACGTTATGGAATGTTATTAAGTAATCCATAAATGAATATCAAGGGAGCATATCGCTCCCTTTTTTTATCTGTGTGGTAAGAGAATCACCTTTTATTTACTGTGCGGAAAACCGCGCACAAAATAAAAAGAATAAATAATAAAATCATTAAATAACAAAGCATTATTAAAAAATTAAAGATGGCATAGCTCCTGCAATAGCCAGGCAGGTTTTTTATTTTTCACAATGAGGTGAATATGTCATCAATATCACATGGCGCACCACAAAAGCGTCGAATTATCCCTAATCCCGGCCTGTGGTTGGCGATCATTGCCGGAATTATTATTACTCTTCTGCCTCTGGGCGATACCTTGCCCGTCGCCGGACAAAATATGATCGCCATTCTGGTGTTTGCCATTATTGTCTGGATCAGCGAAGCGATGGATTACACCGCCAGTGCAATTGTTATTTCCGCACTGATTATCTTTATGGTTGGTTTTGCCCCGGATATGAATCACCCGGACACGATCCTTGGCACCGCGAAAGCGCTGAAAATGACTCTGTCGGGTTTTTCTAATTCTGCTCTGGCGCTGGTGGCAGCAGCAATGTTTATCGCGGCGGCAATGACCATTACCGGGCTGGATAAACGTATTGCGCTGTTTACTATGTCGAAAATAGGTGCCAGTAGCCGCAGCATTATTATCGGTGCCATTGTGGTGACCATCGTCCTGAGCCTGGTCGTACCCAGTGCCACTGCCCGTACGGCTTGCGTGGTGCCGATTATGATGGGGGTCATTGCGGCATTTAAGGTGGATAAACATTCACGTTTAGCGGCGTCAATGATGATTGTTATCGCCCAGGCGACCAGTATCTGGAACGTTGGTATTCAAACTTCGGCGGCGCAAAACCTGCTTTCTATCGGTTTTATCAATAAAACTTTCGGCGCCGGGCATTCTGTCAGCTGGCTTGACTGGCTGTTAGCGGGCGCGCCCTGGAGCCTCACCATGTCGGTGATCCTCTATTTCCTCGCACGTAAATTGTTGCCGCCAGAAACGGAAGCTGTTGAAGGGGGGAGCGAGGCCATTAAAAAAGCACTCGCAGAGTTAGGGCCAACCACCGGTAAAGAAAAACGCTTGATCGGTATTTCGCTGTTGTTACTGCTCTTTTGGTCTACTGGCGGAAAATTACACAGTATTGATACCACCTCTGTCACCCTTGCCGGACTGGCGATTATGTTGCTGCCAGGCATCGGTGTAATGAGCTGGAAAGAGGTCGAAAAACGTGTGCAGTGGGGCACGTTGCTGATGTTTGGTATTGGTATCAGCCTGGGGTCCACGTTGCTTGATACACAGGCAGCTTCATGGATGGCGAACTATGTGGTGAAAGGTTTTGGTCTTGACGGTTTACCATCACTTGCCATCTTCGCGATTCTCGCCGCTTTCTTGATAATCATTCACCTGGGGTTTGCCAGTGCCACTGCGCTAACTGCCGCATTGCTGCCCATCCTGATTAGCCTGTTAAGCAGTCTGCCGCCAGAACTCGGCGTTAACCCGGTCGGCATGACCATTCTGCTCGCCTTCAGTGTCAGTTTTGGCTTCATCCTGCCGATTAACGCGCCACAAAATATGGTGTGTATGGGTACGGATACCTTCACGCCACGCCAGTTTACCCGTGTGGGACTGTACCTGACGGTAATCGGCTACCTGTTGTTGCTACTGTTTGCCGCCACCTGGTGGAAAATTTTAGGTCTAATGTGAGGAAACCAACGATGTCATTACAAATTGCTGTTGAAAAAGTGCGTTGGTTAGCTGCCGGGCTGCTGGAACTTAATGGCTGTGATGCCGATATCGCTCAGGATGTGGCGGAACATATGATTGAAGCGGAACGTTATGGCTTTGCCAGCCACGGCGTCACGCTGCTACCGAAATATCTGGAAAATATCGCTCGTGGCGATGTAACCGCGAATGCCCGCCCGGAATGCTTAACAAGTGAAGGTAATTTACAGCGTTTTCATGCCCACAATGGCTTTGGTCAACACGCCGGAAAAGTGGCGGTAAATGCTGCCATCGAACAAACAAAACACCGCGGTTTTTGCCTGTTAACGTTGTGCCATGCGCATCATTTAGGGCGTATGGGGCATTACGGGCAAATGGTTGCTGATCAAGGCCTGGCGATGCTGGCCATGAGTAACGTCACCGGGCGTCCTGCACTGGTCGCCCCGTGGGGCGGTGCGGAACCGCGTATGACCACTAACCCTTTCTGCTTTGCCTGGCCGTTCAGTGATGGGCGTCCGCCGATTCTGGTTGATTTTGCCACCAGTAGCATGGCGCTAAATAAAGCACGGGTAATGTCGTCCACCGGGAAGCAGGCCGCGCCGGGACAATTGATTGATGCACAGGGGAATCCAAGCAATGATCCTGGGGTGTTATTCAGCAATCCTCCAGGGGCGTTACTGCCATTTGGTGAGCATAAAGGATTTGGCCTGGCACTGATGATTGAAATGATGGCGGGGATCTTATCTGGTGGTGACACGATCGCCGAAGATCATCAGACGGATGGATCTGCGCATAATCATCTTTTTGCGTTGATTATCGATCCTGATCAATTCACCGATCTGGCAGGGGAGAAAGGGCAGTTCTTTGCGGATTATCTGTTAGCTACGCAGCCTCAACCTGGCGGCAATCCGGTGATTTACCCCGGTATGCCAGAAGCTGCCAACCGGGAACGCAATGCGAAGATGATTACGATCCCGGTATCATTCTGGTCCTGGGTAGTTGAACATTACGCCCGCAAAGGTATCGATTTGGGGTTACATCCTCAGGAATCAGCATTAGCTGGATGATTCTGGTCGATAAACTTGCGGTTGAATCTGATGTTTGTTGAGTTTGTCATATAAAGTCTTGCGCGGCAGCTGTAATAGCCGCGCTGTCAAACTGACCTGGCCTTCCGTTTGTCGCAGCATATCTTCGATTAACTTTTTCTCGAAAGCATCAATGCAGGCGGTAAGACCACTCTCTTCTTGCTGAGTCATTGGCACTGGCTGGTGGTGGGTCAGTAAACCGAGAACAAAACGCTCTGCATTGTGTTTAAGTTCACGTACATTGCCAGGCCAACTTTGTGACTGCAACCAGGCCAGTAACATGGGAGAAATATCAGGCAGAGGACGATTATATTTTTGTGCCGCCTGACTGGCGAACCAGTAAAACAGTTCAGGGATATCTTCTCGTCGCTGGCGTAGAGGTGGAATATTCAGGCTAACCACATTCAGACGATAATAGAGATCGAGACGAAACAGATGTTCTTCGCTGCGACGCAGTAAATCTTCCTTGGTCGCTGCAATAACACGGCAATTCACCGGAATTAATTGATTGGCACCTAATCGTTCAATGGTTCTTTCCTGCAATACACGTAGCAGTTTTACCTGCATTCCTGATGGCATTCCCTCTATTTCATCGAGAAATAACGTACCACCATTTGCATGTTCAATTTTTCCAATACGCTTTTTAACCGCACCGGTAAATGCGCCCGCCTCATGACCAAATATTTCGCTTTCAAACAACGTTTCTGGTAAGCCTGCACAGTTTAAGGCAACAAACTGCCCCTGACGGCGGGTACTCCAGTGATGCAGCATTCTGGCGACGACTTCTTTACCACAACCTGTTTCACCATAAATAAGGACATCGGCACCGGTATCTGCGACATTAAGGATCATTTTACGCAGTTGCTGCATCTGCGGACTACGACCAATCAGCACCGGGCCATTTTCCTGTTGCAGATTCGCCAGTAATTGCTGATTTTCTAAAACCAATCGCCGTTTTTCTACCGCTCTGGCAATAATACTCAATAATTTATCTGAGCTACTTGGTTTCTCAATGAAATCGAATGCACCATTACGCATGGCATCCACCGCCATTTCCACGTCACCGTGTCCGGTAATTAAAATAACCGGAATTTTGCTATCCATTTCGTTGATGTAACTGAGGAGCTCTAGTCCTGATATTCCAGGTAACCTGACATCGGTCAGTATAATAATGTTGGCCTGACTTTGAATAAGGGGAATACTGTGTTCTGCATCGCAACAGGAAATAACGCGATAACCAGCCAGCGTGAGCGTTTGTTCACAGGCAAAACGTACATCGTCACTATCCTCAATATAAACTATAGTAATTTCACTGAATTTATTATTCATGTTTTTCTCCCCATTCAGGCCAGGTTAATGTCATTACTGCGCCGCCTTCAGGATGATTACTGGCGTGGAGTGCGCCGTTCGAATTTCGGACAATTTCGCTGACTATTGCCAGTCCCAACCCCATTCCTCTACGTTTAGTGGTAAAAAATGGTTCAAATATGCGATCGACAACTTCAGGTGCAAAACCGCCACCGCTGTCTTTAATGGTAATAATAACTTTGTTATTTGCCTGGCGAATGGCGATATCCAGTCGTTTGTAAGAGCTACCTTCCATAGAATCTAAGGCGTTGCTAATTAAATTACTGAATATCTGTTCAAGACCGAGTTCATCGCAATTGACAAATAACGGCATGGATGGGGCTTTTATTCGTCGCTCAATGTTATTTTTCTCCATGCTGTGATTAAGTAACGCCACGGCGCTATACATCACTTTGATGACATCGGCAGAACCTTTAGGTACGCGATGGCGCGAGGCAAATGCTTTAAGTTCGGAAATGAGCTGCGTCATCCGCTCAATCACGGAAATAATGTGTTTCAGATTCTGTTCAACCTGTGGATACATCTCTTTTTTTAGCATAGTACGCGCGTTATCAGTAAGTGCGTGAATGGCGGCTAACGGTTGATTTTGTTCATGGGCAATTTCGGTTGCCATCTGTCCAAGCGCCGCCAGTTTGCTGGACTCTGCCAGTTCACTACGCGTAATTTGTAATACTTGTTCAGCCTGACTGCGCTCTTTTATCTCCTGTATTAATTTTTGATTGATCAATTCCAGGGCAGATGTACGCTCTTTAACCTGTTTTTCTAATGTTTCATTCGCCAGTGTTAATAATTGTTGTGCATGAGATCGCATTCTCCAGTATTTAATAAATAACAAAAACAGCAGGTAAATAATTAGTGTAATGACTAACGAAATAGCCCATGACCAGTACAGGTTATCTAAGGGGACCATAATTGTCATTTTCCAGTTAAATTCTGGAATGGCTATTTGTTGCGTATAATATTGCGGGAATAAACAGAGTTGTTCTTTTTTATCTTTCAGGAAAGTAAAATTGCTCACGGTATAACAGGGATAATAATCCGCCGGTAAAAGATTGTCGAGACTATATTGGCGGGTAGATTGTAGTTTTTGTTTTGCCTGAACAGGTAACGGTTGCAGTGTTCGCATTCGCCATGGCGATTTTGAACTTAAAAATATAATCCCATGTTCATCATTCACGATAATATTTTCAGGACCTTCGGCCCATGCTTTTTCAATTTCATTAAGACTTATTTTTACTACTACAACACCGACAATTTTTCCTTTATCTTTTATACTTGTAGAGAGGAAGAATCCCGGTGTATTCGTAGTGCTACCAATACCGTAAAAGCGTCCATTTAAGCCAGACATGGCGTGTTTATAATAGGGGCGATAGCTATAATTTTGCCCTACATAGCTGCCGGGGTCCTGCCAGTTACTAGAAGCGATGGCCTTACCTTGGGTATCCAGAATAAATATTGCTGCGGTTTTGAGTTGAGTATTGAAATGTGCAATTCGTTGATTGAGTTCGCTGGACGTCATATCGTCAGGCGTAATTACCGCCTGACGGATGATATGGTCTGTTGAGAGCATATAGGGTAAAACATAAAATTGCTCGATGGTGGAATATAATGTGGACTTATACATTTCAAGCCGCATTTTATCGGTACCGGACAAGGTATTAAAACGCAAGTGCAAAAAAGCGATTGAAACCGCGAGCATGATAAGAAAAAGTGAAATGCTTGTAATGTGAAATCGCCATTTGTTCTTAAATATATAATTCCACGATATTTTCATTCATCATCCATTGAATGCATTTATATTTATCATCAGTATATTCCCTGAACAATGTTTGCGAGAACCAAAAGAGTGCCATTGTGTGAATGTGTAAGCAGAATAACCGTGGCAATGTGTGGTTTATCGCACAGGTATTCCAAATGTGATCATGCTCTTTTTATGTGACAAATCCGCAGATAATCCTTCCTTTCCCCTGCGGTTGGCGTTATGGTCAGATGGTTTTTTCAACAAACGCACAATAATAAGTTTCAACTTACTGACTATTTAGGGAAAAATATGCGCAAGATCACACAGGCATTGAGTGCCGTTTGCTTATTGTTCGCTCTAAACAGTTCCGCTGTTGCCCTGGCCTCATCTCCTTCACCGCTTAATCCGGGTACTAACGTAGCCAAACTCGCTGAACAGGCACCAATTCATTGGGTTTCGGTTGCACAAATTGAAAATAGCCTCGCAGGACGTCCGCCAATGGCGGTGGGGTTTGATATCGATGATACGGTACTTTTTTCCAGTCCGGGTTTCTGGCGCGGCAAAAAAACCTTCTCACCAGAAAGCGAAGATTATCTGAAAAATCCTGTGTTCTGGGAAAAAATGAACAATGGCTGGGATGAATTCAGCATTCCAAAAGAGGTCGCTCGCCAGCTGATTGATATGCATGTACGCCGCGGTGACGCGATCTTCTTTGTGACTGGTCGTAGCCCGACCAAAACAGAAACGGTTTCAAAAACGCTGGCGGATAATTTTCATATTCCTGCCACCAACATGAATCCGGTGATCTTTGCGGGCGATAAACCAGGTCAAAATACAAAATCGCAATGGCTGCAGGATAAAAATATCCGAATTTTTTATGGTGATTCCGATAACGATATTACCGCCGCACGCGATGTTGGCGCTCGTGGTATCCGCATTCTGCGCGCCTCCAACTCTACCTACAAACCCTTGCCACAAGCGGGTGCGTTTGGTGAAGAGGTGATCGTCAATTCAGAATACTGACAGAGCGGGAGAGCGTAATACTCTCCCGAATGCTGTTTTTTTAATCACACCTTTATCCTTTCGCTGTCTTGCTGCAAACTGATTAAGAGAGTTTTATCAAGGAGCAGCACATGTGGTATCAAAAGACGCTCACGCTTAGCGCCAAATCTCGTGGGTTTCATCTGGTAACGGATGAAATTCTGAATCAGCTGGCTGATATGCCGCGCGTTAACATCGGTTTACTGCATCTGTTGCTGCAACATACCTCCGCCTCTCTGACACTTAATGAGAACTGCGATCCCACCGTACGCCACGACATGGAGCGTTTTTTCCTCCGCGCCGTTCCCGACAACGGAAATTATGAGCATGACTATGAGGGAGCAGACGATATGCCTTCTCATATCAAATCCTCAATGCTGGGAACATCGCTTGTATTGCCGGTGCATAAAGGGCGTATTCAGACCGGCACCTGGCAAGGCATCTGGCTGGGGGAACATCGCATCCACGGCGGATCGCGTCGCATCATCGCGACACTTCAAGGGGAGTAAAAAATGACCATTTTGGAGTTGCTACAATATTGCATGGCAAAACCAGGCGCAGAACAGAGCGTGCATAACGACTGGAAAGCGACGCAGATCAAAGTGGAAGATGTGCTGTTTGCGATGGTGAAAGAAGTAGAAAATCGCCCAGCTGTTTCGCTGAAAACCAGCCCGGAGCTGGCGGAGCTGCTACGTCAGCAGCACAGCGATGTGCGTCCAAGCCGCCATCTGAACAAAGCACACTGGAGCACCGTGTATCTCGACGGATCGCTGCCGGATTCGCAAATCTATTATCTGGTGGATGCGTCTTATCAGCAGGCGGTGAATTTGCTGCCGGAAGAAAAACGTAAATTGCTGGTGCAACTCTGAAAGAAGAAGGCCGCTCAGAAAGCGGCCTTAACGATTACAGCATCGGCTTGAGGAAGCGCGCCGTATGCGAAGCTTCGCACTCTGCGACGGTTTCTGGCGTACCGGAGACGAGGATTTCGCCGCCCCCACTGCCGCCTTCTGGTCCCAGGTCGACAATCCAGTCAGCGGTTTTGATCACGTCGAGATTGTGCTCAATTACCACAATGGTATTGCCCTGATCGCGCAGTTTATGCAGTACGTCGAGCAGTTGCTGAATATCGGCGAAGTGCAGACCGGTGGTCGGCTCGTCGAGAATATACAGCGTCTGCCCGGTGCCGCGTTTTGACAGCTCACGCGCCAGCTTCACGCGCTGGGCTTCACCACCAGAAAGTGTGGTTGCGGACTGACCCAGACGAATATACGTCAGACCAACGTCCATCAATGTTTGCAGCTTACGTGCCAGAGCTGGCACCGCATCAAAGAACTCACGCGCCTCTTCGATGGTCATATCCAGCACTTCGTGGATGGTTTTGCCTTTGTACTTAATCTCCAGCGTTTCACGGTTATAGCGTTTGCCTTTGCACTGGTCGCACGGTACGTAAATGTCCGGCAGGAAGTGCATCTCCACTTTGATCACGCCGTCGCCCTGACAGGCTTCGCAGCGTCCGCCGCGAACGTTAAAGCTGAAACGTCCTGGCGTATAACCACGCGCACGGGATTCCGGTACGCCCGCAAACAGTTCGCGCACAGGCGTAAACACGCCGGTATAGGTCGCCGGGTTAGAACGCGGAGTACGACCAATTGGGCTTTGGTCGATATCGATCACTTTATCGAAATGCTCCAGCCCCTGAATATCGCGATACGGTGCTGGTTCGGCGATGGTCGCACCATTCAACTGGCGTTGGGCAATTGGGAACAGTGTGTCGTTAATCAGCGTTGATTTACCGGAACCTGAAACTCCGGTAATGCAGGTAAACAGACCCACCGGCAGCGTCAGCGTCACGTCTTTCAGGTTGTTGCCGCGTGCGCCCGTCAGTTTCAGCACTTTTTCCGGATTTGCCGGAACGCGTTTCTTCGGCACCTCAATCTTGCGTTTACCGCTCATGTACTGCCCGGTCAACGACTCAGGCACCGCCATTATTGCTTCCAGCGGACCTTCCGCGACGACTTCACCGCCGTGAACACCCGCACCCGGACCGATATCGATCACATGATCAGCGGCGCGAATCGCGTCTTCGTCGTGCTCCACCACAATCACGGTATTACCGAGATCGCGCAGATGGATAAGCGTACCCAGCAGGCGCTCGTTATCGCGCTGGTGCAGGCCGATAGACGGCTCATCCAGCACGTACATCACGCCAACCAGGCCTGCACCAATCTGGCTCGCCAGACGAATACGCTGGGCTTCACCGCCGGAAAGTGTCTCTGCTGAGCGGGAAAGTGTCAGGTAATTCAGGCCGACGTTAACGAGGAATTTCAGACGATCGCCGATCTCTTTAAGGATTTTTTCTGCAATCTTCGCCCGCTGACCTGCGAGTTTGAGATTGTTGAAGAATTCCATCGCATGACCGATGCTCATGTCGGAGATGGCGGGCAGCGGCGTATTCTCGACATACACGTGGCGTGCTTCCCGACGCAGACGGGTTCCTTCGCAGCTGGCGCACGGACGATTGCTGATAAACTTGGCTAATTCTTCACGTACCGCGCTGGATTCCGTCTCTTTATAACGGCGCTCCATATTGTGCAGCACGCCTTCGAACGGATGACGACGAATGGAGGTATCGCCACGATCGTTCATGTATTTGAATTCAATATTTTCTTTGCCAGAACCGTACAACACCACTTTATGCACGTTCGCGCTCAGGCTGCCCCACGGCGCTTCGACGTCGAACTTATAGTGATCTGCCAGCGATTTCAGCATCTGGAAATAATAGAAGTTGCGGCGATCCCAGCCACGGATCGCACCGCCAGCCAGCGATAATTCCGGATTCTGGATCACGCGGTCAGGATCGAAATATTGCTGTACGCCAAGTCCGTCACAGGTCGGGCAGGCTCCCGCCGGGTTGTTAAATGAAAACAGGCGAGGTTCCAGCTCGCGCATACTGTAACCGCAAATCGGGCAGGCAAAGTTGGCGGAGAACAGCAGCTCTTCCGCTTTCGGGTCGTCCATATCCGCCACTACCGCGGTACCACCGGAAAGCTCCAGCGCGGTTTCAAACGACTCGGCAAGACGTTGGGTAAGATCGTCACGCACTTTGAAGCGATCAACCACCACTTCAATGGTATGTTTCTTTTGCAGTTCCAGTTTCGGCGGATCGGAAAGATCGCAGACTTCGCCATCAATACGAGCACGGATGTAACCCTGGCTTGCCAGGTTCTCCAGCGTTTTGGTGTGTTCGCCTTTGCGCTCTTTAATGATTGGCGCGAGCAGCATCAGACGCTTGCCGTCCGGCTGGGACAACACGTTATCCACCATCTGACTGACGGTTTGCGCCGCCAGCGGTACATCGTGGTCCGGGCAGCGCGGCTCACCAACGCGAGCGTACAGCAGACGCAAATAGTCGTGGATTTCGGTGATTGTCCCCACCGTAGAGCGCGGGTTATGAGACGTCGATTTCTGCTCAATTGAGATGGCAGGAGAAAGCCCCTCAATATGGTCGACGTCCGGCTTCTCCATCAGTGACAGAAACTGCCGCGCGTAGGCGGAAAGGGATTCAACGTAACGGCGCTGCCCTTCGGCATATAAGGTGTCGAAAGCGAGCGAGGATTTGCCAGAACCCGAAAGCCCGGTCACGACAATGAGCTTGTCGCGGGGGATAACGAGGTTGATGTTTTTGAGATTATGGGTGCGGGCGCCCCGAACTTCGATCTTATCCATTCACCTTTCCCGGATTAAACGCTTTTTTGCCCGGTGGCATGGTGCTACCGGCGATCACAAACGGTTAATTATGACACAAATTAACCTGAATGAATATACAGTATTGGAATGCATTACCCGGAGTGTTGTGTAACAATGTCTGGCCAGGTTTGTTTCCCGGAACCGAGGTCACAACATAGTAAAAGCGCTATTGGTAATGGTACAATCGCGCGTTTACACTTATTCAGAACGATTTTTTTTCAGGAGACACGAACATGGCCAGCAGAGGCGTAAACAAGGTTATTCTCGTTGGTAATCTGGGTCAGGACCCGGAAGTACGCTACATGCCAAATGGTGGCGCAGTTGCCAACATTACGCTGGCTACTTCCGAATCCTGGCGTGATAAAGCCACCGGCGAGATGAAAGAGCAGACTGAATGGCACCGCGTTGTGCTGTTCGGCAAACTGGCAGAAGTAGCCAGCGAATATCTGCGTAAAGGTTCTCAGGTTTATATCGAAGGTCAGCTGCGTACCCGCAAATGGACCGATCAATCCGGTCAGGATCGCTATACCACAGAAGTCGTGGTGAACGTTGGCGGCACCATGCAGATGCTGGGTGGTCGTCAGGGTGGTGGCGCTCCTGCAGGTGGCAATATCGGTGGTGGTCAGCCGCAGGGCGGTTGGGGTCAGCCTCAGCAGCCGCAGGGTGGCAATCAGTTCAGCGGCGGCGCGCAGTCTCGCCCGCAGCAGTCCGCTCCGGCAGCGCCGTCTAACGAGCCGCCGATGGACTTTGATGACGATATTCCGTTCTGATTTGTCTTTAAAACAATAGGGTATATTGTTTTAAGGTGGATGATTAAAGCATCTGCCAGCCATAAAAAAGAAGCCTCCGTTATGGAGGCTTCTACATATCAAGTCAAAATCATTGGCCATTGTGGCGGTGTCTGATTCATCTCTTCTATCATCACCGACTCGATGTTGTGCCAGATGGCGGTGATATCCGCCATTGTGATGCCAAGCAACCCCATTGCGAACCAGCAGGCGGAAACTACGCCCAAACCGCTGCTGATCACTGCAAGCCCGACATAATCAGCCCGACGAAAACGGATGTTGAGCGTGCTGGCCAGAAACATCATTACGGCACTAAGAAGTTGCCAGCGAAGAAGAACCACGCCAGTGGTGAGGGTAGCCATCAAACAATTCCTCGAAAAAGAGCTGATGCCCTGGACAGCGCGGCGTTGTTCACGGGAGGCGTGATACACTCTGGCTATCGCGGGGCTTGCAGAACACAAAAATGAAACACTCTGTTTGTTTCATGAATTTTGTGAACTATATCACAATTGGTTGTTTGTTAGCCAGATTAGGCCGTGACTTTTATTGCCGTACAGATTATGTGTTTTTTCAGCGGCATTAAGGGTATATCTTCCCGCCGCCTCTGCATTCCTGAAGGTGATTAATTTTTAAGATCAATGAATTATCGTCATCCTGGTGACGATTAAAAAGGTCTCAATTTTATATCAGGCAAAAGTGCTATTTATACCGTAAGATTTATCTAAAGACGTCGGTAGCCAGGGTTTCACCTTGCAATAACCGGGTATAAACAGGCAGGGAATTGATAGCAATGAGTCATCGTGCACGACACCAATTACTGGCGTTTCCGGGCATTATCTTTTTAGTTCTCTTTCCCATCATTCTGTCGCTATGGATTGCCTTCTTTTGGGCAAAATCAGAAGTGAATAATCAGCTCCGAACTTTTGCTCAGCTGGCGTTGGATAAATCTGAGCTGGTCATTCGTCAGGCAGATTTAGTGAGCGATGCAGCTGAACGCTATCAGGGGCAAGTTTGCACTCCAGCCCATCAAAAGCGAATGTTGAATATTATTCGTGGCTATCTTTATATTAATGAATTGATTTATGCTCGTGATAACCATTTTTTATGCTCATCGCTGATAGCGTCTGTAAATGGCTATACGATTGCACCGGCCGATTATAAGCGTGAACCTAACGTTTCTATCTATTATTACCGTGATACGCCTTTTTTCTCAGGCTATAAAATGACCTATATGCAGCGGGGGAATTATGTAGCGGTCATTAACCCTCTCTTCTGGAGTGAAGTGATGTCTGATGATCCGACATTGCAATGGGGTGTGTATGATACGGTGACGAAAACCTTTTTCTCGTTAAGCAACGAGGCCTCGGCAGCAACGTTTTCTCCGCTGATTCGTTTGAATGATTTAACCGTACAACGAAATGGCTATTTATATGCGACAGTTTATTCGACAAAACGCCCAATTGCGGCCATTGTTGCGACTTCATATCAACGTCTTATAACCCATTTTTATAATCATCTTATTTTTGCGTTGCCCGCCGGTATTTTGGGGAGTCTTGTTCTGCTATTACTCTGGCTACGTATTCGACAAAACTATTTGTCTCCCAAACGCAAATTGCAACGCGCCCTCGAAAAACATCAACTTTTCCTTTATTACCAGCCAATAATCGATATCAAAACAGAAAAATGTATCGGCGCTGAAGCGTTGTTACGTTGGCCCGGTGAGCAGGGGCAAGTAATGAATCCGGCAGAGTTTATTCCGCTGGCAGAAAAGGAGGGGATGATCGAACAGGTAACTGATTATGTTATTGATAATGTCTTCCGCGATTTGGGCGCGTATCTGGCAACACATGCCGATCGCTATGTTTCTATTAACCTGTCAGCCTCCGATTTTCATACCTCACGGTTGATAGCGCGAACCAATCAGAAAACAGAGCAACATGCGGTGCGCCCGCAGCAAATTAAATTTGAAGTGACTGAACATGCATTTCTTGATGTCGACAAAATGACGCCGATTATTCTGGCTTTCCGCAAGGCCGGTTACGAAGTGGCAATTGATGATTTTGGTATTGGCTACTCTAACTTGCATAACCTTAAATCATTGAATGTCGATATTTTGAAAATCGATAAATCGTTTGTTGAGACGCTGACCACCCACAAAACCAGTCATTTGATTGCGGAACACATCATCGAGCTGGCGCACAGCCTGGGGTTAAAAACGATTGCTGAAGGTGTCGAAACTGAGGCGCAGGTTAACTGGCTGCGCAAACGCGGCGTGCGCTATTGCCAGGGATGGTTCTTCGCGAAGGCGATGCCGCCGCAGGTGTTTATGCAATGGATGGAGCAATTACCCGCGCGGGAATTAACGCGCGGGCAATAAAACTACAGGCGGTGGCGATAATCGCTGGGAGTGCGATCAAACTGCCGACGGAAAACGCGGGAGAAGGTCTGCTGAGAGACATAACCCAGGTCCATTGCGATATCAAAAATCGGACGCTCGGTGGTGCGCAACTCAACGGCGGCCAGTAACAGACGGCGCTGGCGAATGTAATCGCCAAGCGTCTGATGCGTCACCGTGCGGAACATCCGTTGCAAGTACCACTTTGAATAGCCAGATTTTTTTGCGACGACATCAATGTTAAGCGGCTGGTCAATATGCTCGTCAATCCATGCGATAAGATCCTGAATAATTTTCTGATGGGACATAAATCTGCCTCTTTTCAGTGTTCAGTTCGTTAATTCATCTGTTGGGGAGTATAATTCCTCAAGTTAACTTGAGGTAAAGCGATTTATGGAAAAGAAATTACCCCGCATTAAAGCGCTGCTAACACCCGGCGAAGTGGCGAAACGCAGCGGTGTGGCGGTATCGGCGCTGCATTTCTATGAAAGCAAAGGGTTGATTACCAGTATCCGTAATAGCGGCAATCAGCGGCGATATAAACGTGATGTGTTGCGATATGTCGCAATTATCAAAATTGCTCAGCGTATTGGCATTCCGCTCGCAACCATTCGTGAAGCGTTTGGCGTGTTGCCAGAAGGGCATACGTTAAGTGCGAAAGAGTGGAAACAGCTTTCGTCCCAATGGCGAGAAGAGTTGGATCGGCGCATTCATACCTTAGTGGCGCTGCGTGACGAACTGGATGGATGTATTGGTTGTGGCTGCCTTTCGCGCAGTGATTGCCCGTTGCGTAACCCGGGCGACCGCTTAGGAGAAGAAGGTACCGGCGCACGCTTACTGGAAGATGAACAAAACTAAAGCGCCACAAGGGCGCTTTAGTTTGTTTTCCGGTCTTTGTCTTTCTCTCTATCCCGCTGGTACACAGGAGGGTTTCCCCCGACGTCAACACACCTCATTCGAGCACGTGGTGGAGGTTCCGGTTGGTGTTGATGCTTTAATTGTATGTTACCGGCGTTTCTTCGCCAGTGTAAAAGTACACTTTTTAGCCGCAATATTTTTGTCATCTCAGACGATTTTTTATCGCAATCCTGAACGGTATACGGCTCGATAACGCTGCAATCTTGCGCATCGACGATAACGTTTGCGCATCAATTGCCTGGTTTTTCATCGTCAAGACAATAAAAGAGAAAAAAGCAGCAAACTTCGGTTGAAAAAGCCGCTATGATCGCCGGATAATCGTTTGCTTTTTTTACCACCCGTTTTGTATGCGCGGAGCTAAACGTTTGCTTTTTTTGCGACGCAGCAAATTGTCGCAAACCTGGAGCAGGAAGATAACGTTTCGCTGGCAGGGGATTGTCCGCCACGCATCTTGACGAAAATTAAACTCTCAGGGGATGTTTTCTTATGTCTACGCCATCAGCGCGTACCGGCGGTTCACTCGACGCCTGGTTTAAAATTTCACAACGTGGAAGCACTGTCCGTCAGGAAGTGGTTGCCGGGTTAACAACGTTTCTGGCGATGGTCTACTCGGTTATCGTCGTTCCAGGCATGTTGGGTAAAGCGGGCTTCCCGCCTGCGGCAGTTTTCGTTGCAACCTGTCTGGTTGCCGGACTCGGTTCTATCGTGATGGGTCTGTGGGCTAATCTGCCGTTGGCGATTGGTTGCGCCATCTCTCTGACGGCGTTTACCGCATTCAGTCTGGTGCTGGGGCAACATATTAGCGTACCTGTCGCGCTGGGTGCCGTGTTCCTGATGGGTGTGCTGTTTACGGTAATTTCTGCCACGGGTATCCGTAGCTGGATTTTGCGCAACTTGCCGCACGGTGTGGCGCACGGCACGGGGATTGGTATCGGTCTGTTCCTGCTGCTCATTGCCGCTAATGGTGTCGGTCTGGTGATTAAAAACCCGCTTGATGGTCTGCCCGTCGCGCTGGGGGATTTTACGACCTTTCCGGTGATGATGTCGTTGGTGGGGCTGGCAGTGATTATCGGCCTGGAAAAACTGAAAGTCCCTGGCGGCATTCTGCTGACCATTATCGGTATCTCAATTGTCGGTTTGATCTTCGATCCTAACGTCCATTTCTCCGGCGTTTTCGCCATGCCTTCATTGAGCGATGAAAACGGCAATTCACTGATAGGCAGCCTGGACATTATGGGCGCGCTGAATCCTGTAGTCCTGCCAAGTGTTCTGGCACTGGTGATGACGGCAGTATTTGATGCCACCGGAACTATCCGTGCCGTCGCCGGTCAGGCGAACCTGCTGGATAAAGATGGGCAGATCATCGACGGCGGGAAAGCACTGACCACCGACTCCATGAGCAGCGTTTTTTCTGGCCTGGTGGGTGCAGCTCCGGCAGCGGTATACATCGAGTCTGCGGCGGGTACGGCGGCGGGCGGTAAAACCGGTTTGACGGCTATCACCGTTGGCGTGCTGTTCCTGCTGATTCTGTTCCTCTCTCCGCTCTCTTACCTCGTTCCGGGGTACGCAACGGCTCCGGCGCTGATGTACGTTGGCCTGCTGATGCTGAGCAACGTGGCGAAAATCGACTTTGCTGATTTTGTTGATGCGATGGCGGGTCTGGTTACGGCGGTATTCATCGTGCTGACCTGTAACATCGTAACAGGCATCATGATTGGCTTCGCGACTCTGGTGATTGGTCGTCTGGTTTCCGGCGAATGGCGCAAGTTGAACATCGGTACGGTCGTTATTGCCGTGGCGCTGGTGACCTTCTATGCGGGTGGCTGGGCTATCTAATCTTACATAGGATTCTGAAAACGGGTGGCAATGGCTGCCCGTTTTTATTTTCTCCGCACATTGTGTGAGCTTTTGCGATATTCTGAAAAAATGAGAATTCAGGCATAACGCCTTTCTCAGATCATAAAAAACATCGCAAACAGGGAACGCATGGAAATCTTCTTCACCATACTGATAATGACCCTCGTGGTCTCGCTGTCCGGGGTGGTCACTCGTGTCATGCCCTTTCAGATCCCGCTTCCGCTTATGCAAATCGCCATCGGTGCGCTACTGGCGTGGCCGACGTTTGGTTTGCATGTGGAGTTTGATCCTGAACTCTTTTTAGTCTTGTTTATCCCGCCGTTGCTGTTCGCTGATGGTTGGAAAACGCCGACCCGTGAATTTCTCGAACATGGGCGAGAGATTTTCGGCCTCGCGCTGGCGCTGGTGGTGGTCACCGTGGTCGGCATTGGCTTCCTTATTTACTGGGTGGTGCCGGGCATTCCGCTGATCCCCGCCTTTGCGCTGGCTGCGGTGCTTTCTCCGACCGATGCTGTAGCGCTCTCCGGGATTGTTGGCGAGGGGCGCATCCCGAAAAAAATCATGGGCATTTTGCAGGGCGAAGCGTTGATGAATGACGCCTCCGGCCTGGTGTCGTTGAAGTTTGCCGTGGCAGTGGCGATGGGGACAATGATCTTCACCGTCGGCGGTGCGACGGTCGAATTTATGAAAGTGGCAATAGGCGGTATTCTCGCCGGTTTTGTGGTGAGCTGGCTGTATGGTCGCTCGCTGCGATTCCTCAGCCGCTGGGGCGGTGATGAACCCGCGACGCAGATCGTTCTGCTGTTCTTGCTGCCATTCGCTTCTTATCTGATTGCGGAACATATTGGCGTTTCCGGCATCCTCGCTGCGGTTGCCGCCGGGATGACCATCACCCGCTCCGGTGTGATGCGCCGTGCGCCGCTGGCAATGCGCCTGCGCGCAAACAGCACCTGGGCGATGCTGGAATTTGTCTTTAACGGCATGGTGTTCCTGCTGTTAGGTCTGCAGTTGCCGGGGATTCTGGAGACGTCGCTGATGGCGGCAGAAATCGATCCTAACGTCGAAATCTGGATGCTGTTTACCGATATTATTCTGATATATGCGGCGCTGATGCTGGTCCGTTTCGGCTGGCTGTGGACGATGAAAAAGTTCAGCAACCGCTTCCTGAAGAAGAAGCCGATGGAGTTTGGTTCGTGGACTACACGAGAAATCCTGATCGCGTCTTTCGCCGGGGTGCGTGGGGCGATCACTCTGGCCGGTGTGCTCTCTATCCCGCTTCTCTTGCCGGATGGTAACGTCTTCCCTGCGCGCTATGAGTTGGTGTTCCTGGCGGCTGGCGTCATTCTCTTCTCGTTGTTTGTCGGCGTGGTGATGTTGCCTATTCTGCTACAACACATAGAAGTCGCGGACCATTCGCAACAATTGAAAGAGGAACGTATTGCACGAGCGGCAACGGCAGAAGTGGCGATTGTGGCGATCCAGAAAATGGAGGAGCGTTTGGCGGCGGATACCGAAGAGAATATCGATAACCAGCTGCTCACAGAGGTTAGTTCTCGCGTCATTGGTAACCTGCGTCGTCGCGCCGATGGACGTAATGATGTAGAAAGTTCAATCCTGGAAGAGAACCTGGAGCGTCGCTTCCGTCTGGCGGCATTGCGTTCTGAACGTGCTGAACTGTACCACCTGCGCGCCACGCGGGAGATCAGTAACGAAACGCTGCAAAAATTACTGCACGATCTCGATTTGCTTGAAGCGTTGCTGATTGAGGAAAATCAGTAATCTGCATGGTTGGCGGGCGAGCCCGCCAACCCGACTTACTCTGGCGTTAACCAGTATCCTTCACAACAGCTCAGCCACGCGTGGGCAGAGTGGGAAAGGTAAACGCCCTCACGCCAAATCATTCCTAATTTCCAGCTTAGTTCGCTTTCCAGCGGTAGCCATTTTAAGGTGTTTTTATCTAATCGCTGGCAAATGGGTTCCGGCAATATGGCTATTCCGACACCGGCCTGAACCATCGCGGCGAGAAAATCCCATTGCCCGCTGCGAACTGCAATTCTCGGCTTAACGCCATGTTCATCGAATAACTTCATCAATTGCTTACTTAAGGCAAAATCTTCGTTATAGATAAGTAGAGGATGTTCCGCCAATGTCTCCGGTGAGACGGCATCACATTCAAGCCATTTACCTGAATGTGGCGTCAGTACACATAGTGGATGACTAAACAGCGATAACGTTGTCAGGCCGCTTTCTTCTACTGGCAGGGCTGTCAGTGCCATATCCAGTTCACCGTTCATCACCGCTTGTTGTACCGTCAGACCACCAAACTCCGAAATTTTCAATTCTACGCCGGGGTAACGCTGGCGAAAAAGGCCAATCGGCCCGGCCATCAACATCCCAACCATCGGCGGGATTCCCAGCCGCAAAACGCCGGTTTTAAGCTGATTGATATCGCTAAGCTCAGCTTCCAGTTGCCGAAACTCAGCCAGTAAAGCCAGCCCGCGCTCAAATACGACGCGACCAGTATCAGTGAGAAGCAGCCGACGACCATCGCGGATCAACAATATACAGTTCAGCTCATCTTCGAGATTCTTCAGCATCTTGCTGATAGTTGGTTGGGTGACAAACAACTTCTCCGCTGCGCGGGTGAAGCTTTGCTGGCGCACGACTTCGACAAAATAACGCAGCGTTCTGATATCCATAACTATTCCCTTTGACTATACCTGCAATGATTTTAATTCATTTCAGTCAGGGGCGAGCGCTCTCTATACTTACCATTCTGTTTTATTTTCAGGATATCCTCTCATGCCCGTGGCGCTTCGCCGCATTACCCCTGCCGTAGTGCAATCTATCCAGGTATTTTTTCAGGTTGTGCTGTATGCAGGTTTATTTATTTTTGCGCAGTATCTCGTCTCCTGGCTGCATTTGCCGCTGCCTGCCAACCTGGTGGGGATGATCCTGATGCTGGCGCTGATTGTTTGTCGCATTCTTCCTCTGCAATGGGTTCGAGCCGGGGCGCGTTGGCTATTGGCCGAAATGTTGCTGTTTTTTGTCCCTGCCGTGGTGGCTGTGGTGAACTATGCACAACTATTACTGGTGGATGGCTGGCGTATTTTTGCTGTGATCGCGCTGAGTACGGTGATGGTGCTGGGCACGACTGCCTGGGTAGTGGAAAAAGTCTATCGCTATGAAATGCGCAGGTTAAACCGTGGCTAATTTTCAGCTAAGTATGCTCTGTCTGGCAATTACGCTAGTTATCTATTTTCTTAACAAACGCCTTTATCGCCGCTTTCGTAAATTGCCATTGATGCCTCTGGTGCTGACGCCTACGCTACTGGTTATGCTGCTGGTTTTTGGCAATATTTCCTGGCAAAACTATATTGGCGAAGCGCACTGGTTACTATGGCTATTAGGTCCGGCCACCATCGCCTTTGCGGTACCAGTGTATGACAATCGGGCGATCATTAAGCGTCACTGGATGTCGTTGACGGCAGGCGTACTGACGGCAACGGTGGTGGCAGTGACCAGCTCAGTGTGGCTGGCGCGATTGTTTACCCTGCCAGATGAGATCCAGCGTAGCCTGGCGGTGCGTTCGGTCACTACGCCATTTGCTTTGGCAGCGAGCCAGTCGCTCGGCGGACAGCCTGATCTGGTGGCGCTGTTTGTGGTGGTCACCGGTGTGTTTGGCATGGCGATTGGCGACGTGTTGTTTTTACGTCTCTCTATTCGCGAAGGGATGGCGAAAGGTGCTGGATTCGGCGCGGCATCTCATGGTGCCGGGACTGCGCGGTCGTATGAACTGGGTCAACAAGAAGGCGTAGTTGCAAGCCTGGTCATGATGCTTTCAGGTGTATTGATGGTATTGGTTTCGCCGCTGGTGGCCAGGATGATGTTCTGAAGAAATTCCCCGATCAAGCGACCGGGGAAGGGGAGAGATTAATGCGCGCGGCCCTGCTCAACGCCAAAGCCAGTCTGGGAGCGGATAAACTGCGCACGGAACAGTTCACGCTCGCGCGCACCTTCCGCTGAATTATCCGTTGCCGAGAAGAACCAGATACCGAGGAATGCCACGCTGATAGAGAACAGCGCCGGGTATTCATACGGGAAAATGGCTTTTTCGTGACCGAGGATCTGTACCCAAATCGTCGGGCCGAGGATCATCAGCACCACCGCAGTAATCAGTCCTAACCAGCCGCCCAGCATTGCGCCACGGGTAGTCAGTTTCGACCAGTACATGGAAAGCAGAATGATCGGGAAGTTACAGCTCGCCGCGATGGCAAACGCCAGCCCCACCATAAAGGCGATGTTCTGATTCTCAAACAGCACGCCGAGGATAATGGCAATCACACCGAGGATCAGTACGGTGATTTTCGATACCCGCAGCTCTTCACGTTCGGTCGCACCTTTTTTGAAGACGTTAGCGTACAGGTCGTGAGACACCGCCGATGCGCCCGCCAGCGTCAGACCCGCAACCACCGCAAGAATGGTGGCGAAAGCAACCGCTGAAATAAAGCCGAGGAACAGGTTGCCGCCCACCGCATTGGCCAGGTGAACTGCTGCCATGTTGTTACCACCAATCAGATGGCCCGCCGCGTCTTTATATTCCGGATTCGCACCGACCAGCATGATCGCGCCAAAGCCGATAATAAAGGTCAGGATGTAGAAGTAGCCCATAAATCCGGTGGCGTAGAACACGCTCTTACGTGCTTCGCGGGCATCGCTGACCGTAAAGAAGCGCATCAGAATATGCGGCAAGCCCGCCGTACCAAACATCAGTCCTAGCCCCAAAGAGAGCGCGGAGATAGGATCTTTCACCAGCCCGCCCGGCTTCATGATGTCGACACCTTTCGGGTGTACCGCCATCGCTTCGCTGAACAGATTGTTGAAGCTAAAGCCGACGTGTTTCATCACCATAAAGGCCATAAAGCTGGCACCGAACAGCAACAGCACGGCTTTAATAATTTGTACCCAGGTGGTCGCCAGCATGCCGCCGAACAGGACGTACATCATCATCAGCACGCCGACCAGCACTACCGCAATGTGATAGTTAAGGCCAAACAGCAGCTCGATCAGTTTACCTGCGCCCACCATCTGGGCGATAAGGTAAAGCGCCACCACCACCAGAGAACCACAGGCCGAAAGAATACGAATCGGCCCTTGTTTCAGACGGTAAGAGGCCACATCGGCAAAGGTGTAGCGACCGAGGTTACGCAGACGTTCGGCAATCAGGAACAGAATGATCGGCCAGCCCACCAGGAAGCCCAGCGAGTAAATTAAGCCGTCATAGCCGGAGGTAAACACCAGCGCGGAGATCCCCAAGAATGAGGCGGCGGACATATAGTCCCCGGCAATCGCCAGCCCGTTCTGAAAACCGGTGATATTGCCGCCTGCGGTGTAGTAGTCATTACGCGAACGTACGCGTTTTGACGCCCAGTAGGTAATGCCGAGCGTAAACACGACGAAAATCAGGAACATAATAATCGCCTGCCAGTTCGTTGGCTGGCGCTCTACGGCCCCGCTAATAGCATCCGCGGCGTTAGCTGCGAAAGGGAGTGTGGCGGCAAGCGCCGTCAGAACTCTTTTCATGATGCTTGTACCTCATGCAGGACTTCATTATTAAGACGGTCGAATTCGCCGTTCGCCCGCCAGATGTAGATACCAGTGAGAACAAAGGAGATCACAATTACCCCGACACCGACTGGAATACCGCGTGTGACGCTGGTGTTCGGATTCAGCGGGGTGCCCAGCCAGCCGGGCGCGAAGGCGATCAGTAAAATAAAGCCGATATAAACTGCCAGCATAATAATCGACAGGATGGTGGCAAACCGTTGCCGTTTTTCGACTAACTCCCTGAAATGCGCATTGTCTTCTATCCGCTGATAAATCGTACCATTCATCACAGATTCTCCAGAGGTAATGTAGGGATTGTTTTAATTCCCGCTCCCTTATGGGAGAAGGTTAACGCTTGGGTAACCCTTGCCGAATGTAGGCCGGATAAGGCATTCACGCCGCATCCGGCGCTTGTTGTCGGATGCGATGCTGGCGCATCTTATCCGACCTACAGCCGTTGCCAGATGTAGGTCGGAGCGCATCCGACAATTGTGGGTTACGATGGCATCGCGATGGCCTGCTTCTCTTCAAGCAGCTTCTCGACTACGCCAGGATCGGCAAGCGTCGAGGTATCGCCCAGGTTGCTGGTATCGCCCGCCGCAATTTTGCGCAGAATACGGCGCATAATTTTGCCGGAGCGGGTTTTAGGCAGGGAGTCGGTCCAGTGCAGCACGTCTGGCGTCGCCAGCGGGCCAATCTCTTTACGCACCCAGTTGCGGACTTCTGCGTACAGTTCTGGTGACGGTTCCTCCCCGTGATTAAGCGTGACGTAGGCGTAGATCGCCTGACCTTTAATATTGTGCGGAATACCGACCACAGCGGCTTCGGCAATTTTCGGATGCGCCACCAGCGCCGACTCAATCTCTGCCGTCCCCAGGCGGTGACCGGAGACGTTCAGCACGTCGTCCACGCGCCCGGTGATCCAGTAATAGCCATCTTCATCACGACGCGCGCCGTCGCCGCTGAAATACATATTTTTGAAGGTGGAGAAGTAGGTCTGCTCAAAACGTTCGTGATCGCCAAACAGCGTACGCGCCTGACCCGGCCAGGAGTCGGTGATCACCAGACTGCCTTCGGTGGCCCCCTTCAGCGGGTTACCTTCGTTATCGACCAGCGCCGGTTGCACGCCGAAGAACGGACGTGTTGCCGAACCGGCTTTCAGCTCGGTAGCGCCAGGCAGTGGTGTGATCATGAAACCGCCAGTTTCGGTCTGCCACCAGGTGTCGACCACCGGGCATTTCTCGTTGCCGATCTTCTTCCAGTACCACTCCCACGCTTCCGGGTTAATTGGCTCGCCCACGGAACCGAGAATGCGCAGCGACGAACGGTCGGTGCCTTCGATCGCTTTATCGCCTTCCGCCATCAGCGCGCGAATCGCCGTGGGCGCGGTATAGAGAATATTGACCTGATGCTTGTCCACCACCTGCGCCATACGGGCAGGCGTCGGCCAGTTCGGTACGCCTTCAAACATCAGCGTGGTCGCGCCGCAGGCCAGCGGGCCATACAGCAAATAACTGTGTCCGGTAACCCAGCCCACATCGGCGGTGCACCAGTAGATGTCGCCCGGATGATAATCAAAGACATATTTAAAGGTCAGCGCCGCGTACACCAGATAACCGCCGGTAGTGTGCAGCACGCCTTTTGGCTTACCGGTAGAACCGGAGGTATAGAGAATAAACAGCGGATCTTCGGCGTTCATCTCTTCCGCCTGGTGCTGATCGCTGGCTTGCTCAACCAGGTCGTGCCACCACAGGTCGCGCCCTTCCTGCCAGTCAATTTTTCCGCCAGTACGCTTCAGTACCACCACATGCTCTACGCTGGTGACGTTCGGGTTTTTCAGCGCGTCATCAACGTTTTTCTTCAGCGGAATACTACGCCCGGCACGCACACCTTCGTCGGAAGTGATCACCAGTCGTGAACTGGAGTCGATAATGCGTCCGGCAACGGCTTCCGGCGAGAAGCCGCCGAAAATCACCGAATGTACCGCGCCAATGCGGGCGCAGGCCAGCATCGCGACCGCGGCTTCCGGTACCATCGGCATATAAATCGCAACTACGTCACCTTTTTTAATGCCCAGTTCGAGCAGGGTATTGGCGAAGCGGCAGACGTCGCGGTGCAGCTCTTTATAGCTAATATGTTTGCTCTGGCTGGCGTCGTCGCCTTCCCAGATGATGGCGGTACGATCGCCGTTTTCTTGCAGATGGCGGTCAAGGCAGTTTGCCGCCAGATTCAGCGTGCCGTCCTCGTACCATTTAATGGACACATTACCGGGGGCAAAGGAGGTGTTTTTCACCTTCTGGTACGGTGTGATCCAGTCGAGAATTTTTCCCTGTTCGCCCCAGAAGGTATCTGGTGCGTCAATAGATTGTTGATACATCGCCTCGTACTGCTGAGGGTTTATCAGGCAACGGTCTGCGATGTTGGCAGGAATGGTGTGTTTGTGAATTTGACTCATGCTTTTGTTCTCCTTGTAGGATGTTAATAATATGTGGCATAAGCGTTAAATGTAGGGGTATTGGCAGTTTTGTTTAGTATTTGGGCGACAGATCACGCAAAAGTAGAATTGTGCAAATAAACGGCAGGGTAATTTTTGAAGGTCAGCAACAAAAGTTGATTAATTCTTTGAGGAACATGCAGTTATGCATGTTGTTGAAAAAGAGGAAGATACCGACTAACTCTAAAGTGGTATTTTACATGCACTTACAATTGATTAAAGACAACATTCATAGTGTGGTTATTTGTTACACATAGGGGCGAGCAATGTCATGACAGTGTAGGTGCGGTTACTGTCGTGAAAAACAATAAAAACCGCCATTGCAACAATGGCTCAATTCGGATGAAGCCCTATGACAAGGATAAAAATAAACGCACGCCGTATCTTCAGCTTATTGATTCCTTTTTTCTTTTTCACTTCTGTTCACGCTGAACAAACGGCTGCTCCCGCAACACCTGTAACTGTGGAAGCGAAGAATGAAACCTTTGCCCCGCAGCATCCCGATCAATATCTCTCCTGGAAAGCTACCTCGGAACAGTCAGAGCGTGTTGACGCCCTGGCGGAAGATCCACGGCTGGTGATCCTGTGGGCGGGGTATCCCTTCTCGCGCGATTACAACAAGCCGCGTGGACATGCCTTTGCTGTGACCGATGTGCGTGAAACCTTGCGTACCGGTGCGCCGAAAAACGCTGAAGATGGTCCGCTACCGATGGCGTGCTGGAGTTGTAAAAGCCCGGATGTGGCGCGTCTGATCCAGAAAGACGGCGAAGATGGCTACTTCCACGGTAAATGGGCGCGCGGCGGCCCGGAAATCGTCAACAACTTAGGTTGTGCCGATTGCCATAACACCGCCTCACCAGAGTTCGCCAAAGGCAAACCGGAGTTAACCCTTTCCCGTCCGTATGCGGCTCGCGCGATGGAAGCCATTGGTAAACCTTTTGAGAAAGCCGGACGTTTCGACCAGCAATCGATGGTTTGCGGTCAGTGCCATGTGGAGTATTACTTCGACGGCAAAAACAAAGCGGTTAAATTCCCGTGGGATGACGGCATGAAAGTCGAAAATATGGAGCAGTATTACGACAAAATTGCCTTCTCTGACTGGACTAACTCCCTGTCGAAAACGCCAATGCTGAAAGCGCAGCACCCGGAATATGAAACCTGGACAGCGGGCATTCACGGCAAAAACAACGTGACCTGTATCGATTGCCATATGCCAAAAGTGCAGAACGCCGAAGGCAAACTCTACACCGACCATAAAATTGGTAATCCGTTTGATAACTTCGCCCAGACTTGTGCGAACTGCCATACCCAGGACAAAGCTGCCTTGCAAAAAGTGGTCGCGGAACGTAAGCAGTCGATTAACGACCTGAAAATCAAGGTTGAAGATCAACTGGTTCACGCTCACTTCGAAGCGAAAGCGGCGCTGGATGCAGGCGCAACGGAAGCCGAAATGAAGCCGATTCAGGACGATATCCGTCATGCCCAGTGGCGTTGGGATTTGGCGATCGCTTCCCACGGCATTCATATGCACGCACCGGAAGAAGGTCTGAGGATGCTCGGTACGGCGATGGATAAAGCGGCGGATGCACGCACCAAACTGGCGCGCCTGCTGGCGACCAAAGGCATTACCCATGAAATCCAGATCCCGGATATCTCGACCAAAGAGAAAGCCCAGCAGGCCATTGGCCTGAACATGGAGCAAATCAAGGCCGAGAAGCAGGACTTCATCAAAACGGTGATCCCGCAGTGGGAAGAGCAGGCACGTAAAAACGGTCTGTTAAGCCAATAACCCCGTTCCGCCTCGCAAGGGGCGGAAAACACAATGGAGTGAATATGAGCGTATTACGTTCGTTATTAACTGCCGGGGTGCTGGCGTCGGGCCTGTTGTGGAGCCTGAACGGAATTACCGCTACCCCTGCGGCGCAGGCATCTGGTGATCGCTACGAAGTTACCCAGCAGCGTAACCCGGATGCCGCCTGTCTGGACTGTCATAAGCCAGATACCGAAGGTATGCATGGCAAACATGCTTCCGTTATCAACCCGAATAACAAACTGCCGGTCACCTGCACCAACTGTCACGGCCAGCCATCACCGCAACACCGCGAAGGGGTGAAAGATGTGATGCGCTTTAACGAGCCGATGTACAAGGTTGGAGAGCAGAACAGCGTCTGTATGTCCTGCCATCTGCCGGAACAGTTGCAAAAAGCATTCTGGCCGCACGATGTCCACGTAACCAAAGTGGCGTGCGCCAGCTGCCATTCCCTGCATCCACAGCAAGATACGATGCAGACGTTAAGTGACAAAGGACGGATTAAGATTTGCGTCGATTGCCACAGCGATCAGCGCACCAATCCGAACTTTAACCCGGCGTCTGTTCCGTTGCTTAAGGAGCAGCCATGACCTGGTCTCGTCGCCAGTTTCTCACCGGCGTCGGTGTGCTGGCCGCCGTCAGCGGCACCGCAGGGCGCGTGGTGGCGAAAACGTTGAATATCAATGGGGTGCGTTACGGCATGGTGCATGACGAGTCGTTATGCATCGGCTGTACCGCCTGTATGGATGCTTGTCGGAAAGTGAACAAGGTGCCGGAAGGCGTCTCGCGCCTGACGATTATTCGTAGCGAGCCGCAGGGCGAATTTCCTGATGTGAAATATCGCTTCTTCCGTAAGTCTTGCCAGCACTGCGATCATGCGCCGTGCGTTGACGTCTGCCCGACCGGTGCGTCTTTTCGCGACGCTGCCAGTGGGATTGTCGATGTTAATCCGGATCTCTGCGTCGGTTGTCAGTACTGCATCGCCGCCTGTCCGTACCGCGTGCGCTTTATCCATCCGGTCACGAAGACGGCGGACAAATGCGATTTCTGCCGTAAGACCCATTTGCAGGCCGGTAAGCTGCCCGCGTGCGTTGAAGCTTGCCCGACGAAGGCGCTGACGTTTGGCAATCTGGACGATCCCAACAGTGAGATTTCGCAACTGCTGCGCCAGAAGCCCACTTACCGCTACAAGCTGGCGCTGGGCACCAAACCGAAGCTGTACCGCGTACCGTTTAAATACGGGGAGGTGAGCCAATGACGCAGACTTCCGCATTTCATTTTGAATCGCTGGTGTGGGACTGGCCGATTGCCATCTACCTGTTTTTGATTGGTATTTCTGCCGGTCTGGTGACACTGGCCGTGCTGTTACGTCGCTTCTACCCGCAGGCAGGCGGTGCAGACAGTACGTTGCTGCGCACCACGCTGATTGTCGGGCCTGGCGCGGTGATCCTCGGTCTGTTGATCCTCGTCTTCCACCTGACAAGACCGTGGACCTTCTGGAAGCTGATGTTCCACTACAGTTTTACCTCGGTGATGTCGATGGGGGTGATGCTGTTTCAGCTTTACATGGTGGTGCTGGTGCTGTGGCTGGCGAAAATCTTTGAACATGATTTGCTTGCCCTGCAACAACGCTGGTTGCCGAAGCTGGGGATCGTGCAAAAGGTCTTGAGCCTGCTGACGCCCGTTCATCGCGGACTGGAAACATTGATGCTGGTGCTGGCGGTGTTGTTGGGGGCTTATACCGGCTTTCTGCTGTCGGCGCTGAAATCGTATCCGTTCCTCAATAACCCGATCCTGCCGGTGCTGTTCCTCTTCTCCGGCATCTCGTCCGGTGCGGCGGTGGCGCTGATCGCCATGGCGATACGCCAACGCAGTAACCCGCATTCCACGGAAGCGCACTTTGTACACCGTATGGAAATCCCCGTGGTATGGGGTGAAATCTTCCTGCTGGTGGCGTTTTTTGTCGGTCTGGCGCTGGGCGATGACGGTAAAGTGCGTGCGCTGGTGGCGGCATTGGGCGGCGGTTTCTGGACGTGGTGGTTCTGGCTTGGTGTCGCCGGGCTGGGGCTGATTGTGCCAATGTTGCTCAAACCGTGGGTCAATCGCAGTTCCGGCATTCCTGCCGTGCTGGCGGCATGTGGGGCCAGCCTGGTCGGCGTGTTGATGCTGCGCTTTTTCATTCTCTACGCCGGGCAGTTAACGGTGGCGTAAGCCAGAACAGAGGTGGTTTCTGGACGTATTCCTTCCTGAAGTCGGTTTTCTGGCGTTGTTGTTAAGTCTCGGGGTCAACGTGTTGATCCCGTTGACGGCCTTCGCGGGAGTGCGGTTGCGCTGGCCTGCCATGATGCGACTCACTTGCATCGGCATTCTGGCGCAGTTCGCGCTCCTGCTGCTCGCCTTTGGCGTACTGACGTATTGTTTTCTCATCAGCGATTTCTCGGTTATTTATGTCGCCCAACATAGCTATAGCCTGCTGTCGTGGGAACTCAAACTGGCGGCGGTGTGGGGCGGTCATGAAGGTTCGCTGTTGCTTTGGGTGCTGCTGCTTTCCGCCTGGAGCGCGCTGTTTGCCTGGCATTACCGGCAGCAAACCGATCCGCTATTTCCGCTGACGCTAGCCGTTTTATCTCTCATGCTCGCCGCACTGCTACTGTTTGTGGTGCTGTGGTCCGATCCCTTCGTGCGGATATTTCCACCAGCAATCGAAGGCCGCGATCTCAATCCGATGCTGCAACATCCCGGTCTTATCTTTCATCCACCGCTGCTTTATCTCGGCTACGGCGGTTTGATGGTGGCGGCGAGCGTGGCGCTGGCGAGTTTACTGCGCGGCGAGTTTGATGGTACCTGCGCCCGAATTTGCTGGCGTTGGGCACTACCTGGCTGGAGCGCATTAACAGCGGGGATCATCCTCGGTTCCTGGTGGGCCTATTGCGAACTGGGCTGGGGCGGCTGGTGGTTCTGGGATCCGGTGGAAAACGCCTCTTTACTACCCTGGCTTTCTGCCACAGCGCTGCTGCACAGTTTATCCCTGACACGCCAGCGGGGGATTTTCCGCCACTGGTCGCTGTTGCTGACGATAGTTACTCTGATGCTGTCGCTGCTGGGCACGTTGATTGTCCGTTCTGGCATTCTGGTTTCGGTTCATGCGTTCGCGCTGGATAACGTCCGCGCCGTGCCGTTGTTCGGCCTGTTTGTACTGATTAGCCTTGCGTCTCTGGCTCTGTATGGCTGGCGAGCGCGGGACGGTGGCCCGGCGGTGCGTTTTTCGGGGTTATCGCGGGAAATGTTAATCCTCGCTACGCTGTTGCTGTTTTGCGCAGTGCTACTGATCGTGCTGGTGGGAACGCTTTATCCGATGATTTACGGCCTGCTGGGCTGGGGACGCCTCTCCGTTGGCGCGCCGTATTTTAACCGCGCGACGTTACCGTTTGCTCTGTTGATGCTGGTGGTGATTGTGCTGGCGACGTTTGTCTCTGGCAAACGCGCGCGGCTTCCGACGCTGCTGGCGCATGCGGGCGTGCTGTTATTTGCCGCGGGGATCGTGGTTTCCAGCGTCAGCCGTCAGGAGATCAGCCTGAATTTACAGCCGGGTCAGCAGGTGACGCTGGCAGGATACACCTTCCGTTTTGAGCGCCTCGATCTGCAAGCCAAAGGCAATTACACCAGCGAAAAAGCGATAGTGGCACTGTTTGACCATCAGCAACGCATTGGTGAATTAACGCCGGAGCGGCGTTTTTACGAAGCACGCCGTCAGCAAATGATGGAACCCTCGATTCGCTGGAACGGCATCCATGACTGGTATGCGGTCATGGGAGAGAAAACCGGAGCGGATCGTTACGCATTTCGTTTGTATGTACAAAGCGGTGTGCGCTGGATCTGGGGGGGAGGATTGTTGATGATTGCGGGCGCATTGTTAAGCGGATGGCGGGGAAGGAAGCGCGATGAATAAAGGGCTTCTCACGCTACTGCTGTTATTTACCTGTTTTGCGCGCGCTCAGGTTGTAGACACCTGGCAATTCGCTAATCCGCAACAACAGGAACAGGCGTTAAATATTGCCAGCCAGTTACGTTGTCCGCAGTGCCAGAATCAGAACTTACTGGAATCCAATGCGCCGGTGGCAGTCAGTATGCGCCATCAGGTTTACACCATGGTGGAAGAGGGGAAAAGTGAAGTCGAAATCATTGGCTGGATGACCGAACGCTACGGAGATTTTGTTCGCTATAACCCACCGTTAACGGGTCAGACTCTGGTGTTGTGGGCGCTGCCAGTAGTGTTGTTACTGCTGATGGCACTGATCCTCTGGCGAGTGAGGGCGAAGCGATGAAACAGCCCCAAATACCGGTGAAAATGCTGACAACACTCACGATTTTGATGGTATTTCTCTGTGTCGGCAGTTATCTGTTAAGTCCAAAATGGCAGGCGGTACGTGCGGAGTATCAGCGTCAGCGCGATCCGCTGCATCAGTTTGCCAGCCAGCAAACCCCGGAAGCGCAGCTTCAGGCATTGCAGGATAAAATCCGTGCTAATCCACAAAACAGCGAACAGTGGGCGTTACTGGGCGAGTATTATCTGTGGCAAAACGATTACAGCAATTCGCTGCTGGCGTACCGTCAGGCGTTGCAACTACGTGGTGAGAACGCTGAACTGTATGCGGCGCTGGCGACGGTGCTGTATTACCAGGCCAGCCAACATATGACCGTCCAGGCTCGCGCAATGATCGACAAAGCCCTCGCGCTGGACTCTAACGAAATCACCGCTCTGATGCTGCTGGCTTCCGATGCGTTTATGCAGGCGAATTACGCGCAAGCCATCGAACTATGGCAAAAAGTGATGGATCTCAACTCACCCCGGATCAACCGGACACAGCTGGTCGAGTCGATTAATATGGCGAAATTGTTGCAGCGGAGATCAGATTAATCATCTGGTGATGAAGATTATGTTATTGAGCTGCATAAAAAATAATCGAATGAACATATAATCAAAAATAATCACTAATCAGTATTATTGCAGATTAAACAAATAAAAATCCTTCTATAACAAATGGTTATTCATTAATCCTGCCATAAACTCGCGTTATTATGCATTAATGCAGCGAAAAGCTCTGTTGTTAAAGGGTTGCGCAACATACCGCGCAAATGATACTGATCATAAGCGTTAAAAAAATCTACAAACCAACGCAACACAATTCATGCCCTGGCAGTATGTCACGTTCTCGCGTTTCTGAACGGGGAACGGCGCTCCATTGAGGAAGTTATTCTGATGAAAAATATAAAATTCAGCCTGGCCTGGCAGATTCTGTTTGCTATGGTGCTGGGCATTCTCCTGGGAAGCTACCTGCACTACCATAGCGACAGCCGCGACTGGCTGGTCGTCAATTTGCTCTCTCCGGCGGGTGATATCTTCATCCATCTGATCAAAATGATTGTTGTGCCGATTGTGATCTCCACGCTGGTGGTGGGTATCGCGGGTGTTGGTGATGCCAAACAGCTCGGGCGTATTGGTGCGAAAACCATTATCTACTTCGAGGTGATCACCACCGTCGCCATCATTTTGGGGATCACTCTGGCGAACGTCTTCCAGCCCGGTGCCGGGGTGGATATGTCGCAGCTGGCGACCGTCGATATCTCGAAATATCAGAGCACTACGGAAGCGGTACAAAGCAGTTCCCACGGCATTATGGGCACGATTTTGTCGCTGGTGCCGACGAACATCGTGGCGTCGATGGCGAAAGGCGAAATGCTGCCGATCATCTTCTTCTCGGTGCTGTTTGGTCTGGGGCTTTCATCCCTGCCCGCGACGCATCGTGAACCGCTGGTGACCGTTTTCCGCTCCATCTCTGAAACCATGTTTAAAGTGACTCACATGGTGATGCGTTATGCGCCGGTGGGTGTGTTTGCGCTGATTGCGGTGACGGTGGCTAACTTTGGTTTCTCTTCTCTGTGGCCACTGGCGAAACTGGTGCTGCTGGTGCATTTCGCCATTCTGTTCTTCGCGCTGGTCGTACTGGGAATTGTGGCGCGCCTGTGCGGGTTAAGTGTCTGGATCCTGATTCGTATTCTGAAAGATGAGCTGATTCTGGCGTACTCTACTGCCAGTTCTGAAAGCGTGCTGCCGCGAATTATTGAGAAGATGGAAGCCTACGGTGCACCGGCGTCGATCACCAGTTTCGTGGTGCCGACCGGTTACTCTTTTAACCTTGATGGTTCGACGCTGTATCAAAGTATTGCCGCTATTTTCATCGCTCAGCTGTATGGCATTGACCTGTCCATCTGGCAGGAAATCATTCTGGTGCTGACGCTGATGGTGACCTCGAAAGGGATTGCTGGCGTGCCGGGCGTGTCGTTTGTGGTGCTGCTGGCAACGCTGGGTAGCGTAGGTATTCCGCTGGAAGGTCTGGCGTTTATTGCCGGTGTTGACCGTATCCTCGATATGGCGCGTACTGCGCTGAACGTGGTGGGTAATGCGCTGGCGGTGCTGGTGATTGCCAAGTGGGAACACAAATTTGACCGTAAAAAAGCGCTGGCCTACGAGCGTGAAATGTTGGGCAAATTTGATAAAACAGCAGATCAGTAATTGAAGATTGCCGGGGGGATATCCACCCGGCAATGTGTGGATGCCTGACTGAGTAATAGCCTGATGTAGCGTGATTTTTGTAGGTCGGATAAGGCGTTTACGCCGCATCCGACATCAACGCCTGATGCGACGCTTAACGCGTCTTATCAGGCCTACGCCAGACAGCGCAATAGCCTGATTTGGCGTGATTTTTGTAGGTCGGATAAGGCGTTTACGCCGCATCCGACATCAACGCCTGATGCGACGCTTGCCGCGTCTTATCAGGCCTACGCCAGACAGCGCAATAGCCTGATTTGGCGTGATTTTTGTAGGTCGGATAAGGCGTTTACGCCGCATCCGGCATCAATGTCTGATGCGATGCTGACGTGTCTTATCAGGCCTACGTCAGACAGCGCAATAGCCTGATTTGGCGTGATTTTTGTAGGTCGGATAAGGCGTTTACGCCGCATCCGACATCAATGCCTGATGCGACGTTTGCTGCGCCTACCTTAACCGTTAGTTAATTTTTCAAACTCTTCACAACCGGTATCAAATCCTTCCATACAGCTCAGATTCAACCAGTGCAGCGCCTTTTGTTTATTCTTCTCGATAAAACCCTCTTCACCGTTTAAGAACATCATTCCCGCCCAGTATTCGGAATAACCGGTTCGGGAAATCGCAGAGCTACGTTTGAAATACCAGGTTGCTTTGTCATCGTCGGCCTTAATGCCCACGCCGTTGGCGTAAATCAAACCAAGCAGCATTTGGGCATCGACGGCAGAGTCGTTCTCCAGATCTTCCGAGGCGTTTTCTAACAGCGAAATCGCCTTTGGATAATCCGGTTTACCCGCTTGCGTATTTACCAGAATATGCGCCAGCGTTACTTCACCTTCTTTACTGCCCGCTTGCGCTGCTTTCTCGGCAAGCACTTTTGCTTGTGGATAGTCCAGACTGACCGGATTGGTGATTTTGATCTGCGCCAACAGCGCGCAGGCATCGGCATCACCGCTGTCGGCGGCTTTCTGTGCCCAATATTCGGCTTTGCTCAAATCGCCGGAGCTAAACCAGCTGTCGGCAAGAAAATATTGTGCGCGTCGGTCTCCGGCCTCTGCTGCCTTTAAATACTGGCTGCCAGGCTCGGAGTCGTTCGCGTGGGCAAAGAATGTCAAAAACAACATCAAAGTGATAATTTTTTTCATTTTGATAATGAAGTTTGGTAGGGGAGAGACAGTATAAAGTGTTCGGGTGGACAAAAAAACAACTGTAAAAAGACCTGAAAGCAGAATGAATTAATGCAATGTCAGGTTTTTTAATCCATCCGATGTTCCCCCTTTTCCATGGCGTCGCGATCAAAAAATCGCTGAATTTTTCCCTCGGACATCAATGCCGCTCGATCAGACATATGCGCGATGACATCGGCATCGTGACTGACCAGCAGATATGTCATTTGGTGTTCCAGCTTAAGTTGATTCAACAAATTAAGGATTTCCGCTTGTACCGACATATCCAACGCCGAGGTGGGTTCATCCAGCAGAAGAAGTTGTGGTCGTAACAACAGGGCGCGAGCAATAACCACACGTTGCCGTTGACCACCGGAAAGCTGGTGTGGGTAGCGACGAGCGGCGTCGAAAGGCAAGCCAACCTGTTCCAGTGCAGTCTGGACGCGTTTTTCTATTTCTCTTTCGCCACGAATTTTGAGTGGTTCAGCCAGCGTTCGCCACAGAGTATGATTGGGATGCAACGAGGCATAGGGATCCTGAAACACCATTTGCACATTGCGGCGGAGATCGCCCTGAAAACGCATTCCTGGTTTGATGGTGTGCCCAAACAGTGACACCTGACCGTGCCAGTCGCGCTGTAATCCAGCAATTACGCGCAAAATCGTGGATTTTCCGCAGCCTGATTCGCCAATTAAACTAAATGTCTCTCCGGCATTAACCGAAAAACTGGCGGCAGAAACTGCGGTTTTCTCAGCAAAAGTCACCTGTAAGTGATTAATTTCAACAATCGTCATGGTATTTCTCCGGCGTCATTGCCGTCCTGTCCAGCGTCGGCAGCATCTGCCCGTAAGTTTGTGCATTTGGGCGGCAAGTCCACAGTGTGCGCGTGTAAGGATGCGTTGCTGTAGGTAGCGCAGCAGCGTGCATTTCATCCACCTTATTTCCCTGATACATCACCAGCACCCGATGGCAAAATTGGGCAACTAATGGCAGGTCGTGACTGATCAGCAACATTGCCATCTGACGTTGTTCACACTGGGTAACCAGCAGTTCCAGAATCTGATTACGCAGGCGCACATCTAGTGCTGATGTTGGCTCATCGGCAATCAATACCCGGGGATCGTTGATGAGCGCAATTGCAATCATCACTCGCTGCCCCATGCCGCCAGAAAGTTCACGAGGATAGCTTTGCAGTACTCGCGTATTGAGGCCGACAGCCTGAATTGCGGTGTTTATTTTCTCTTCTTTCTCGCGGCGGTTCAGACGTTGATGGAGCGTAAGCGCCTCTTCCAGTTGCGCTTTTACTGTCTTTACTGGATTAAGCGCGTAACGCGGATCTTGCAATACCATCGCGATATCGTTACCGCGCAACTGTTGCCATCCACGCGCGTTAAGGGTGAGTGCATCACGCCCCAGAATGTTAAGTGTGTCCGCGGTTACTACACCCGGTTTACGCACCAGCCCCATCAGGGCGCGGGCGGTCATGGACTTACCTGAACCCGACTCACCGACCAGCGCCAGACGTTCATTGCCTAATGTAAAACTGACATTGTTGACGACCCGGGACTCCGGATAATCGACGCAGAGATTGTTGATACTAAGACGTGAGTCAGTCATGTTGAGGCTCCAGAACATCGCGCAAGCCATCACCCAGCAGATTAAAGGCCAGACTGGCAATTAAGATAATTGCGCCGGGAGCGGCGGCAATCCACCATTGATCAAAAATGACCTGCATACCGTCGGCGATCATGGCTCCCCATTCCGCCATTGGCGGGCGAGCACCAAGCCCAAGAAAACCCAGACCAGCAGCCGCCAGAATGATACCCGCTAAATCCAGCGCCAGACGGACAATGGCAGATGGCAGGCACAATGGCAAAATATGACCAGCCAGCAGACGCCTGCCGCGGATGCCCATCATTTCTGCGGCGGCAAGATAATCACTGTGTCGCAGACGTTGGATCTCACTCCGTGCCTGACGCGCATAAGCAGGCCAGGTGGTTAATGCAAGGGCCAGTGCGCCGTTAACCAGCCCCGGCCCCAGCATGGCAACAAAAGCAAAAGCCAGAATTAAACGCGGCATTGACATTACTATGTCAGTAAAACGCATCAGCACGCGTTCCAGCCAGCCGCCGTAGTACCCGGCTAAAATGCCAATCAGCAGACCGACCGGGAGTGTAATGATTGTCACCAATGCCACCAGCCCCAGTGCCGGGCGGCTGCCGTAGATTAAACGTGAAAGTAGGTCTCGCCCGTAACTGTCAGTGCCGAGCCAGTGCTGACGACTCGGTGCTTGTAATCGCGCCGCCGCATCCTGCCAGTTAGGATCGTGAGGTGCCAGCCACGGCGCGAAGAGCGCAATTAGCATCAATAACAGGATAATTATCAACCCGCAAAACGCGGCGGGTGAATGGCGTAAACGGCGTAAAAAGAGAAACATCGGCATCAGCGTAACCTCGGATCGGTCAGCCGGACCAGCAGGTCGGTTAAGTTATTTATCAACACAAAGCAGACGCCAATCAGCAGCGTTCCTCCCATGATTGCTGTGGTATCACCCGCGAAGAGCGCTGTAGTGAGGTAGCGCCCAATACCTGGCCATGAAAAGACGGTTTCTGTCAGTACCGCGCCTTCCAGCATTGATGTATAGGCGAGGGCGATAACGGTGAGCAAGGTGCCGCGAATGTTGGGTAAAACATGACGTAGCAAAATTGTCATCTCGCTGGCCCCTTTGGCGCGCGCCAGCAGAATATATTCTTTATTCATTTCGCCAAGACAGGCGGAACGAGTCAGGCGCGTAATACTGGCGAGCGAGAAGTACGCCAGTAATAAAACCGGAAGTATCAAATGGTTGATTGCATTGGTAAATGCCTCGCGATCGCCAGAAAGCCACGTATCAATCAGCGCAAATCCGCTGCGGGGTTCTATGGTGAATTGATAAATATCATCCAGCCTGCCCGGCCCGGCACTCCATTGCAGTCTGGCGTAGAACAGCGCCAGCATCAGCAGACCAAGCCAAAAAACAGGGACGGAATTTCCCAGTAGAGTTAATGTTCGCACGGTGAAATCCAGCGGAGAACCGACATAACGGGCGCAAAGTACACCCGCAATGACGCCGACAACAGCACCGACAATAAGCGCCAACGTTGCCAGTTCAATGGTCGCCGGGAATGCTGATAGCAAGTCCTGGAGTACTGGTTGCCCGGTGGAGCTGGCGATGCCCAGATCGCCGTGTGCCAGATTCATCAGGTAATGCCAGAACTGGACGGCTAACGGCTGATCCAATCCTAACTGGTGGCGTACCTGATCATAGGTGGACTGGCTGGCGTGATCGCCAACGATTTGTAGTACGCGATCGACCGGTGAGAGAGCCGAAAGCGCAAAGGTAATCAGCAGCAGGCCGAGTAGCGTCAGAGCAACGGTAAACAGCCCTTGCAACAGCGCGAGCAGAGGGCGTTTGCCTCGCCATCTTGCGCGAGTGGAAAAAACGACAGACATGATCTTTCCATACAGTGATAAATCAGCGGCTGGCCTGCAATACAGGCCAGCCCTGGTACCGCGCCCGGTAACATGGCTGGACGCGAGTTGCATACAGGGTTATTTGGTTACCTGATCAAACCAGACCATATCGGCATTCAACCCTTGTTGATACCCCTGCACATTATCACGCATGACAATTTGCGTTTTGCCTTGATCAATAAAGACATACGGGGAACTACGTTGTAGTTCTTGTTGCATTTTCTTATACAAATCAAGACGTTTAGTGCTATCAGGTTCAGCGATGGCCGCCAGCGTTTCTTTGTTCAGTTCCGGGATTTTCCAGCCGTTTAACCCGGCAACGGTGCTGGATTTGCCATCGTTATAGGCGAAAGAGCTGGCGTTGGAATGTGCGTCAAAATAATCAGGCAACCACATACGAATGGCCCCCTGATGCTGGTGGGCGCGAACGCGAGAGTAGACCTGACTCCCTGCGGCTGGCAGCAAATCAACTTTTACACCGCCCTGAGCAAAGCTGGCCTGAATTGACTGCGCGATGGTAATAAATGGCGGTTTATTTTCGACATCAAGCGTGAAGTGCGGGTCTTTGATTCCGGCTTTAGCGAGGATCTCTTTTGCTTTGGCTGGATTAAAGGTAAACGGTGTTTCTTCCAGTGCTCCAGGAAAGCCCACGGGCAGGAAACTCTGATGGGTAAAATATTGTCCTTTTAAGAGATTTTTGGTGATGCCGTCGTAATCGACCAACCAGCGAGCGGCCTCCCAGAACGCAGGATTACTCATCAGCGGGTTATCCTTGTTACCGGTATTGAAGGCCAGGTAGTTCTGTTCGGCGGAGGCAATGCTCATCACTTTTACGCCAGGTTTACCCTGTAATGCATCGATTTGATCGGCTCCCAGATCACGAGCCATATCAGCATCACCTTGTTGGATCAGCAGGCGACGTGTTGCCGGATCGGGAACATTTTTGATGATGACGCTTTTCAGTTTCGGGGCGCCGGTTGGTGAGCTGGCGTTGGCTTCCATCACGATGGCCTGATGCGGTTGGTAAGTACGCATTTTAAACGCGCCGCTGCCAGCGGAATGCATCTTCAGCCATTCATTACCAAAGTCGTTATTTTTGGCGTTTGGCGCAACCAGCTTCTCGTCAACAATTGAGGCGATTGGTGTGGAGAGAATATTCAGTGCCAGAGCCGGGCTGACGTCGGCACTCCATTGCACCTGGACGGTATGGTCATCGATTTTCTTCAACTGGCTGGCGATATTTTCCGGCTGCCATCCCAGCACATTGAGAATAAACGCACCGGATTTATTCAGTGTGACAGCCCGGACATAAGAGTAAATCACATCTTCCGGGCGTACCGGATTACCAGAGGCAAATTTCGCATCGCTTTTCAGTTTTATGGTTAGCGTTTTGGCTGCGGGGTCAGCCTGCCAACTTTCCGCCAGAATCGGAGTAATTTTCGTCGGATCATTACGGTCCGGTTGCACTACGCGTTGATACAGACTTGGTACAGTCTGAATACTTGAGAGTTCATTAGCTTCTGCCGGGTCCAGGCTCACAATATCATCCAGCCCCTGGGCTACAACCAACGTATTAGGCGGTGTAGCGGCAACGGTTGTGGCGGAAATTGTGCTTAAAACCAGTAAAGGTAATAGTTTTTTAATCATATGCTTCCCAATCCCTGAAATTACTTTGAGGTTATTAATATTCTATCAGACGGGGTTTTGTTGCATTAATCGCGCCAAAATATCCCGTTAATAGAACGAGTTAAACGGTCGATGATTTCTCACCTTACCGAAATTTGGTTCATCAAATGTAAAGTATTATTACGTTAGGCCGCGATGAGAATTGAGTAAAGATAATTCTCATTTGCAATCGTGACTGGAATAGAAGAACAACCGAGAAGACGTCGCTAATAACCAGGATAGGCTGGTTTGACTGCGCAGGTATGTATAAAAAAATCCGGAAACAGAGAGTCGTTTCCGGATTGATACAAAGGCGTTGGGTAATATCACCGCTTTTAACGTGAGTTTAAGCGGTATTACGCCAGTGCCGCTTCGCGCAGGCGAGTTTTCAACTTGTTGTACTCGTCAATCACGTACTGCTCGGCGGCGCGCTGATCGGCGATCGGCTCGACGCGCACGGCGCAGTATTTGTATTCCGGCGTTTTCGTAATCGGGCTTAAGTTTTCGGTCACCAGCTCGTTACAGGCACCAATCCACCACTGGTAGGTCATGTAAATCGCCCCTTTGTTCGGACGATCGCTGACCTGCGCACGGGTGATAATTTTGCCTTTACGCGAGTGCACCCAAACCAATGCCTCATCTTCAATACCCAGACGTTTGGCGTCTTCGGTATTGATTTGTGCGTAGCCAGGTTCATCAGCCAGCGCCGCCAGTGCCGCACAGTTACCGGTCATCGAACGGCAAGAGTAGTGACCAACTTCACGCACCGTTGACAGTACCATCGGGTATTCGTCGGTGAGTTTGTCGATTGGCGCTACCCAGTCGCAGGTGAAGAACTGCGCCAGACCGTTCGGGGTATCAAACTTCTCTTTAAACAGATAAGAAGTCCCCTGATCGGCATCTGAAGTATCGCGGCAAGGCCACTGAATGAAGCCCAGTTCGCCCATTTTCTCGTAAGTCGCACCGTAGAAATCCGGGCACAGATGACGCAACTCATCCCAGATCTCCTGGGTGTTGTTGTAGTGCATCGGATAACCCATACGAGTGGCAATTTCACTGATGATTTGCCAGTCCGTTTTCAGATCCCACTTCGGCTCAACCGCCTTGAAGAAACGCTGGAAGCCACGGTCAGCCGCAGTAAACACGCCTTCATGCTCGCCCCACGACGTTGACGGTAAAATGACATCCGCCGCCGACGCGGTTTTGGTCATAAAGATGTCCTGAACGATAACCAGTTCCAGATCTTCAAAGGCTTTACGTACTGCCGACAGTTCCGCGTCAGTTTGCAGCGGATCTTCGCCCATAATGTACGCCGCTCTCACTTCACCATGCGCCACGCGGTGCGGCAGCTCGCTGATACGATAACCGGTATGCGCTGGCAGGCTCTCTACGCCCCAGGCTTTGGCAAATTTCTCGCGGTTAGCCGGATCTTTCACGTACTGATAGCCCGGATACGTATCCGGCAGCGCGCCCATATCGCAGGCACCCTGCACGTTGTTCTGACCACGAACCGGGTTTACACCCGCATGTGGCTTACCGAGGTTACCGGTCAGCATCGCGAGGCTGGTCAGAGAACGCACGGTTTCCACGCCCTGATAGAACTGGGTTACCCCCATGCCCCACAGGATGGCGGCGCTTTCTGCCTGGGCATACATCCGCGCCGCCTGACGAATCTCACTGGCGCTGACGCCGGTGATATCTTCAACCGACTCCGGCGTGTAGCCTTCAACGATTTTACGATACTCTTCAAAGCCTTCTGTACGGGAAGCGACGAACGCTTTGTCGTACAGATTTTCTTCAATAATGACATGGCCCATCGCATTCAACAGCGCGATGTTCGAGCCGTTTTTCAGTGCAATGTGCATGTCAGCAATGCGCGCGGTTTCAATTTTGCGCGGATCGCAGACGATAATTTTCGCCCCGTTACGTTTAGCGTTAATTACGTGATTCGCCACGATTGGGTGGGAATCCGCCGGGTTATACCCGAAAACGAACACTAAATCGGTATTATCAATTTCGTTAATAGCATTGCTCATTGCGCCATTACCGACCGATTGGTGCAGACCTGCAACCGATGGGCCGTGTCAGACACGAGCGCAGCAGTCAACGTTATTGGTACCAATAACGGCGCGCGCAAATTTTTGCATTACATAGTTGGTTTCGTTACCCGTACCGCGCGAGGAGCCGGTCGTCTGGATGGCATCCGGACCGTACTTCTCTTTGATGGCGCTCAGGCGCTCGGCAACGTAATTCAGTGCCTCATCCCAGGAAACAGGTTCGAGTTTGCCGCCACGCTGGCGACGGATCATGGGGGTTTTCAGGCGCGGGGTCAGGATCTGGGTATCGTTAATGAAGTCCCAGCCATAATAACCCTTCAGACACAGGGTACCCTGGTTGGTTTTCCCCTGCGCTGCCTCCGCCCGGACGATTTTGCCGTTATCGACGACCAGGTTGATTTTGCAACCTGATGCGCAATAGGGGCAAACCGTGACGACTTTTTTCATCGGTCTCGCTCCAGTTAATCAAATCACGCATACGCGCTCTCGACTACAGTATGCATCTTTTATGCCACATTTTATTTGGGGTCATTCCCTGATATTACGGGCACTATTTATTCAAAACTCTGACGAAAAACAGGCTGTCGTCAGTTTTGACGTGACGAAACGAAATACCGCGTGACAGCCATCACGCGGTAGACATTTTATTTTTTCTCGACGACGGGAGCCGCCTGATACCCGCCGCCCAGCGATTTCATCAACTGAATGCTTTGGATCACCCGGCGGCTGTCCAGCATCAGTAATGACATCTCTTCGGCAAGCACTGGCAACCGGGCTTCGGTGGCCTGTAAGCGGCTGGTTAAGCCGCGTTGGTAGGCGGCCTCGGCTGCGCGCTGGGTGAAGCGCGTTGCTTCTACGCGTTCAGCCTGCATCTCTCGCTCGTCGTTGAGCGTTTGCAGACGTGTGCCGTTGACGGCAACGTCACGCACCGCGTTCAGTACTGACTGGTTGTAACGTTCAATCATCATGTTGCTGGCGGCGCGAGTGCCTTCGAGATTGGCATTCAACCGTCCACCGTCAAACAGCGGCAATTTCAGACCTGGGATAAAGTTGAACTGGCGACTGGTTTTTTTGAATAAGGTATCCAGGTGGATAGAATCCAGGCCGAAAAACGCTTTGATATCAAAGCTCGGATAGAACAGCGCCCGCGCGGAATCCACCTGATCTAATGACGCCTGAACATACCAGCGCATGGCTTGCAGATCCGGGCGTCTGGCGAGCAACTCATAAGAGAGTGTCGCCGGAATACCGGTCTGGACTTGCGGTAATGCCACCGGTTTGATCTCCGGCATATCGCTGGCTCCCGCGCCAATCAATGCACGCAGAGATTCTCGCGTTTCGGTGATTTGCCCTTTGACGGCAGCAATTTGTTTATCGACCGCCAGAATCTGTGCCCGCGCGCCGTGGAAAGGCACTTGCGCTTCCAGACCGTGCGCCACTTTACTCTGGTGCGCTTTCACCGCGTAATCAATCACATCGCGAGTTTGTTCTAACAGATCGAGCATCTGATAGCTGGCCTGCATACTGTAATAAAGCTGCGCTACGCCCGTGGTCAGCGATAGCTCTACTGCTGCGGTTTCTGCCAGCGCGGCATTATGCGCGCTAATGGCGGCAGCAACCGCTGAGCGATGCACACCCCACAAATCGAGATCCAGTCCGGCAAACAAACCGACTGTGGCTTCCGTATAGTACGGCCCGTCCATACCCAGTGCTGGCGCATCCATCGCATAAGGGCTTAAAAAGCCGTTCGCCGAGACGCGTTGGCGGTTGAGCATCCCTAACGCTGCGACCTGTAATTGTGAACCGGCATCTAACAAATCGGCCTGGGACTGCGCTTTTTCTTCCCGCAGTTTCGCTTCGGCGAGGGGGTGTGAACCATTTAGAGTCCGTTGGATCAGCGCATCCAGCTGCGGGTCATTGAGTTGTTTCCACCACTGCGCCTGCGGCCAGCCGGAGCTGGCAAGATGAATATCATCGGCCAGTTTGATTTGTTCCGGTTTGAGCTGTTGATGAGGCGCAGAATCCTTACGTACCAGGGCACAGCCGGAAATCAGCGTCGTGCTGCCGAGAATGCTGCACAACAGCAGACGTGAAAGTTGACGATTGATCATTGTGTGGCTCCTTGTGCCTGTTCCTTGGCGGGCGTTAATGCCGGGGCTGTCCAGTCTGGCAAGCGGGCGAAAAGCTGGCAGACGTGTTGCTCCTGTTTTAATAAGGTGGGCAGGATGGCCTGCGAGGCGGGTGTTTCTTCAAGCGTTATTTGAGGAGAACGGCTGAGTGCGGTTGCCAGACCAGCGGCGTATTTCTCCAGTGCGTCGGCAAACTGACCTGCTCTGTCCGGCTGTAGTGCGTTATCCAGCGCCTGCGCCGAGTTCCAGGTGGCATCCCAGGCGTGAAGAATATCGCGGCCCTGACGAATAACCGTTTGCGAACGTTCAATCAGTAAGGCGCGTTCTTCGCTGTCCAGTTGACGCTCCAGCACCACGCGTTGGCACATCTCTTCACAGGCATTAAACGCCGCATGCAGACCTATGCGAATTTGCAGATAAGTGCGCAGAGCCGTGACTTCCTGCTGGCGTGGGATCCGCATTACTTTACTCAACATACCCAGCGCGCCAGCCAGTTTTTGCGGCAGCGTGCGCGCTTCGCTTTCAGGCCAGACAAAGGTGTAAATCACCGCCGACACCACGGTACCAATGATGATACCCAGAGCGCGATCGCGAATTTCCACCAGGTCGTACACCGGGCCAAAAACGTTTTCGAGCGTGGCGAGCGCGAAGGTGACCACCATCTGTGTGCCGATATAAGAAGAGCGTTCAGAGCTGGTGGCAATCCATGCGCCCAACAGGAAAATCGGTGCCAGCACAAACAGCAATTCGACAATATTGTCCAGCCAGGGCATGACCAGTAGCGTGAATAACAGCGCCAGAATCGCGCCGCAAAAGGCCCCGCCAAAACGCAGCACCATCTTCTGGTACGACGAACCGACATTTGGATTAGCGACGATCACGCAGGTCAGCATACAGGTGTGAATGCCTTCCCAGTCCACGCCGCTGTAGAAGGTGTAACAGATCAAACAGGCGAGCAGCGTTTTTACCGCGTAGCGCATATAGTCTGGATTGGTAAAAGCGTCGGCGACTATTGATGGCGGTTTGGTGGCGGGCGTTGGCGGCGTATTCGGGTCCATCTGACCCAGTTGCAACAATGTCTGGCAGATATTCTCCAGGTTACATTCCCGTGCCGCCATCGCTTCACTTTCAGTGATCCGCCAGTCGCTTTGCCAGCACTGACCTTCGGCAATGGCATGCTGCAGTTTGTTGATTTCTGAGGCTAATTTTTGTCGGAATTCAATAATTGCCTGAGAATCAGCAAAAGAGGTGGGATCGTAGCGATTCAGCGTCGAGTAAATGTAGGTTACCGTTGCCACGCAGCTTTGCCACCATGCGCTCTGAGTTCGCCAGTTGGCATCGTCCGCGAGGCAAAAGACATTGAGTTTTTGCAGCGCCAGCGCCTCTCTTTCAATCCGCGTTTCGGGTAGCGGTGCGAGGCTGTCCGTCAGGTGGCTAATGGCATCATCAAGCCGATCATTAAGCGCCTGATGCATCTGCGTGATAGCGCGGCTGGGAAACCACAGCACGCCGATTAACGTCATCAATAACGTCGGGTAGAGGCCGACAACGATACACCACAGGGTTAAGCGCACGACCACTTCCGGATAGTCGAGCATGGCGGGGAAGGTTTGCCCGTAAATAGCGACAATGGCGACGGCGAAAAAGACCAGCCCCAGCCGATGGGTGCGCATCAAAAACATGCAGCCCATCAGGATCGGCCCGGCGATGATCAATCGGATCAACGGTTCGCCGTATGACCATTTGTAGATCAAAAACAGGCTGCCGATCTCCAGCACCGTGGCAACCACAAACAAGATCGCCACAAATTTGGTGTAAAACGCGTTCGACTGAATACCGTAAAACAGCACTGCCAGCGATAACGCCACAAAAGGGATCTCAAAAGTCATCGAGATCAGAATCACCAGTAGGCAGCCTACCCAGAGTTGCACGGTCTGCGGCACACGACCTGGCCGCCGCTCGCTTAACTCTTCATGAAAGAACGCCAGCAGCCTGACCACCGGTAATGGCAGGGAGTTGAGCGCGCTCATTATTGCGGCTCAAGATTAGCGACTGCCGAAGCGCCGATGCGGAACATTTCCGGGTCAGGTTTATCAACCATGATTTTGACCGGAAAACGCTGGGCAACGCGGACCCAGTTAATAGAACGCGACACTTTCGGCAGGCCGCCCAGCACCAGGCCGCCGTCATCCGGTAGCACGCCGTAGCCAATCGAATCCACTTTACCCTCGAAGGTTTTGCCGCTGTCGCTCATCAGGCGAATCGTTGCGGGTGTACCTGAGCGAATATTTTTCAGATCAGTTTCGCGGAAATTGGCGATCACGTACCAGTGACGAGTGTCGATTAGGGTGAAAATAGGGCGCATGGCAGAAGCAAATTGCCCGACGGAGGTTTTGAGGGAAATGACCCGGCCATCAAACGGCGCGCGAACGGTCGCCATTTCCAGATGCAGTTTGGTCAGGGCAATATCCGCTTCGACCGCCGCACGTTGGGCGACCAGCGCATCGACGCCGCTGACGGCACTGGCGGCTGACTGCGCCTGCAACAATACGGCATTAAGGTCCGCTTCTGCCGCACGCTGGGCGGTTCTTGCACGGTCAACCTCTTCCGCAGAAACAAAACCTTCTCGCAGTAGCGGTTCGGTACGGCGTAACGTATCGCTGGCTTGTTTCGCGGCGGCACGGGCTTTTTCTACCGTGGCATTAACCGAGTCGGCACCAAACTGTTGCGCGTCAACGCTACGCTGGGTGAGCATAATTTGCTTATCCAGCGCCGCGAGGGAGGCTTCAGCTTTCGCCAGATTGGCTTCGTACGGGCGCGGGTCAATGCGGAACAGCAAATCGCCCTGTTTCACCGCCTGGTTGTCGCTGACCGCCAGTTCTACAATGCGACCGCTGACTTCCGGCACCACATCAATGGTATCTGCTGACGCGTAAGCGTCATTAGTTGATGGCGCACTGTCTACGCGCCAGATAACGAAAACAAGGGCAACCAGCGCCAACGCAACCACTAACAGAGCAGGGAATTTACTGCGAGGAGCTTTTTTCGGCGTACTTTCCATGAGCGCGTCTCAAATTGATTAGAAAAATGCCAGCCAGAACAGCATGGCGTAGAGAGCAAAAAGGGCGGTATAAATAATTCCGACAAATGCCAGATTGATATTTGTCCGCTGAATAATTCGCCTCGTGATGAGCGTCAAAATAAGGCTGGCAATGGCGCAGAAAAACCAGCCGGGATAATAAGCGCCGATCACCGGGATTGCCGGAGATAATGAGCATCCCGAAACCATGAAGACGGGAATTATCCAGGCTATTTTTTTGAGTTGCATCGCTATGCGAGAGAGAACTGTTGGCATATTAAATACATCCTGTCTGCTGCGAACAATATCTGTAGTGAATATCAATATCCATTGAAGGCGTCAGTATGGCTATTTTCTCGATGAATAAAAATAGCTTTATTCAGCCACCGCATTCATAACTTATATATATTATGTATTAATTTTCTGTATATATTTTTAATATAAATACTTTCGGGAGCGTTTACGCCCCCAAAAGCGAGTGATATTAATTTGGGGTTACGATATTCACCCACAAATCGAAATTATCCAGACAGGCGATAATTTCTTCCAGTTTCGCACCATTGCCAATAATTTTGGCTTTCTTCGCTTTCACCAGATCAGCCATTTTTGCCTGTCCGGTCAGCACGGCGTGCAGATCTTCACGGCTGATGTAGAAAGAGGCGTCAGCTTGCGGTTGCAGTGTTTTACGGTAGTTAAGCACGCTATCGTTCAGCGTCAGGTTGAGGTTATCGCCGTTGTTCATATTGAAGTTCAGGCTGATATTTTTACCCGCGGCTTTCGCGCTATCGAGGCGAACGGACATAAAGTCGAACAGCATTTCGACCGACATCCCACGAATGGTGTCCGGGGAACCGGTGGTGCCGTGGCTGAACTTATGCACCCCTTCGCGCAGCTCTTTCGCGCCGGTCAGGTAGAAACCGCGCCATGTGGCGGACTCGGCCTGATAGCCCAGCTGTTCAAAGTTATTCGCTTGCAGATTCTTCGCGACCTGGTCACCCGGGTTGGCGGCAATCACCTGTTTCAGCAGTTCTGCCGACCAGCGATAATCACCTTGCTTGTTCGCTTCTTGCGCCAGGTTGATGACGCGGGCAGAACCGCCCAGCGCCTGCACGTAACGTTTACCCATCTCCACCTGACCATACGGATGCAGGTTAGCCGGGTTACCGTCGTAATAGCCAAGATAGAAGTTATATACCGCGCGGGCGTTGTGGCTGACAGAACCGTAATAGCCGCGGCTGGCCCAGTTATTGGCAAGCGCAGGCGGCAGCTTAATCATGTCGCCGATTTCATTCATGGTGTAGCCCTGGTTCGCCAGGTGCAGGGTCTGGTCGTGAATGTACTTGATAGTATCGCGATATTTACCAATATAATCATTGATATGCTTATTGCCCCAGACCGGCCAGGTGTGCGGCATAAACAGTACTTCCGCGTCGTTACCCCACATATCCAATGTTTCGTTCAGATACTCGGTCCACTTGCTGGTGTCGCGGGTTTTCGCGCCGCGCAGGGTGTAGAAGTTGTGCAGGGTATGCGTGGCATTCTCGGCGGTACACAGGGCTTTCAGGGCCGGAATATAGAAGTGCATTTCCGCTGGCGCTTCGCTACCTGGGGTCATCAGGAAGTCAAACTCCAGGCCGTCGATAATCATCTTCTCGCCAGTTCTGACGATAGTTTTAGTCGGTGCAATAATGCTCGGGTCGCCCGTTGCCAGCGTCACGCCGAGGCCGTTGCCCACGTTGCCTTGCGCGTTGTGCGGCAGTAACAGACCGTAAGAGTAGAGCGCACGGCGGCTCATGATGTTACCCGCCAGCACGTTTTCGCTGATGGCTTCGTCCATAAAGCCAGCTGGAGCAATCACCTGAACTTTGCCGGATTTAACATCGGCTTCAGAGATAATACCTTTCACGCCGCCGTAGTGGTCGGCGTGGCTGTGAGTGTAGATAACGGCAACAATCGGTTTTTGCGGACGATGCTGGAAGTAAAGGTCAAGTGCGGCTTTTGCGGCAGGTGGCGTCACCAGTGGGTCAATAACAATAATGCCTTTCTCGCCCTCAACGAACGTAATGTTAGAGATATCCTGGCCGCGCACCTGATACATTTTATCGGTGACTTTGAACAGGCCTGAAATGCCGTTGATCTGCGACTGACGCCACAGGCTGGGGTTTACGGTTTCCGGCGCAGCGGCATTAATATCAAATTTGTAATCATTCGCGCGGTAGTAAATTTTACCGTTCGCATCACGCAGAATACCTTCATCCAGCAGCGGAGCGATAAATCCACGCTGAGCATCGTCAAAATCCTGGCGATCGCTAAACGGTAATGATTTGGCGTAATTCTGATTAACCTGTTGGGTATATTGAGTGGCGGCTTTCGCCTCATCTGTTGCGTAAGCGGTATTTATCATCATGCCGCTGGCGGCAGTGAACGCAATAACAATCCTGCTCAAACGGAATAACCGAGAGTTATTCATATAAATCTCCATTTATCATTTATGTCGTAAATATGTAATCCATGCAAAATACGTCATTTAAAGCTGGCGTTATCATAATTGGGAATTTGCGACTTTAATAAGTGGAAGTGTGAGCGGAACGAGCCATTTTATTAGGCATTTGTGCTGAAGAGGGAAAATTACAGTAGAACTATCATTGCTGGGAATAATATGGGCTGTTTTATGTAATTATTATATATATTGTACCTGTCGTTGGCACAGCGGGACATTGCGCTACTGTGCCAACGCTTTACTCATGGGACTTTAGCACAGGACTGTGGCAAAAAACGTTGATGCGCCAATATTGCTGCACCCTGAGCGCCATTAAAGTCAGAAGATGAGGCGGCAATAAAGCGCACGACCTGATACGGCAGTGGACGGCGCAGGTACTTTTGGGTCATGGCAATGAGAGTCTCGCGTGGGAAGGCGGGCATATCCATCACGCCACCGCCCAGAATCACCGCATCGGGATCGAACAGATTAATGCTGGTGGCAATGGCTCGTGCCGCGTTTTCAAGCAGACTCTGGACGAAAGGGGCGTTTTCCGCATGGACGAAAAGATCGCTCAATGGGTAATTTCGGGGCTGTTGTTCGTACCAGCGTCTTAGCGCCATTCCAGAGCAATTGGTTTCCAGGCACCCAGAATTGCCACACGCGCAGTGTTGGGTCATATCTCCCAGGGGGATATGGCCCAGTTCGCCTGCCACACCGTGTGCACCCGTCCACGGCGCACCGTTCATCCACACTGCGAACCCCATCCCCGTACCGAGATAGGCCGCCAGAACCAGTTGTTGCGTAAGGCGGTTTTCTACTACGTCCCAGGAAAGTTGCAGGTTAACGTCGCGGGAAAACTCAACCGGACAATTCAGCGTATTTTCGAGCTTATCGGCGAGATCATATAAATCTGCCGCTGTTAACGGCAGGTTAGGCGTAGAAATAATGGTGCGTTTATCTTTACTGACCAGCGCCGGAAATCCCATCACCAGACCATGACAGCGAGCGTTAAAGCGCCTGAGTTGCTCGTCAATCATTTCGCCGATACCCGACACCAGGTCGGGAGCAATAACTTCTGCGGTCCGCTTTTTTTCGCAGTGTAGCGTTTCACCTTCTGCTGTCCGCAGACAAAAGCGGATATGCGTTGCCCCCATATCCACGCCCGCTACGACGTTATGCTGTTTTTGCATGAGGCTGTACCTCGCTTTTTGCAGCCAGAATCTGCGCGGTCATAATTCTCCATGCTTCGTCGATATTTTCCGCATGATTAAACAGGCCGGAAGTGCCGACGATAAAGACATCCGCCCCTGCCGCCATTAGTTTTTCGTAAGTTGCCTGGTTGCAGGAACCGTCCACCTCAATTTCGTACTCCAGATCTTTTCGTTCACGCCATGCCTTCAGTTCGGCAACTTTATCCAGCATTTCAGGAATGAAGGGTTGTCCGGCAAAACCGGGATCGACAGTCATGACCGTAATTTTATCAGCCTTATGGATATAGTATTTCATGGCCTCAACCGGCGTTTCCGGATTAAGAATCAGCCCCACTTTCATGCCATGACGGCGGATTTCATCAATCAGGCGGAATGCCTGACCGTTGATAGTTTCCGGATGCAAAGTGATGAAATCAGCTCCCGCACGTGCCAGTTGAGCAATGTAATCCTGCGGACGCGTTACCATCAGATGGCAGTCGAGCGGTTTACTCGCCAGTTTTTTTACCTGGCTTACGAAGAACGGTGAGAGCGTCAGATTCGGCACAAAGTGGCCGTCCATGATATCGATGTGAAAGTAATCGGCATGGCTGTCGATAAATTCGATCTGTTCTTTAAATTTCAGCAGATCCATACACATTAACGAGGGGGAGATTTTCATGTTCAATTCCTTACTTACTGATAAGACGGTCAAGGGCGACAGCCGCGATAATTAATCCGCCCATCACCACCAGTTGGTAATAGGTTTGTACCTGCAAAATATTCAGACCGTTGTTGATGGTGCCGATGATCAACCCGCCAATCACCACAGAGAAAATGCGCCCCTTGCCGCCGAAGAAACTGGTGCCGCCAATGATGGCGCTGGCAATGGCATAGGTTTCAAAACCCATACCGGCAAGCGGTTCTGCGGCACCGAGTCGTGCAGTTGAGACGACGCCTGCCAGACCTGCACAAACACCGGAGATGATAAACACCACCAGGATGTGGAATTTCACGTCAATCCCGGAATAGAACGCCGAGTTTTTGTTGCCGCCCAGTGCGTAGATGTTGCGCCCGAGCCGCATACGCGTTGTCAGAAACCAAAGGATGAGCGCGACAATTAGCGAGAAGATAACGGGGACAGGTATCCCAATTACGCTGGCGGCAAAGAAGTTCACGAAGTCAAATGAGAAGCCGTATACCGAGTTGGCATCGGAGATCACCAGCGTGATCCCACGGAAAATAGCGTTGGTGCCAAGGGTGATAATGAACGGGTGTAGTCCCGTCCAGTTGACCAGGCAGCCGTTGATCGCCCCCAGTGCGCCGCCAACCAGTACACCGCCAATTAGCGCCGCGAGAAACGGATCAATACCTGCCAACATCAGTTTAGCGGTCACCATACCGGAAAGCGCCAGAATCGCGCCAACCGAAAGGTCGATACCGGCGACCAGGATAGCGAAGAATTCCCCCATGCCGATCAGTACCGTCACGGAGCTTTGCACAAAAATCTGGGTAATATTATTGGTGGTCAGAAAATATTCTGACGACAGCGAACCAAAAATGGCGACGATGATCGCCAGGATAAAAAAAGTACCGTATTTATCCCAGAACAGCGCAAAGTTGAACGGTTTCTTCTCGCTCGCTTCGCTTTTTACTCTTGTGGTAAAGCCCATGCCATAATCTCCTCTTCGCTCATGTCATCGCGATTCGTCAGGATTTGCGTCAGTCGTCCTTCGCAGAACACGGCGATGCGGTCGCAGACGGTGATAATTTCAGGTAGTTCAGATGACACCATCAGGATGACTTTTCCGTCGTCCGCCAGTTGGCGCATCACTTTGTAAATTTCGGCTTTCGCGCCAACGTCGATGCCACGGGTAGGTTCATCGAAAATGATCACTTCCGGGCGACAGCACAGCCATTTGGAGATCAGGACTTTCTGCTGGTTACCGCCGGAGAGTTCAGTGATGTTCTGGTTTACCGAATGACATTTCAGCGCCAGCAGTTCGCGTTGATTTTCAGCGGTACGTTGCTCGTCAACTTCATGAAACAACCCCATCGCGCCTTTATAGCCGCCGTCTTTCAGACTGCGGCTGATAGCCATGTTCTGAGCGATAGAAAAGTTGGGGAAAAAGCCGTTATCCCGGCGGCTTTCAGTGATGTAAGCCATCCCTTTTTTCACGGCATCCAGGGGAGAACGTGGAGAGATATCTTTGCCATTAAGACGGATTTCTCCGCCAGCGCGTTTATCAACGCCAAACAGGCAGTTCATCAGTTCAGTACGTCCGGAACCGACCAGTCCGGCAAAGCCTAATATTTCTCCCCGGCAGACGCTAAATGAGATATCCCGGACCTTTTTTCTGTCACGGCTGGTGACGTTGCGCACCTCAAAAACCGTATCGTGCGCAAGGTTGCTGACATTCTCCTTCATCGCGTTAAAACGGTTTTGCAGTTCGCGGCCTACCATCAGACGGACGATATCGTCATTTGACACATCGCTCACCATGCCGCTGCAAACGCTGCTGCCGTCTTTCATCACCGTATAGCGGTCGCAAATACGGCGAATTTCCGCCAATTTATGCGAGATATAGACGATAGCCGTACCCTCCTTACGCAACTGATTCATGATCAGAAACAGATAGTCCACCTCTTTATTGGTGAGTGAGGAGGTGGGTTCATCCATGATGATGACTTTGGCGTCGAGCATCAGCGTTTTGGCAATTTCCAGCATCTGCTTGTGGCTGATAGATAAGTTCGCCACTTTCTCATCTAAATCAACTTTCAAGCCCACGCGTAATAACATCATTGCGGCGCGGACACGCATTTCTCGCCAGTCGATAATATTGACACCGCAGATTTTTTTCGTCAGATGACGACCAATATATAAATTTTCCAGTACGGTTAATTCATCAATAACGCTGAGTTCCTGATAAATAATCCCGATACCGAGTTGTGCCGCTAATTTATGATCCAGTTTGTTATAGTTAATGTTATTAATGGTAATGGTGCCTTTGGTTGGCTCATGTATTCCGGATAACACTTTCATTAGCGTGGATTTACCCGCGCCATTTTCTCCTAGTAATGCATGTATTTCACCAGGATAAACCGTTAAATTAACCGACTTTAATGCGTGAACCGGACCAAAGGACTTGCCGATCCCCGCCATCGATATATATGGCGTGGCCATAAATAACCTCTCTGCACGAAATATCGTATTATTGCCTGATGGGCTACACTTATCAGGTCTACGTTCAGGTTATTTTGTTGGCCGGATAAGACACTTCATTAGCATCACTATCCGGCATCATTTAGTTTTATTGAGTGACCAGGATTGAATCGACCAGTTTAAATTCCGGTGCTTTATCCAGCGGGATAACCTTGCCGGATTTTTCAGCGTCAACCATCAGCTTTAGACCCGTAGCGCCGATATCCGCCGGGTTCTGGGCAACCGTCGCGGTCATTTGTCCGGCTTCCACCATTTTGCGGGCTTCCGGAATGCCATCTGTACCGACGACCAGCACTTTTCCCGTTTTTCCGGCGTTTGCGACAGCCTGAGCAACACCCATTGCCATCGTGTCATTCGCGCAATAGATCGCTTTAATATTCGGATTACGTTGCAACACGTTAGTGGCGACATCCAGTGCTTTAATGCGGTCCCAGTCGGCAGGCTGGCTGGCGACAAGCTTGATCTGGCTTGCTTTTTTGAAGGTTTCGGTGGCACCATTACGACGCGCTTCACCGGAGGCGTTACCGGCTTTACCTTCAATAATTGCAACTTCACCCCCTTCGGCACCCAGCTTGTCAATAATGAATGACGCGCCTTTCGCCCCGACGGCAACGTTATCGGTGGTGACAAAACCTTCCACATTACCGCCTGCTTTTTTCAGATTATCCATGTCGATTTTTTCATCGAGATTGACCAGATAAATGCCTTTTTTCCATGCGCGGGCGACAGGCATGACCAGGTTCACTGAGGATAATGGTGCGAAGGCGATACCTTTGTAATTTTTATTACTGAGATCTTCAAATAACTGCAATTGAGATTGAAAATCGCCTTCTGAAGGAGAGGCAAAAATATCAACGCTGACGCCCAGCGTTTTTGCTTCATCTTCAATGCCTTTTTTCATATCTACCCAAAATGGGTTGGAGAGTGTTTTCAATACGACGGCATATTCGGCGGCAGCAAAAGCGCTGGTTGACAACATTAAGCCCACGAGTGTGCCGCTGAAATATTTCAGATATTTATTCATAATCATGTTCTCACGGTAAGGGGATAGGTAACTCCGCGATGGCGGAATTACCTTTTTCTTATTTCAGCGCGCCTGGTGAGAAGAAATCAACAATTGCGCCGGTTTTTTGCATATTAATATTAGCTTGTTCAATGTTGAGCTGGGCGACAGAGACAAAAAACGCGTCCAGCAAAGTTAGTTGTAATATTCTTGCCGAGGCATTACGACCTAATAACGGTGTTTCCGGGGCCGGTGAGCAAATAATATAATCGGCCAGCTTCGCTATCGGTGAATGGTAGCTATGCGTTATACAAATAATCTTTGCCCCGTTCTTTTTTGCCAGTTCTACAGCTGCTTTTACATCACTGGTTCGCCCGGAATGGGTCACCACCAGCACCACATCTCCTTCCTGTAACAACGAAGCAGACATCATCATGATGTGAGCGTCCGGATAGGCCTGGCAGCGTACGCCAATGCGTAAAAACTTGTGCTGTACATCAGCACAGATTGCATTTGATCCTCCGGCACCGTACAAATCCCGCTGTCTGGCCTGATAGAAAAAGCGGGCGGCACGGTGGATCTCATCAACGTTGACGATCGACTGACCTTCCATAATGGTGCGTAAAGTGATGTTAAATACCTTATTCACCACATCCTGCGGCGCTTCATCAAAAGCCAACTCGGACGGCAATACTTGTTCTGACTGAGAAAAATAATCTTCCAGCGCACTGCGTAAGTTACGAAAGCCGCTAAACCCCAGCAGCTTTGATACCTTAACGATCATCGCTTCAGATACCGCCAGAGCTTCTGCGACATCTTTAATTGCGGGTGCACAACTCAGGTTACCGGGTTTGAGTAACCACTCCACGATGCGGCTTTCGTTTTCTGTCATTCCTTCCTGCTTCATTCGCAGGTAAGGCGCTAACCCGATACCGTTCGGAAGCGCTGAATCAAACTCTGACTGGCTCATCACGTTCTCTTGTCCTTGAATTGAAGACGCCACTATATCACCACAGCAAGAACAGAAAAGATGCTGGCAACTTCACAAAAAAATAAAATTTATAAAGTTTGTTTTATTGTGAATAATGGAGAGTGGCTTAAAATTTTATTTCATTTAATCACTTTAAAAACATGATGTTATTTGTTTTTCTGGTTTATTAGATGATAGATGTTGCCGGATAGTGAGTGTCTTTAACGCTATTGCGCTGCCAGATGTAACTCTGTAAAACAGATCGGGAAGGCTGATTTCATCGATTTTGGGTGTTTTTAATTCATTTAAATCACAAATGTTTTTTTATTGTGAAGTTTTGCGCGAGCGGGGAAGATGAATGAAAAAGATTGCATTTGGCTGTGATCATGTCGGTTTCATTTTAAAACATGAAATAGTGGCACATTTAGTTGAGCGTGGCGTTGAAGTGATTGATAAAGGAACCTGGTCGTCAGAGCGTACTGATTATCCGCATTACGCCAGTCAAGTCGCACTGGCCGTTGCTGGCGGAGAGGCTGATGGCGGGATTTTGATTTGTGGCACTGGCGTCGGTATTTCGATAGCGGCGAACAAGTTTGCCGGAATTCGCGCGGTCGTTTGTAGCGAACCTTATTCCGCGCAACTTTCGCGGCAGCATAACGACACCAACGTGCTGGCTTTTGGTTCACGAGTAGTTGGCCTCGAACTGGCAAAAATGATTGTCGATGCGTGGCTGGGCGCACAGTACGAAGGCGGTCGTCATCAACAACGCGTGGAGGCGATTACGGCAATAGAGCAGCGGAGAAATTGAGATTCATCCACTACTTGCATGGATGAGTAATGACTAATGTGGATAGAGTTTCTTTTTGAGGTTGGCTAATGAAACGCTTTCCGCTATTTCTTTTATTCACCCTGTTCACGCTGTTCACGCTGTTCACGCTGTTCACCGTTCCGGCCCAGGCCGATATTATCGATGACACCATTGGCAATATTCAGCAGGCGATTAACGACGCTTATAACCCTGACCGTGGGCGAGACTATGAAGATTCGCGCGACGACGGCTGGCAGCGTGAAGTGAGCGACGATCGGCGCAGACAATATGATGACCGCCGCCGCCAGTTTGAAGATCGCCGCAGGCAGCTGGACGAACGCCAGCGCCAGCTTGATCAGGAGCGTCAGCAACTGGAAGATGAAGAGCGGAGAATGGAAGATGAGTATGGGCGTTGAGGTAGGGGCCGGCGCGGGTATTTTCCCTCACTCCACCTCAATCTCCATCCCATCAAACCCCGCCTCAAACCCCGACGGCAGTGCATTTTCCATCAGCCACGCATCAAACTGGTGGCTGATATGGGTCAGAATCACCCGTGGCGAGCGGATAACCTGATTCAGCGCAAGCACGGTATTTAAATCACAGTGATTACGCGGTGCATCCTCGCGCGGCGGGTGGCTGCAATCAATCACCATTACCTGCGGCTGATTATTGCGTAAAAATTTCAGCGTTTTTTCCGGCAGGCCTGCGGTGTCAGATAGCCACGCCACCCGGCTGTGCGCCGTTTCCAGTAAATAGCCGAAAGTGAGTTTCGAATGGTTAAGCGGCAGCGGCGTGACCTGCAACCCCTGCAAATCAAACACCACAAACGGCTCCACCGTGTGGCTGAAATCAAGCAGGCCCGGATGTTTAAACAGATCGTCGCAGCCCTGCTCATCCGGTGGACCGTAGACCGGGATTGTGTCGCCCACGCCCCAGCGCAGCGGAAACAGCCCCTGCACGTGATCCATATGGTAGTGCGTCAGCAAAAACTGCTGGAACGATCCGGGCGACCAGCGATCGGCGAGATCGTGCAGCCCGGCGTCGATCAGGGTGATCGCGTCGTTAAACTTCACGACGCCGCTGCATGGCTGGCGGCGATACTGCGGTGAGCGCCGCGCTCTGGCGCAGGCCGCGCACTCACAGCCCCATGCGGGAACGCCCTGTGCGCCGCCAGTGCCGGTGAGCGTGAGGATCAGGCTCATGTTACAGCGCTTTGGTGAAGCGGAAATGGCTCTGCTCGTAGCCTTCGCGCAGATAGAAACGGTGCGCGTCGTGGCGCTTCACGTTGGTCGAAAGCTCGGTCATTTCGGCCCCGGCCTGGCGGGCTTCTTCTTCTGCCCACGCCAGCAACTTGCTACCGACGTTCAGGCCGCGCGCCTGCGGCATCACCACCAACTCCTGAATTTCGCCGATCCAGTTGACATGATGCAGATGAAACTGCAAATGCAGGCCGATCATGCCGACAACTTCGCCATCCAGCAGCGCCAGATGGTAGCGCATGTTCGGATCGCGCAGATTGGCGTTAAACCCCACGCGAAACGCGTGGTGGTCAAACTCCGCCTGTTTTAGCTCACAAATCAGCGCGTAAACTGCGTCGGTGTCGTACTGCGTAGCCGGGCGAAGCTCACAAGCAGGCATGGTGTTTCTCCTTCTGATGAATCAGCGTCAGCAGCTTGTCGACCGACTGGCGCAGGCTGCCGTCATTATTGAGCGTAAGACAATCCTGAGGAGTATAGCGGGCGGCGCGCGCCAGCCGGGCGTTAATTTCACTGGCGTTTTCGCGGCCACGGTTTTCCAGGCGCTGGCGCAGGATCTCCGGCGAAACCTGTAAACAGATGGGCAGCAGTGCCGATTGATAACGTGCCCGCGCCTGCGGCAGGTGGGCGCGTGAGCCGTTAACCACGACGTCGAATCCGGCGTGCAGCCAGAGGTCGATCTCAATGCCGACACCGTAATACAAACCATTAGCATGCCAGCTCAAGGCCAACAGATTTTGCCCCGCGCGGGTAAAAAACTCCCGCTCGCTTAAGGCGATATGATTTTCACTTCCGGCGCTGGCATCACGCGTGATGTAGCGATGCGCTACCAGTAGCTGGGTTTGTTCCCGCTGGCGGAGTTCCGCCAGCAGGCTGTCTTTCCCGGAGCCGGACGGACCCATTAACCAAATCAGTTTTCCCGTCATCAGAACACCCTTTTACCCTGACGCCAGACGTGGTCAATATGAATGTGATTGCCCTTGCGATGCGCCAGCACCAGGTCGGCGCGTTTGCCCTCGCCAATCACCCCGCGATCCTGGAGATTCAGTGCCTGGGCCGGGTTTTTGGTCACCAGCCTCACCGCCTGCGGTAGCGTAAAGCGGTTGCTCTGGTCATCGGCCACGCGAAACGCCGCATCCAGCAGGCTGGCGGGGTAGTAGTCGGAAGAGAGGATATCCAGCAGGCCAAGCTGCGCCAGTTCACTGGCCGCCACGTTGCCGGAGTGCGAACCGCCGCGCACGATATTCGGCGCGCCCATCAGTACGTTCATGCCGTGCTTGCGCGAGGCTTCTGCCGCTTCGAATGTGGTAGGAAATTCGGCGATCACGCTGCCAAGCTGATGGGATTGGGCTACGTGGGCGTGCGTGGCGTCATCGTGGCTGGCGAGCGCAATGTGTCGCGCGCGGCACATTGCGGCGATGGATTCGCGATTCGGCTGTGACCAGCGTGCGGCGAGCGCCAGTTGCTCCTCTTCGTACTGTTGCATCTGCGCATCGGTGAGCGAGTATTTGCCCTGATAATATTCACGATATTTTTCGCGGTTGGCGAACTGGCGCTGGCCCGGTGAGTGATCCATCAGCGACACCAGCGTCACGGGTTCTCGCTCGACCAGTTTTTCAAACAGCGGCAGCGTGGTGTGATGCGGCAGTTCGCAGCGTAGGTGCAGACGGTGCTCGGCACGGTTGACGCCGCGTTTCTGCGTCTCTTCGATGGCGTTGATCATCTTCTCCAGATTCTCCAGCCGATCGCCGCCGTCGCGTACATCACCAATCGCCACGGCGTCCAGCACGGTGGTGATGCCGCTCGCCACCATCAGCGCGTCGTGGCTGCTCATCGCCGAGTGGGCAGGCCAGTCAACTTTCGGGCGCGGGGTGAAGAATTTATCCAGATTATCGGTATGCAGCTCAATCAGCCCCGGTAGCAGCCAGCCGCCTTCGCCGTCCATTGCTTCTGACAGGTGACTCTGGCTTTCGGCAAAGGCGCGGATTTTGCCGTCCTGCATCTCCAGAGAACCGTGTACCACCTCGTTTTCCAGCACCAGTTTGACGTTATTGATAATCATGAAGAGACTCCCATTGGGTGCAGGCGGTCGGCGACTTGCTCGCGTACGGTTTCGTCATGGAAGATACCGACGATGGCCGCGCCGCGGGCTTTGGCTTCGCGGATCAGTTCCACTACGGCGGCGCTGTTTTTAGCGTCCAGCGAGGCGGTAGGTTCGTCGAGCAGCAGAATGGGGTAGTCGACGATAAAGCCACGGGCGATGTTGACACGCTGCTGTTCGCCACCGGAGAAGGTCGATGGCGCAAGGTGCCACAGGCGTTCAGGCACGTTCAGGCGGGTGAGGAGACGCGCGGCTTTAGCGGCGCAGGCTTCACGCGGTACGCCGGTATCGAGCAGCGGCTGCATCACCACTTCCAGTGCCGAAATACGTGGGATGACGCGCAGAAACTGGCTTACCCAGCCGACAGTGGTTTTGCGGATCTCCACCACTTTGCGCGCTGGCGCGGTGACCAGGTCGACCCATTCATCACCGTGTTTGATCTGGATTTGCCCTTCGTCGGGTAGATAGTTGGCATACAGCGAGCGTAGCAGAGTTGATTTTCCACTGCCGGAATGGCCGTGGAGTACCACGCATTCGCCGGCGTTGACGGTGAGTGAGGCGCCTTGTAATACAGGCAGGCGCACGCCGTTTTGCTGGTGCAGGATGAAGGTTTTACTGACGTTTTGTACGTTAATCATTTTTCGCCTCGTGGTTCGGGTGTCGGATGCGACGCTGATGCGTCTTATCCGACCTACGGGGAGCGCATTTGTAGGCCGGATAAGGCGTTTACGCCGCATCCGGCACCAGCTCAATTCTGCAAAACCGATGACACCAGCAACTGGGTATACGGATGGTGCGGGTCGTCGAGCACGCGGTCGGTTAACCCACTCTCCACCACTTTCCCTTGCTTCATTACCAGCAAACGGTCCGCCAGCAGACGGGCGACGCCTAAATCGTGGGTGACAATCACTACCGCCAGGTTAAGCTCCATCACCAGACCGCGGAGCAGGTCCAGCAGGCGCGCCTGTACCGACACATCCAGCCCGCCAGTGGGTTCATCCATAAACACCAGCTTCGGATGCGTCACCAGGTTGCGGGCAATCTGCAAACGTTGCTGCATGCCGCCGGAAAAGGTGGTCGGCAGGTCGTCGATCCGGTTGGCGGGAATCTCCACCTCTTCCAGCCATTTCTGCGCGGTGGCGCGAATATCGCCGTAATGACGCGCTCCGGTTGCCATCAACCGTTCGCCGATATTGCCGCCTGCCGACACCTGGCGGCGCAGGCCGTCAAGCGGATGCTGATGCACCACACCCCATTCGGTGCGCAGCAGGCGACGGCGGTCGGCCTCGCTCATCGCGTACAGCGAACGGTTCTCGTAGCGAATTTCCCCTTGCTGTGGTGTCAGGCGGGCGGAAATTGATTTCAGTAGCGTGGTCTTCCCGGAACCGGACTCCCCAACAATGCCCAGAACTTCTCCCGGCCATAAATCAAAAGAGACATCGCTGAAGCCTTTGCCCGGGGCATAAAGGTGGGTCAGGTTATTGACCGAAAGTAACGGTTGATTCATTGGCTTTTGGCCTCGCTCTGTTGGCGGCAATAATCGGTATCGGAGCAGACAAACATGCGGTTTCCGGCGTCATCCAGCACCACTTCATCAAGATAGCTGTGGGTCGATCCGCAGATGGCGCATGGTTCATCCCACTGCTGGACGGTGAACGGATGATCATCGAAATCGAGGCTTTCCACGCGGGTAAACGGTGGCACGGCATAGATGCGCTTCTCGCGCCCCGCGCCAAACAGTTGCAGGGCGGGCATCATGTCCATTTTCGGGTTATCGAATTTCGGGATCGGCGACGGGTCCATCACGTAGCGCCCGTTCACCTTCACCGGATAGGCGTAGGTGGTGGCGATATGACCGAAGCGGGCGATATCTTCATACAGCTTCACCTGCATCACGCCGTACTCCTCCAGCGCGTGCATGGTGCGCGTTTCCGTCTCACGCGGCTCAATAAAGCGCAGCGGTTCGGGGATCGGCACCTGGAAGATAACTATCTGATCTTCGGTCAGCGGCGTTTCGGGTATGCGGTGACGCGTCTGGATAAGTGTCGCATCGTCCGTGCGCTCGGTGGTGTTCACCCCGGTCACGCGCTTAAAGAAGTTACGAATCGACACGGCGTTGGTGGTGTCGTCTGCGCCCTGGTCAATCACCTTCAACACGTCGCTTTCGCCAATCACGCTGGCGGTGAGCTGAATGCCGCCGGTTCCCCAGCCGTAGGGCATCGGCATCTCGCGTCCGCCAAACGGCACCTGATAACCGGGGATTGCCACCGCTTTTAAGATAGCGCGGCGGATCATGCGTTTGGTCTGCTCGTCGAGGTAAGCAAAGTTGTAGCCGCTCAGATTAGCCATGGTTCTGCTCCTGTTGCAGACGTTTGAGTAGCTCCAGTTCGGCCTGGAAATCGACGTAGTGCGGGAGTTTGAGATGCGAAACAAAGCCTGCGGCTTCGACGTTGTCGGCATGGGCCAGCACGAACTCTTCATCCTGTGCCGGACCTGTTGCGTGCTCGCCGTATTCCGGTGCCTGCAACGCACGGTCAACCAGCGCCATCGCCATTGCTTTGCGCTCGCTCATGCCGAACACCAGCCCATAGCCGCGTGTAAAATGCGGTGGTTCATCCGGCGGGTCGATAAAACCGTTGACCATTTCACACTCGGTCATCAACAATTCGCCGACGTTCACCGCAAATCCCAGCTCTTCCGGCACAATAAATATATCGATATAGCCACTGCGAATTTCGCCTGCGAACGGGTGATTGCGCCCGTAACCGCGTTGGGTGGAGTAGGCCAGCGCCAACAAATAGCCTTCGTCACCGCGCATTAATTGTTGTAGACGGGAAGAACGCGAACAGGGATAAACCGGCGGCGTGCGGGTGATGTCGTCCGGTTGTGCGCCGCTATCTTCTTCAAACTTCGCCAGCCCCTGACGCGCCAGCAGGCTGAAGACGTGTGGCGACGGTTGCTGTTCGCTGTCAGCGGTGGTCAGCGTTGGCGTTTCGCCGTTTGCCAGCAGGGTGAAATCGAGCAGGCGATGGGTGTAGTCGTAGGTGGGGCCAAGCAGTTGGCCGCCGGGAATGTCTTTATAAATTGCTGAAATACGCCGTTCGAGACGCATCCCGGTGGTGTCGAGCGGCTCACTGACCGCCAGCTTCGCCAGCGTGGTGCGGTAGGCGCGCAACAGAAAAATCGCTTCGACGTTATCGCCGCTGGCCTGTTTCAGCGCCAGCGCGGCCAGCTCGCGGTCGGCAATACCGCCTTCGGTCATCACGCGATCTACCGCGAGGTTAAGCTGCTGTTCAATCTGGGCGACGCTCAGTTCAGGCAAATCAGTATCGCCCCGGCGTCGGCTCTCTTGCAGGGCGTGGGCGGCGTCGATCGCCTTTTCGCCCCCTTTCACGGCAACGTACATCAGCACACCTCCACATGAGTGGTTCGCGGAATAGCCAGCAGGCGCTCGCCGCAGGTCAGGATCAGGTCGATGCCGAGCGGGAACGGGTGCGGGCGCTCGGTAAGTTCATGAAGAATGCACTTTGGCAGTTGCGGGGCGATCATCCGTTCTTCGGCAATACCTGCGCCGGTGAGGCGCAACATACGCCCGCCGCTCAGGCTGGTGACCTGTAAAATCAGCGTTGCGCCCGCTTCTGGTGCAACGGCAGTGCCGGTGGAAAGGGCGTTGAGCTGCTCGCTGGAGATCGCCTCATCTGTTACCGCGAAGGTCGCCTGTTCCGGCTGATTAACCAGCGACGCGTTGGTATGAAAACGCAGGCTCTGATTGACGATATCGTTGCTCAATGGCGCGGCAAGCCACACCGGCGTGTCGTTATCGGCCAGCGTCAGCAGCACGCTGGTGGTGGCGATATTCAGCGGCTGCCAGCCGCGCTTGAGCTGATGCAGGGCGACAATCACGCCCGGCTCGCTCATGGCCTTTAACAGGCGACGAAAACTGTGCTGGGCATCCTGCACGGGAAGCATAAAAGCGGTTTCCAGGGTCATGCGTTGTCTCCGCGAACCATCGTAAAGAAGTCGACCCGGCTGGCGTTCACTTCGGCCTGGCGCGCGGCAATGCGTGCCATACGGTCAGCGTCCAGCGGGGCGATAAGGGTTTCTGATAAGTTTTGAAAGTGGCGGTTTTGCTGCATCAGCGCATCAATCAGCGCACAACGTTCGGCGTGCTGTTTGTCGCGCCCCAGCACCCAGCTATAGCCGAGCGTGCCGTCAGTCAGACGCACGGCGGCGCGGGTGAGCGTGGCGTCGCCAGCAAAAAAGCGTTCGCCGGTGCCGCCCATTCGCGCCTGAATCTGCACCAGGCCAGTTTCAGCGGCGCGGATCACCTCATAATCGGCGTTGATGTTCAGCGCGTTCAGGCGGGCTGCCAGTTCAGCCGGTTGGCTGTGCGCCAGCACGGACATCCAGTGCTGGCGGGTCGCGGTATCTGCGTGCATTCAGTGCTCCATAGTGAATTCAATCATGTCGGCGCGCGTCAGGCTGACGGAGTACTCCGCCGGGCTGCTTTCACCGTCACGGTGGTTAAGGGTGCGCACGCACAGCAGCGGCGACAGATTCGGGATTTCAAGACGCTGGCACTCTTTGGCCTGGGCGCGACGGGCGCTGATCCGCGTCTGACTGCGTCGTAGCGTAATCCCCGTTTGCTCGCGCAGAAAATCGTGCAGCGAACCGCTGTCGAAACGTTGCAGCGTCGGCCAGAGGGTGAGGTCCGCAAAGTAGTGGTCGATTAAACAGAGCGCGACGCCGTTGACCCGACGCAGGGTGCGCAGGTGGATGACGTTCTCCCCCTCGGTTATCCCCAGCGCGTCAGCGACGTGACCGGAGGCGGGGCGCAGCACCGATAGCAATTTTTCGCTGGTGGGATGGCTGCCCTGGTCCAGCAGGTTCTGGCTAAAACGCGCCTGGGCGTTGAGCGGGTAATCGAACGGGCGCATCAGCACCAGTACGCCGACGCCCTGACGGCGCTGTACCCAGCCTTTTTCCACCAGTTGGTCGATGGCGCGGCGCAGGGTGTGGCGGTTCACCTCAAAGCGCGCCGCCAGTTGCTGCTCGGCGGGAAGATAGTCGCCGCAGCGGTAGTGTTGACGAAGCTCCTGCTCAAGTTTTGCGGCTATCTCCTGATAGCGTGTTGGGTAGCTGGTCGGATGTGTAGACAAGTGCATAGATATCAATGCCTCGCTTATCAGATAAAGTGCTTACGCAACCGTTGAGAGAGGAAATCCAGCAGGCTGACCGTGACGATGATGAGCACCATCAGGGCGCAGGTTTGCTGGAACTGGAAACCGCGAATCGCTTCCCACAGCGTGACGCCGATCCCGCCCGCGCCAACCATACCGACGACGGTCGCCGAGCGGACGTTGGATTCGAAGCGATAGAGAGAGTAGGAAATCAGCAGCGGCATGACCTGCGGTAGTACGCCGTAAAGGATCTCTTCCAGCTTGTTGGCACCGGTGGCGCGAATGCCCTCCACCGGGCCGGGTTCGATCGCTTCCACCGCTTCGGAAAGCAGCTTGGAGAGCACGCCGGTGGTGTGGATAAACAGCGCCAGCACGCCAGCGAACGGGCCGAGGCCGACGGCGACCACGAACAGCATGGCGAAGACCATTTCGTTAATGGCGCGGCAGGCGTCCATCAGGCGGCGTACAGGTTGGTAGACCCACCACGGTACCAGGTTTTCAGCGCTCATCAGGCCGAAGGGGATGGAGAGAACCACCGCCAGCGCGGTGCCCCAGACGGCGATTTGCAGCGTGACGGCCATTTCGGTGAGGTAATCCTGCCACTGGCTGAAATCGGGCGGGAAGAAGTCGGCGGCGAACGTCGCCATGTTGCCGCCATCTTTAATCAGCGTAAGCGGGGCCATTTCCGCGCCCTGCCACGAGACGACCAGCACGGCGATAACAACGGCCCAGCTCAGAAGCGAGAACCAGCTGCGCTTGGGTGGGGCGATGGTGATGGTTTGCATGTTTGGCTCCGGTCTGTAGGCCGGATAAGGTGCTTGCACCGCATCCGGCATCAACGTCTGCACATTGTCGGATGCGACGCCGGGCGTCTTATCCGACCTACGATTTACTGCACCGCTTTACTCACCGAACTCATTGCGCTTAACGCGTTGTTCAGGCGGTCCAAATCATCCAGTTGCGCCTGAATGGCGGTGGTTTTTGCCAGCTTGTCCTGTTCGTTCAGCCCTTTGTTGTCCTTCACGCTTTGCATCTCTTTAAACAGTGCGAGCTGGCGAATCGGCACCAGTTGCAAGTCGCTGGAGGCGCGGAACGGCGCCCAGCCCAGGCGCTCCAGCACCGCTTTCTCTTCCGGCGTTTTGCCGTAATTCATAAAGAAGTCGTAGATCTTGTCTTTAGTGGTTTCGGAAAGATTTTTGCGCCAGACGATCGGATCGCCAGGGATCAGCGGTGATTTCCAGATCACCTTCAGTTCTTTCAGCTTCTCCGGCGCGGAGGTTTTCAGCTTGTCGAGGTTTTCGGTGTTGTTGGTGGCGACATCCACTTGCTTGTTAGCGACGGCGAGGGCGTTGGTTTCATGCCCGGCGTTGACGGTGCGCTTAAAGTCGCTGGCGGAGATATTGTTTTTAGCGAAGACGTAGTAACCGGGGACGAGGAAGCCGGAGGTAGAGTTAGGATCGCCATTGCCGAAGGTGAGATCTTTCCGCTTCGCCAGCAGATCGTTCAGGTTGTTGATCGGGCTATCTTTGTTGACGATCAACACGCTCCAGTAACCCGGCGATCCATCCGCCGCGACCGTCTGGGCGAAGACCTGACCGTTGGCGCGATCCACCGCTTCCATCGCCGACAGGTTGCCGTACCAGGCGATATCCACTTTATTGAAGCGCATCCCCTGGATAATGCCCGCGTAGTCCGGGGCAAAGAAGGCGTTGACCTTTACGCCCAGCTTCTTCTCCATATCCTGTAAGAACGGCGTCCATTGCGGTTTCAGGTTTTGCTGTGATTCCGTTGAAATAATGCCGAAATTCAGCGCCTTTTCCTGCTCTTCGGCGTATGCCGGATTTAACAGGGTGCTGAGGCTGAACATGCTGGTGAAGGCCAGCGAGGCAATTATCTTAGCGTTCATTCGTTTTCCTCAATGATGGGGATGTCAGGCAGCTTTCGCGTTCTCTTCGACGCGGTTAATGCTGCGGTAGAGATGGTCAAAACGTTCGTTATCAAACTGTTGGCTGCAGCCGTCGTAGAAGACGTGCCCCTGGCGCAGGGCGACGATGCGTTCGCAGTAGCGCAGGGCGTAATCCACCTGATGCAGCGTGACGACCACGGTAATGCCGTCGTTCTGGTTGATGTCGCGCAGGGTGTCCATCACGATGCGTGCCGATTCCGGGTCCAGCGAGGCGATGGGTTCGTCAGCGAGAATGACCTTCGCCTGCTGCATCAGCGCGCGGGCAATCGCCACACGCTGTTGCTGGCCGCCGGAGAGTGTGGAAACGCGTTGATGGGCAAAGTGCACCATGCCAACGCGGGTCAGCGCCTGTAACGCGCGCTGTTTCTGCTCGCGGGTGAAGTAGCTAAAACAGGTTCGCCAGAATGGCGTGCTGCCGAGCGCGCCAATCAGCACGTTCTCCAGTACGCTCAGGCGATTCACCAGGTTGAATTGTTGAAAGATGTAGCCGGTGTTGGCGCGGCTTTTGCGGATATCGCGGGCCAGGCGGCCTTCGCGCTGGACTGTGCGGCCCAGCAGCTCGATATGGCTACCGACAGATTTATCGCCGGTAATCAAACCGCTTAAGTGACGTAAAAGGGTGGATTTTCCGGAACCCGACGGCCCAAGCAGAGCCACCATTTCACCATGATGAATGTTCAGATCAACCGCGTGCAGCGCCTGATGCTGATTGAAGGTTTTGGCGAGCTTCTCGACACGGATAATCGTTTGCATGATGCAGCCTCCCTAAAAAAGTGGCTCCATCGTGGCGGATTATTGTGACGATTTGGTTAATTAAAAGTGACTAACAGATGAAGAGTTAACGGGAATTCGATGACAGTGCGGGAGGGCGGGCCTCCCGGCGGGTTATTGCGTTGGCTGTTGTTTGATGACATTAATCATCCACGGTACGCCAAATTTATCGGTGACTTTGCCAAAGCCATGCGCCCAGAACGTTTCCTGCCAGGCCATTTCGATTTTTCCGTTGGCGGCAAGGTTATCAAACCAGCGTTTTCCTTCTTCCACCTGTTGAGAATCGAGCACCAGCGTAAAGCCGGAGTAGCTGGCTTTTCCTGACGGTATAGCATCGCTCATCATGATGTCGCTTCCTGCAATGCGCACATTGGCGTGGGCGATGGCGGTATCGGGAAATTGCATTCCGGAAGGGCAGTTCTCGGCGCTGTCCTGCGTTGATTTTGGCATTTCGCCGAAGCTGATTTTATAGAGCAGTTCCGCGCCCAACGTACGTTGATAATAGGCAATCGCGTCGGAACAGTTACCGGCAAAAGAGAGGTAGGGACTTAACGGCATGATGGTGACCTCAGTTAAGAGAAGCCAGTTAAGTGTAGTTCGAAATTTATACAGATGAGAGGGAAGCCTGATAAGACGCGGTCAGCGTCGCATCAGGCAGTCGCCACCGTTGCCGGATGCGGCGCGAGCGCCTTATCCGGCCTACCGATCACAATACAATCAGTTCTTTTTCACAAACTCAGACTTCAGTTTCATCGGACCAAAACCGTCGATTTTGCAATCGATGTTATGGTCGCCTTCAACCAGGCGGATGTTTTTTACTTTGGTGCCAATTTTCAGCATCGAAGAGCTACCTTTCACTTTCAGATCTTTAATGATGGTAACGCTGTCGCCGTCAGCCAGCAGATTGCCGTTAGCATCTTTAACGATCAGCTCGTCGCTTTCCTGTGCAGGTTCTGCGTCGTTCCATTCGTAGGCACATTCCGGGCAGATGTACATGCCGTTATCTTCGTAGGTGTATTCGGAGTTGCATTTTGGGCAGTGTGGTAATGACATGTGGATTTCCTCAAAAGTCAGCAGGGCAAAAGCGCCAAAAAACGGCAGATTGCCGAAAAAGGCCGCAATTATACACAAAATCCCTGAGTTTGTCGGGGGTACTGCTGATTTTAGATGACGATCGTTTTCATTTGAAAGGAAACGCAAAAAGAAAATAATCTTTTTGCCTCCATTTATTATTTAAGATAAGGTTAATGCTCTACTCGTTCTTTTTTTAATTCACATGATGTTTTTATCTTTCTGACGTTTTAAACGTATTGGGAGATGTTATTTATTCTAATAAAAAAACAACACGCTAAATATAAAATTATTTCCTGCAGTAATTATAAAAGCCGAAAACAGAACTCAAAAACAATCTGGCTAAATAAAAGTAATAAAATTTGCTTTAAGGAAGAATATTCTATGTACACACAGACCCTGTATGAGTTAAGTCAGGAGGCTGAACGCCTGTTACAGCTTTCCCGACAACAGTTGCAGTTACTGGAAAAAATACCTCTCTCTGTACCCGGAGACGATGCGCCACAACTGGCTTTACCCTGGAGTCAGCCTAATATCGCCGAACGTCACGCGATGCTGAATAATGAGTTGCGTAAAATTTCCCGGCTGGAAATGGTGCTGGCGATTGTCGGTACCATGAAAGCAGGGAAATCAACCACCATTAATGCCATTGTTGGTACGGAGGTTCTGCCTAATCGCAATCGCCCAATGACTGCGCTGCCAACGCTTATTCGCCATACGCCCGGGCAAAAAGAACCGGTACTGCATTTTTCACATGTCGCGCCAATCGACCATTTAATTCAACAATTACAACAGCGCCTGCGTGATTGCGATATTAAGCATCTGACCGATGTGCTGGAAATAGATAAAGATATGCGTGCGCTTATGCAGCGGATCGAAAATGGCATCGCTTTCGAAAAATATTATCTGGGTGCTCAACCTATTTTTCATTGTCTGAAAAGTTTGAATGATTTGGTGCGACTGGCGAAGGCGCTGGACGTCGATTTTCCTTTTTCTGCTTACGCCGCCATTGAGCATATTCCCGTGATTGAAGTGGAGTTTGTCCATCTGGCGGGGCTGGAGAGTTATCCCGGTCAGTTGACGTTACTGGATACCCCCGGGCCAAATGAAGCCGGGCAACCGCATCTGCAAAAAATGCTTAACCAGCAGCTGGCACGCGCCTCGGCGGTACTGGCGGTGCTGGATTATACGCAACTGAAATCGATCTCCGATGAAGAGGTCCGTGAGGCAATTTTGGCGGTGGGGCAATCGGTGCCGTTGTATGTGCTGGTCAATAAGTTCGATCAACAGGATCGTAACAGTGACGACGCCGACCAGGTGCGGGCACTGATTTCCGGAACGCTGATGAAAGGCTGTATTACGCCACAGCAGATATTTCCGGTGTCGTCGATGTGGGGCTACCTGGCGAATCGGGCGCGCCATGAGTTAGCCAACAACGGTAAGTTACCCGCGCCAGAGCAACAACGCTGGGTGGAAGATTTTGCCCATGCCGCGCTCGGCAGGCGCTGGCGTCATGCCGATCTGGCGGACCTCGAACATATTCGCCATGCTGCCGATCAGTTGTGGGAAGATTCGCTGTTCGCCCAGCCAATTCAGGCGTTGCTTCATGCCGCTTACGCTAACGCCTCGTTGTATGCTCTGCGATCTGCCGCGCATAAACTGTTGAATTACGCGCAGCAGGCGCGGGAATACCTGGATTTTCGTGCGCACGGGTTAAACGTCGCTTGTGAACAATTGCGGCAAAATATCCATCAGGTCGAAGAAAGTTTGCAGCTATTGCAACTCAATCAGGCGCAGGTGAGCGGCGAGATTAAACATGAAATCGAGTTGGCCCTGACCTCCGCCAACCACTTTCTGCGTCAACAGCAAGATGCGGTGAATGCGCAGTTAGCCGCGTTGTTTCAGGATAATTCGGAGTCGTTAAGTGAGATGCGTACCCGCTGTGAGACACTGTTACAGACGGCGCAGAACACCATCAGTCGCGACTTTACGCTGCGCTTTGCCGAGCTTGAGTCCACCCTTTGCCGGGTGTTAACCGATGTTATTCGCCCCATTGAGCAACAAGTCAAAATGGAATTGAGTGAGTCTGGGTTTCGTCCTGGGTTTCATTTTCCTGTTTTTCACGGCGTAGTTCCCCACTTCAACACCCGCCAGCTGTTCAGTGAAGTCATTTCGCGCCAGGAAGCAACGGACGAGCAGAGCACGCGTTTAGGCGTTGTGCGTGAGATTTTTTCGCGCTGGTTGAATCAGCCCGACTGGGGACGGGGAAATGAGAAATTCCCGACAGAGACGGTTGATTACAGTGTGTTGCAACGAGCATTAAGCGCAGAAGTCGATCTTTATTGCCAACAAATGGCTAAAGTTATGGCAGAGCAGGTCGATGAATCTGTTACGGCAGGCATGAATACTTTTTTCGCTGAGTTCGCTTCATGTTTGACGGAATTACAGACGCGTTTACGCGAAAGTATGGCTCTGCGTCAACAAAATGAATCGGTGGTCAGGCTGATGCAACAGCAATTGCAGCAGACTGTGATGACTCACGGCTGGATTTACACCGACGCTCAGCTGTTACGCGATGATATTCAAACACTTTTCACGGCAGAACGATATTGACCAAGACGTTACTGGACGGCCCCGGTCGCGTGCTGGAGTCGGTTCATCCGCGCTTTTTAGTGGATCTGGCGCAGGGCGATGATGCCCGCCTTCCACAAGCCCATCAGCAGCAGTTTCGTGAACGACTGATGCAGGAACTTCTTGCGCGCGTGCAGCTTCAGACATGGACGAACGGCGGCATGTTAAATGCGCCGCTTAGCCTGCGTCTGACATTGGTGGAAAAACTGGCGTCGATGCTGGATCCCGGTCATCTGGCGCTGACGCAGATCGCGCAGCATCTGGCGCTGCTGCAAAAAATGGATCACCGCCAGCACTCTGCTTTCCCGGAGCTCCCCCAGCAAATTGTCGCCTTGTATGAGTGGTTTTCAGCCCGTTGTCGCTGGAAGGAAAAGGCGTTAACGCAACGAGGCCTATTGGTGCAGGCGGGTGAACAGAGCGAGCAAATTTTTACCCGCTGGCGTGCTGGGGCGTATAACGCCTGGTCGTTGCCTGGGCGCTGTTTTATCGTTCTCGAAGAGTTGCGCTGGGGTGCATTTGGCGATGCCTGCCGTCTGGGAAGCCCGCAAGCGGTGGCGTTGTTGCTAGGTGATTTGCGCGTGAAAGCGACACAACATTTGGCAGAGAGTATCAATGCGGCCCCGACCACGCGTCACTATTACCATCAGTGGTTTGCCTCTTCGACCGTTTCGACGGGCGGGGATCATGCTGATTTTTTAAGTTGGCTGGGAAAGTGGTCTACGGCAGATAAACAACCCGTTTGCTGGTCAGTGACCCAACGCTGGCGAACTGTCGCACTGGGGATGCCACGACTCTGTTCAGCGCAGCGTCTGGCGGGGGCAATGGTCGAGGAAATCTTCTCTGTAAATTTGGTGTAAATAATCAGTTACACCAATGAGTCCTAAACGAAATGCATGTGTGAAGTTGATCACAAATTTAAACACTGGTAGGGTAAAAAGGTCATTAACTGCCCAATTCAGGCGTCAACTGGTTTGATTGTACATTCCTTAACCGGAGGGTGTAAGCAAACCCGCTACGCTTGTTACAGAGATTGCATCCTGCAATTCCCGCTCCCCTTTTGCGGCCGTCGCGCTGATTTTTCTGGCGTTTGCGGAAATGGGCCAACTCTGCGAGGAAAGCTATGCTGAAAAGGAAAAAAGTAAAACCGATTACCCTTCGTGATGTCACCATTATTGATGATGGTAAACTGCGTAAAGCCATTACCGCAGCATCACTGGGTAATGCAATGGAATGGTTCGATTTTGGTGTTTATGGTTTTGTTGCTTACGCATTAGGTAAAGTTTTTTTCCCGGGGGCTGACCCCAGCGTGCAGATGGTTGCTGCACTCGCCACTTTCTCCGTTCCCTTTCTGATTCGACCGCTTGGCGGGCTCTTCTTTGGTATGTTGGGCGATAAATATGGTCGCCAGAAGATCCTCGCTATCACTATTGTGATTATGTCGATCAGTACGTTCTGTATTGGCTTAATACCGTCCTACGACACGATTGGTATTTGGGCACCGATTCTGCTGTTGATCTGTAAGATGGCACAAGGTTTCTCGGTCGGCGGTGAATATACCGGGGCGTCAATATTTGTTGCGGAATACTCCCCTGACCGTAAACGTGGCTTTATGGGCAGCTGGCTGGACTTTGGTTCTATTGCCGGGTTTGTGCTGGGAGCTGGCGTAGTGGTGTTAATTTCGACCATTGTCGGCGAAGAGAACTTCCTCGATTGGGGCTGGCGTATTCCGTTCTTTATCGCTCTGCCGTTAGGGATTATCGGGCTTTACCTGCGCCATGCGCTGGAAGAGACTCCGGCGTTCCAGCAGCATGTCGATAAACTGGAACAGGGCGACCGCGAAGGTTTGCAGGATGGCCCGAAAGTCTCGTTTAAAGAGATTGCCACCAAACACTGGCGCAGCCTGTTGACATGTATTGGTCTGGTAATTGCCACCAACGTGACTTACTACATGTTGCTGACCTATATGCCGAGTTATTTGTCGCATAACCTGCATTACTCCGAAGACCACGGGGTGCTGATTATTATCGCCATTATGATCGGTATGCTGTTTGTCCAGCCGGTGATGGGCTTGCTGAGTGACCGTTTTGGCCGTCGTCCGTTTGTGCTACTTGGTAGTGTTGCACTGTTTGTGTTGGCGATCCCGGCGTTTATTCTGATTAACAGTAACGTCATCGGCCTGATTTTTGCCGGGTTACTGATGCTGGCGGTGATCCTTAACTGCTTTACGGGCGTTATGGCTTCTACCTTGCCAGCGATGTTCCCGACGCATATCCGATACAGCGCGCTGGCGGCGGCATTTAATATTTCGGTGCTGGTTGCCGGTCTGACGCCAACACTGGCGGCCTGGCTGGTCGAAAGCTCGCAGAATCTGATGATGCCTGCCTATTACCTGATGGTAGTGGCGGTGGTTGGTTTAATCACCGGCGTAACCATGAAAGAGACGGCAAATCGTCCGTTGAAAGGTGCGACACCGGCGGCGTCAGATATACAGGAAGCGAAGGAAATTCTCGTCGAGCATTACGATAATATCGAGCAGAAAATCGATGATATTGACCACGAGATTGCCGATTTGCAGGCGAAACGTACCCGCCTGGTGCAGCAACATCCGCGAATTGATGAATAAGCTGAAACGGATGGCCTGATGTGATGCTGTCTTATCAGGTCAATTGAACTCTTAAGGTTCACTTAATCTCTGACGCGCATACTCTCCTCCAGGTTAACGGAGGAGAGTGCAATGAAAAACCGTGTTTATGAAAGTTTAACTACCGTGTTCAGCGTGCTGGTGGTCAGCAGCTTTCTTTATATCTGGTTTGCCACGTACTGATCTTTTTTCAGCCGTATCCAGGCCCGCGTGCCGGAAGTCTCTTGTCGGTTTTGCAGGAAAAACTGCCCGTGATGCAACTGTGTAATGCGGCTGACAATACTTAACCCCAGACCAATTCCGCCATAACGGCTGTCCATTCGTACAAATGCTTTACTCAACTCCCCGCATTTACTCTCATCAATACCCGGTCCTTCATCTTCAACGGCCATGACCGCTCCGCCATCTTCTTGCAGCTTAATCATAATGTTGCTGCCTTGCGGGCTATAACGATGGGCGTTTTCTACCAGGTTTCGCAATAACATCCGCAGCAGGGTTGCATCACCCTGAACGGTGATGTCGGCGGCGCTCTCTGGCAATAGCAGGGTTTGCTGGCGCTGGTCGAGCATGGTACTGAGTTCGTCATACGAGGGGAGAATGACATCTTCCAGCAGTTTTACATGTTGATAATTACCGGAAGAAAATGACTGTCCGGCACGCGCCAGTTGCAGCAACTGGGAGACGCTCTCCATCATCTGATCAAGTCGTGCCACTAACGGTGCTACATCAATGTGATGCGTTTTCGCCAGCAGTTCCAGATGCAAACGCACCCCCGCCAGTGGCGTTCGCAGTTCGTGCGCGACGTCAGCGGTAAACAACCTTTCATTATCGAGCGTGCTGGTCAGGCGACTGACCAGATCGTTTAACGCCGAAACCACCGCATCGATTTCGAGGGTGGCGCTATGAATGGCAATGGGCGTTAAGTTGTCGGCGGTGCGCGCTTCCAGCTCTTTTTGCAGCTCCGCCAGCGGTCGGGTGATGCGGCGTACCGCCTGATAGCAGATAAATAGCGTCAGGCTAACCATAAAGACGCCGGGGACAATCAGGCTGGCGACCGCCTCGCGGATCTCACGCATGATGTGGCGATCGTTGTTGCGATTGTCGCGTAGCGCCTGCTCAAACAGCTGAATCTGCTCGGTACTTTCATGCCATAGCCAGAAGACGCTGATCAGCTCAAACACCAACAAAATGGCCCCGATGGTCAATATCAGCCGTTGGCGCAGCGATATTGGTCGGCGCAGAAAACGCATCAGATTCAATTAGTTTTCCTCATTTGCGACCAGCATATAGCCAAATCCGCGCACGGTGCGGATACGGGCTTTGCCCACTTTGTCGCGCAGGTTATGGATATGCACTTCCAGGGTGTTGGTCGAGGGCTCGTTGTCCCAGTTGTAGATATCGTTGTAGAGAATTTCCCGATGCACCGGGCTGCCTGCTTTAAGCATCAGGCGCGACAGCAGAGCATATTCTTTGGGCGTCAGAATCAACTCTTCACCGCCCATCCAGACCTGACGGCGACCCATATTCAGCGTCAGGTTGCCAACAATCAGCTCACTTTCGCCCTGATTATTATGGCGTCGTAGCAGGGCGCGGATACGGGCGTGCAACTCTTCCAGCGCAAAAGGCTTCACCAGATAATCGTCGGCCCCGACATCCAGCCCGGCGATTTTGTCGGTAAGGGTATCGCGGGCGGTGAGAATTAACACCGGCAGAGTGTATTTTTTCTGCCGGATACGGGCAAGAAAATGCAGCCCATCTTCATCGGGTAAGCCTAAATCCAGTACCACCAGGCTGTAATGACCGGCTTCAAGGCTTTGTTCCGCCATCCGCGCGGTGCTCACGCCATCGCACGCGTAGCCTTCGGTTTGCGCCGCCAGAATCAATCCCTGCAATAACAGCGTATCGTCTTCAACAATCAGAATTTTCATTCACTCACTCTCCTGCAAGTTTGCAGAATATCATCCGCAGCCTGGTAATACTTCGTCTCAACGCCAGTCAGGCCCAATAAGGTTGAGAATAAATTGTCTTGTGAATAGTGTTGCGTTTGCGCCTGTTTTTGCAGGCAGTTCTGGTCAACCTGATACCGTTTTTGATAATCCTCCGATAGCCACAGCAGCATCGGCACCTGTTTTTGGCTATCCGGGGCGATGGCATAAGGCAGACCGTGCAGATAGATGCCATTTTCACCTAACGATTCACCGTGGTCAGAAAGATAAACCAGGCTGGTGGTAAATTTATCCTGATGTTCTTTCAGCAGATTAATCGCTTTATCAACAATATAGTCGACGTAAACCAGCGTGTTGTCGTAAGTGTTCACCAGTTGCTCTTGGGTACAGGTCTGGATCTCGTTAGTGTCGCAGGTTGGGGTAAATTTCCTGAACTGCGGCGGATAGCGGTTGTAATAGGTCGGGCCGTGGCTGCCGATGGTGTGTAAGACAATCACGCCATCACCCTGCAGGTTATTGATGTAATCTTCCAGCCCGTGGAACAGCACTTCATCATAGCATTCGCCGTTGATGCACTGACCAGGCAGGTTCAGCGCGGTGACGTTCTGGTGAGGTACGCGATCGCAAACGCCTTTACAGCCGCCATCGTTGTCATTCCACAGCACGTTGATGCCCGCTCGCTGAATGATATCCAGCACGCCTTCCTGGTGCTGTGCCAGCTCTTCTTTGTAGTGCTCACGCGGCATATCCGAGAACATGCATGGTACTGAAACTGCCGTTGCCGTGCCGCAAGAGGCGGTATTAGGGAAATAGACCACGTTATCTTTTGCCAGACGAGGATTGGTTTCGCGTGGATAACCATTCAGCGAGAAATTCTCTGCGCGCGACGTTTCTCCGACGATCAAAATGGTCAGGTTTTTACGTTTCCCATTTTGCATTAATGGGTTGCGGTGAGCATCTTCACCAATGCGTATCAGTGGCAGGTTGGCTGACCGCTGGTGAGAGTACCACGACCAGCTAGCAACAATGCTGTTGGACGGGCTTAAGGATTTCACCAGTTCTTTGTTGTTGCGAAACAGCGAGGCATAGTCTTTGTAGAACAGTGCGGCAACCAGCAGAATCAGCAGTACAGAAATCAGGATGTTGGCCCCGCGGAAAAGAACGCTGCGCAGGCGTGAGGTGGTGGGTTTGATTTTGATCCAGCAGGCAATAATCGCGGCTAATACGCCACTTAACCCCAGCGTTAATAACATTCGTGGCGTCATCAGGGCATAACTTTCCGCCGGCGTAGTATCAATGATATTGGTGATCATTGAACGGTCGATGACGATGCCATAGGTCATGATGAAATATTGCGCAGCCGCACCGACCAGAATAAACAGGCAGGCGAGTGGACGATTAAGCCATAAGAAAGAGCCTAGTGTCAGGACAATATTAATCACGCTGAATGCGACGACCGGCATCGACAAGAAAACCAGCACGTTATGCAGTGAATCCAGCGGTAACACCTGTAGCACCTGTTTAAAAAAGGCGATATTCAGGCAGACTGAGATATAAAAAGTAGCAAGTAATAACCAGGAGAATAAATTCAAAGAGGGTCTTTTTAGTAGGCGCTTCAACATCACGGTGTTTCCATCGAACAAAGTGCGCATATGCTCGCAAAGCAAAATTAAGCCAACCTTAAGTTCTTAAGGTTGGCTTTTATGTTTGCTGGATTAAGGGGAATTAATCTTTGCTTATTGGTGCATCTAAGGGATACGGGTTTTTATGCAGCCGGTTGTAATTCAGCGCATACATGGCGGTGATTACCATCAGAGTGACAAATGACCACATAACCTCTTTCGCGCCGGACCCTACTACGGCCCAGATGCAGTAGAGGAAGGCAATGGTAGTAACTGCCAGGTATGCCGGGCGCGCTTTACCAAAGTGACCGTGGCCGAGCAGCAGTAACGCCGCACAGGTGTAAAGATATGGCACCAGTGTAAAGATGACCGACACGGAAGAAACCAGACCGAATTCTTTGGTCGCGTTTGGCGAAATGCTACTGAGCTGGAAGATGGTCATCAAAATACCGACGATAATCAGCCCCGCCACTGGCGTGCCCGCTTTATTTACACGGGCAAAAATCGGTGGGAACAGTCCGTCATCGGCAGCGGCTTTCGCCGTTTGACCTGCCAGCAACGTCCAGCCGCCCAGTGAACCTAAGCAACCCGCAGCTGCGCAGAAGGAAACAATGGCCCCGGCGGTGTCACCCAACGCCATCCGTGCGGCATCACCGAATGGCGAAGCAGAAACGCGCAGTGCGGCATTAGGGATCATCCCCATAATCGCGGTGGTAGAAAGTACATAGCAAACGGCAGCAATCAATACCCCGCCAATGGTGGCGATAGGGACGTTGCGTTTCGGGTTTTTCACCACACCTGCGGCAACGGAGGCACTTTCCACACCGATGAACGACCACAGCGTAACGTTAAGGGTACTTTGAATCGCACCGAAGGTGCCCAGGCCGCTGACGTTCCATGCCGCCATATAGGTTTCACCACGGAACCAGAACCAGCCAAATACGGCAATCCCGACGATGGGGATCAGCGCCAGCACGGTAGCAACGGCCTGTACGCGGGTGATCATTTTCGGACCGACAATGTTCAGCAGGACGAAGATCCACAGCACCACGACGCAGGTGATGGTTAATACCAATGGATCTTTCAGAATCGGGAAGAAGTAACTTAAATATCCTACGCCAATGACCACCATGGCGATATTGCCGATCCAGCAGGCCAGCCAGTAGAGGACGTTGGTTTGATAACCGAGAAACGGCCCAAAGCAGCGGCGGGCGTAAGCGTAAGAACCACCAGGACTTGGGTCGAGGAACGACATTTTGGCGTATACCATCGAGAGCCCCAGCGCACCGATAATCGTCACCAACCATCCATAAATGGCAATCCCGCCAGTGGAGGCCAGGTTTGCAGGTAACAGAAAAACACCTGACCCCATAATATTCCCCGACACCATCAGGGTGACGGGGATTAAGCCCACTTTGTGAGCATCAGCATCCGAAGACATAATTAAACTCCTGCGAAGGCGAGCTTCGTGACAATAAATTACGTCATATCATACGCCTGCATTCGATAGTTGAATTATTATCGACCGGGTTATCGCTGATGCCGTTATTAATATAGCTCTTCGTTAAGGTTAAAAATCAGGCGACAGTGCGTTCTCTGTGCTGACTAACATAATGCAGAGGCGTCATACCGTAGAAGTCTTTAAAGACAGAAATAAAGTACGACGTACTGTTGTAGCCGCAGGACTGTGATACCTGAGAGATATTTTTACCGTCCATCATTAATTCATTTACGGCATAGCGCATGCGGCAGGTGGTGATTATTTGGCTATAACTGGTGTTTTCGCTTTTCAGCTTTTTCTTTAACAGACTTGGGCTAAGACATAAACAACTGGCTACCATACTAAGATTCCAGTCTTTGTGGATATCGCTTTCAATAATTTGATAAACGCTGTCACTTACACAATTACGTAACATATACATCATTAGTGAAAGGAATTTTTTACTGTCGAGAAAACGGGATAGCACAGTGAATAATAATGCACGTGTTCGTTCCTTTTCTGACTCAGTTTCAGCGGGCATCATGCTATGTTGCGCGGCAACGCGAAAGACGTCTGGCGTCAGGCATGGAAGGGTGAGGATGGGCGTAGCGCTACGTTGCCATACTGGTATTTGCGAGAGATCTTTATTCAGAAACCGGAGGTAATCTTTGATGATGTCGTGACTAATATGAGCAACCAAAGTGTTATTAAGAGAGGAGACGTCGATAATATTATTTTCACAATTTAATAACGCCATATGGTTAGCTTTAAGGCTAATAGGTTCTTTCCCATTCACCCTTATCCAGACATCTTTTTCAGTCAATAAAACAATACAAGGTTGGTCGCTGCAAATCCTCATACATGTACTCCTGAGTGCGAATAAAAGACCAGTTCTCGCTAAAGCGAAGCGATACCGGGAAATGGTTATATAATTGTATGATGAATATAAACATGCATAAAAATAACGAGTTTTACTAATATTACAAATTTTTATAGTAATTTCTCATGTACATATTTTTTTACAGGCTAAGAAAAGGATAAATAACAGGCAAAAAAAAGCGCGGGGTGGGACCGCGCAAAAAGCATGACATTTTTTGTTTGCAGCAATTTTTATGAAAACGTTGCCATACTTAAAAGGCCTCAAGCCAGGCGGCGTAATGTTATTTAACAATTACGCCTTCAGCGGAATAGTGGTTACGCTTTCACACACATAACGTGGTAAATACCGTCAATAATTTCTGTCCCTTCTGTTTCGTGTTCAAATCCAGGGAAATGATGATCCCAGGATTGCAGCGAGCGTAAATAACTTACTTGCGGACTGTTTTTATCGCCGAAGTTTTCACCAGACAGCAGCATCGGGATTCCTGGCGGATACGGGATAACTGAGTTTGCCGCGATACGTCCTGGCAGATTTTCAATGGATACCAGTTCGACATTGTTGTCGACAATCGCGTTGTACGCTTCACGCGGGGTGATTTCCGCCACCGGTAGGCCGGAATAGGCTTCATTCAACCGTGCGCCAGGGTTGTTTTCTTTCAGCCAGGCAAACATGGTGTCACCCAGATCGTGAATCCCCATGTTCGCGTAAGTGTCAGGATATTGTTCAACAAGTTCCGGCATCACCTGCGCCAGCGGTGTGTTGGCGTCATAGTGGCGTTTGAAGGAGCAAAGGGTGTTAACCAGAGTTCCCCATTTCCCACGGGTCACGCCCATAGAGAACAGGAACATAATCTGGAAGTCAGTGGTACGGGTAGGCACAATGCCGTGGCGACCAAGCCAGGCTGTGACCAGCGCCGCCGGAACACCGGTTTCTTCCAGTTCACCATCTTCACCCATTCCCGGAGCAAGGATGCTGACTTTAATCGGGTCGAGCATACTCCAGTTATCCGGAATATCTTTGAAGCCGTGCCAGCTTTCGCCCGGATGCATGACCCAGCAGTCCTGAACGGTGGTCAGCAGTTTGGTTGGTGCGTCAGCAAAGTCATAGGTTTTGCCGGTTTGTGGGTCGGTGACGACTTCTTTGTTCCACGGTTTGAAGAACCAGCTACCGTCAGCGGTGAACTCTTTATATAGCCGCGCCATCGCCTGACGGAAATCAACCGCTTCGTCGATCACTTCCTGGGTCAGTGACAGGCCGCTGTTGCCGTCCATCATCGACACCGCCACGTCGTTGGATGCGCAGATGGCATACAGCGGGGAGGTGGTGGCATGCATCATGTAGGCCTGGTTGAAGCGGGAGAAGTTAATCGCCCCACGACCTTCACGTACATGAATATAAGAGGCCTGTGACAGCGCATTCAGCAGTTTGTGGGTGGAGTGGGTGGCGAAAACGGTAGGACCGTTGTGATCGCCAGGTTCGCCGCGCATGGCATAGTGATCGGCATAGATCGGGTTGAAACGTGTATAGCCGTACCAGGCTTCGTCAAAGTGCAGACGATCGGAGGTTTTTTCCAGCAGATCCTGCGCTTCTTTAGCGTTATAACACACGCCGTCATAGGTACAGTTGGTCACCACGCAGTAAGACGGTTTTTGCCCGGCTTTGTCTTTAGTCAGCGGGCTTTCATTGATTTTCTTCTGCAAGGTTTCAGGTTGCATTTCCTGCGGATAGATTGGCCCGATAATGCCGTAGCGGTTGCGGCTTGGCACCATGTAGACCGGTTTCGCACCTGTCAGCATCAAGCCTTGTTCGATGGATTTATGGCAGTTACGGTCAACGACCACGACATCGTTATCGGTCATGCAAGCCTGCATGATGGTGCGGTTAGAGCCGGAAGTACCGACGACTACCGACCAGGAGCGATCGGCACCAAATACGCGTGCGGCATATTTTTCGCTTTCGCCAAATGCGCCAGTATGGTCAAGCAAAGAACCGAGGGAAGTGCGTTCGATGCCCATGTCGGTGCGGAACAGATTTTCACCATAGTAGTCATGGTAGAAACGTCCGGCGGGTGTTTTGGTAAAACCAACGCCGCCCTGGTGGCCTGGCGCTGCCCAGGAATATTCATGGATGTCGCTATATTTCATCAGCGCGCTGAACAGTGGCGGCAATAGCTGCTGGCGGTAGCGGGTCATCGCGGCAACGGCGCGTCCGGCGATAAAGTCGGCGGTATCTTCCAGAATCCAGGCGAATTCATCGACAAGCTCCAGCAGGTCGCGATCCATTGCGGCGAGGGCTTTTTCCCGATCGCCCAACAGGAAGACCGGCACGTTTTGTTGGCGCTCATGAAGCTTACCGATCAATTGTCTGACGTTTTGATGTTCGTCCGGATGTTCCATTTGATAGCTGAACATCAGGCAGTCAATGGCTTCGTTTGAAGAGAGAATGGCAAAACCATCATCAAAGGAGGTGGATTTAATCACGGTAACATTTTGCTGGCTTAAAGCATCTGCCAGACGCTCAACGGCGTTACCGACCCAGGTGTCTTGATGGAGAAACTCGCTTTCAACAATTAATACTTTCATCATTGCTTACCCGGTTATGAAGGAATCTTCGTTGCGGGCAAGTATCTTCCGGCCTTTTCGGGCTGTAAAGCGCGTGAAAAACAAACATTTTTGAAATATTTATTTTTATAAACAATATGTTATGTGATTATTTTAAATTATTTTCACTGCTTATTATCGACGGCTAAACTATTTTTTTGGCTGATACTGATATCGTCTTTAGCCGGGAAACGTCTGGCGGCGCTGTTGGCTAAGTTTGCGGTATTGTTGCGGCGACATGCCGACATATTTGCCGAACGTGCTGTAAAAACGGCTACTCGAACGAAAGCCTGCCGTCAGGGCAATATCGAGAATACTTTTATCGGTATCGCTCAGTAATGCGCGAACGTGGTTGATGCGCATCGCGGTTATGTACTGTTTCATCGTCAATTGCATGACCCGCTGGAATATCCCCATTGCATAGTTGGCGTTAAGTTTGACGTGCTCAGCCACATCGTTGATGGTCAGCGCCTGATCATAGTTTTCGGCAATAAAGCCCAGCATCTGGCTGACATAAAATTGCGCATGGCGCGAGACACTGTTTTTGTGTGTGCGCGAGGTTTTATTGACCAGAATCGGTTCCCAGCCAGAGAGGCTAAATCGCTTGAGCATCAGGCCAATTTCATCAATGGCGAGCTGGCGAATTTGCTCGTTCGGACTGTTTAATTCCTGCTGCCAGCGGCGCACTTCAAACGGGCTAAGTTGCTGTGTCGCCAGTGATTTGATCACCATGCCGTGAGTAACGTGGTTAATCAGGTCTTTATCCAGCGGCCAGGAGAGAAACAGATGCATCGGCAGATTAAGAATCGCCATGCTCTGACAGGTTCCGGTATCTGTTAGTTGGTGCGGTGTACAGGCCCAGAACAGCGTGATATGACCCTGATTGATATTCACTTTTTCATTGTTGATCAGGTATTCCACATCGCCATCGAAAGGCACATTCACTTCGACCTGACCATGCCAGTGGCTGGTGGGCATGATATGCGGTGCGCGAAACTCAATTTCCATCCGCTGGTATTCTGAATACAGCGACAGTGGGCTACGGGTCTGCTTTTCGTCGCTGCTGCACATAAACGTATCTGTATTCATGGATGACTCTCTTTCCTGGAATATCAGAATTATGGCAGGAGTGAGGGAGGATGACTGCGAATAGGCGCACGGTTTTATTCCTCTCCCTGGAGGTGCGAGGAGAGCGGATGAGAAGATTGGGGTCGATTATTCAGCTTTTCAGGTAATTTATTCCCATAAACTCAGATCTATTGATGTGCCACTTAGGATATGAGTTTATGGGAATGCTCAACCTGGAAGCCGGAGGTTTTCTGCAGATTCGCCTGCCATGATGAAGTCATTCAAGCAAGCCAGGAGATCTGCATGATGTCTGCACCTAAAATTACATTTATCGGCGCTGGTTCGACGATTTTCGTTAAAAATATTCTTGGTGATGTGTTCCATCGTGAGGCGCTGAAAACGGCGCATATTGCCCTGATGGATATCGATCCCACCCGCCTGGAAGAGTCACACATTGTGGTGCGCAAGTTGATGGATTCAGCAGGGGCCAGCGGCAAAATCACCTGCCACACCCAACAGAAAGAAGCCTTACAGGATGCTGATTTTGTGGTGGTGGCATTTCAGATTGGCGGTTATGAACCTTGCACGGTGACTGATTTCGAGGTCTGTAAGCGGCATGGTCTGGAACAAACCATTGCCGATACGCTGGGGCCGGGCGGCATTATGCGTGCGCTACGTACCATTCCGCACCTGTGGCAGATTTGCGAGGACATGACGGAAGTCTGCCCCGATGCCACCATGCTCAACTACGTTAACCCAATGGCGATGAATACCTGGGCGATGTATGCACGCTATCCGCATATCAAGCAGGTAGGGCTGTGCCATTCGGTGCAGGGAACGGCGGAAGAGCTGGCGCGTGACCTCAATATCGATCCGGCTACGCTGCGTTACCGTTGCGCAGGTATCAACCATATGGCGTTTTACCTGGAACTGGAGCGTAAAACCGCAGACGGTAGCTACGTGAATCTCTATCCTGAATTGCTGGCGGCTTATGAAGCAGGGCAGGCACCGAAGCCAAATATTCATGGTAATACTCGCTGCCAGAATATTGTGCGTTACGAAATGTTCAAAAAGCTGGGCTACTTCGTCACAGAATCGTCAGAACATTTTGCTGAGTACACACCGTGGTTTATTAAGCCAGGTCGTGAGGATTTGATTGAGCGTTATAAAGTACCGCTGGATGAGTACCCGAAACGCTGCGTCGAGCAGCTGGCGAACTGGCATAAAGAGCTGGAGGATTATAAAAACGCCTCCCGGATTGATATTAAACCGTCACGGGAATATGCCAGCACAATCATGAACGCTATCTGGACTGGCGAGCCGAGTGTGATTTATGGCAATGTCCGTAACGATGGTTTGATTGATAACCTGCCACAAGGATGTTGCGTGGAAGTGGCCTGTCTGGTTGATGCTAATGGCATTCAGCCGACCAAAGCCGGTACGCTACCTTCGCATCTGGCCGCCCTGATGCAAACCAACATCAACGTACAGACGCTGCTGACAGAAGCTATTCTTACGGAAAATCGCGACCGTGTTTACCACGCCGCGATGATGGACCCGCATACTGCCGCCGTGCTGGGCATTGACGAAATATATGCTCTTGTTGACGACCTGATTGCCGCCCACGGCGACTGGCTGCCAGGCTGGTTGCACCGTTAAGGGGTAATCGCTTCCGGCGCTCTGGTGATTAAGCCAAAGCGCCGTAGCTGGCGGCAATGAAAGCGAGCGAGGAATATCACCGTCGTTAATGCGCCAAGCAGCGCGCAGAACATATCGGATTGCGTGTCCCACTGGTCGCCCTGGGTGCCGAGAAAATCATCAGCTCCCTGGCCCATTGCCAGCGCTGCCAACCACTCGATTAATTCATACATCGCGCTTATCGCCAGCGCCACGCAGCAGACCAGAAACGCCACCATCTTACGTCCGCGAACGTACATCCCGCGTACAAGGATCTCTCGTGCCACCAGTGCAGGCACCAGCCCCTGGAAAAAATGTCCCAGTTTGTCATACGGATTACGGCTCAACCCCAGCCATTCCTGCACCTCAAAACCAACGGGGACTTTCGCGTAGGTGTATTGCCCGCCGACCATCAGGATGATGGCGTGAAAGAAAATGAGCGTATAAAGCAGCGGCGTTAACGGATAACGTTTAGCGGTGGCAAGCAGTAGCGGCACGACAATAATCACCGGTGTCACTTCCATCAGCCAGGTGAGTTTGTCATGGGCCGAAATGCCGGTATAAATCAGGATTAACGTTAGCGCCAGTGCGCCAGTGTTAAGAATTAACGGCTTGAGTGTGCGGGTCATGGTGAGTTCGCAAGTCAGGGAAAATACTGACTATTCACCAGCAAGCGTGAAATTACAATCGCAAAAGAGGTGGCCCAGGGGGATCACCTGGCAGCATGCTGCCAGGCGCTGGGCCGAAGAGGTTACTTAGTGCAGTTCGCGCACTGTTTGTTGACGATCTGCTGGAAGAAGTCGTTACCTTTGTCATCGACCAGGATAAACGCCGGGAAATCTTCTACTTCGATTTTCCAGATAGCTTCCATACCCAGCTCCGGATAAGCGACGCATTCCAGATGCTTGATGCTCTGCTGCGCCAGTACTGCCGCCGGACCGCCGATACTACCGAGGTAGAAGCCGCCGTGTTTATGGCACGCGTCGGTAACCTGCTGACTGCGGTTACCTTTCGCCAGCATGATCATGCTGCCGCCGTGGGATTGCAGCAGATCCACGTAGGAGTCCATACGACCTGCGGTGGTTGGGCCAAGTGAACCTGATGGATAACCGGCAGGCGTTTTCGCCGGACCCGCGTAGTAGATCGGGTGATCTTTGATGTACTGCGGCAGTTCTTTACCGGCGTCAATCAGCTCTTTCAGCTTGGCGTGTGCAATATCGCGACCCACGATAATGGTGCCGGTGAGCGACAAGCGGGTGGATACCGGGTATTGCGAAAGCTGGGCAAGGATCTCTTTCATCGGGCGGTTAAGGTCGACTTTCACTGCTTCGCCTTCACCTGCCTGACGCAGTTCTTGTGGAATGTACTGGCCTGGGTTGTGTTCCAGTTTTTCGATCCAGATACCTTCGCGGTTGATTTTCGCTTTAATGTTACGGTCAGCGGAGCAGGAGACTCCCATGCCTACCGGGCAGGATGCGCCGTGACGTGGCAGACGGATAACGCGGATGTCGTGCGCGAAGTATTTACCGCCAAACTGCGCGCCAAGACCGAGTTTCTGTGCCTCTTCCAGCAGTTCCTGTTCCAGCTGGATATCGCGGAACGCCTGACCATGTTCGTTCCCTTCCGTCGGCAGTTCATCGTAATAGTGAGCGCTTGCTAACTTGACGGTTTTCAGGTTGGTTTCCGCAGACGTACCGCCAATCACAAACGCGATATGGTACGGCGGGCAGGCTGCAGTACCGAGGGTACGCATTTTCTCGACGAGGAAGTTTTTCAGTTTGCCGGGCGTCAGCAGGGCTTTGGTTTCCTGGTAGAGATACGTTTTGTTGGCAGAGCCGCCGCCTTTAGCGACACAGAGGAATTTGTACTCATCGCCATCTACCGCGTACAGGTCGATTTGCGCAGGCAGGTTCGTGCCGGTGTTGACCTCTTTATACATGTCCAGCGGCGCGTTCTGTGAATAGCGCAGGTTATCTTCGATATAGGTGTTATAGACGCCTTTCGACAGTGCTTCTTCATCACCGCCACCGGTCCACACGCGCTGACCTTTTTTACCGACGATGATCGCGGTGCCGGTATCCTGGCAGGTCGGCAGCACGCCTTTGGCGGCGATTTCGGAGTTTCTTAAGAATTGCAGCGCCACGTACTTGTCGTTTTCGCTGGCTTCTGGATCGTGAAGAATAGCCGCAACCTGTTTCTGGTGTGCCGGGCGGAGCATGAAAGAAGCATCGTGAAAGGCTTGCTGCGCCAGCAGGGTCAGGGCTTCTGGTTCCACTTTCAGGATGGTTTCGCCGTCGAAGTCGGCAACGCTAACGTAATCGGAAGTGAGTAGATAATATTCGGTATTGTCTTTCCCCATCGGGAAAGGTGCCTGGTAGATAAAGGGTTTGTTTGACATAGCTTCCAGCCTGTAACTCTGTATTTGTTATTCGAAAATGGCGTGCCGCGTAGTTACGGGCGGCACGCAAAGTGCATTTATAAGAACCCGTACATCGCGGCGAAGATCCAGCCGAAGACGCACGATACGCTCACACCAATCAACCCCGGCAGAATAAAGCTGTGGTTGATGACGAAGCGACCGATGTGGGTGGTGCCGGAACGGTCAAACTGAATCGCTGCCAGATCGCTCGGATAAGTCGGCAGGATGTAATAACCGTAGCAAGCCGGTGCTGAAGCCACGATGTATGCCGGATCAACGCCGATCGCCAGCGCGACCGGAACAATCGCCGCCAGCGCCGCAGCCTGAGAGTTTACAAACTTGGAAACCAGCAGCAGAACAATGGCATAGGCCCACGGATACTCTTTCACCATTTCACCCAGTACGCCCTGAATTTCAGACATATGCGCACCGAACATGGTTTCAGCCATCCATGCGATACCGTACACCGCCACGATGGCGATCATACCGGAACGGAAGACTTCGTTTTTTGAGATAGACGCGGGATTGGTTTTGGTCAGGATAATAATCAGCGCCCCGGTCAGCAGCATAAACATCTGAATAACCAGTACCATCGACAGCGGTTTGCCGCCGAAGGATGGACGCAGGTCCGAATCAGCACCAAGAAGGGCGACTACAGCGATTGCCCCGAGGAAGATCCACATTGCCAGCCAGTTGCTTTTCGGCAGTTTTTTATCCAGCAGCGTCGCGGTATCACCGTAAACATACTCACGGTTTTCCGGTACGGAGATGAATTTCTGGAACTCTTCGTCTTTATCCAGATCTTTACCGCGGAACCAGCTGAAGATACCGATCGCCAGGATACCGATTAACGTCGATGGAATGGTGATTGCCAGCAGGTCGAGGAACTCAAGATGGCGACCATCAAAGGTGACATTACCCAGCATCGCAACCAGAGATACGACCGCAACCGACACCGGACTGGCGATAATCCCCATCTGTGCACCGATAGAACTTGCCGCCATCGGACGTTCCGGACGGATGTTGTTCTTAATAGCAACGTCGTAGATGATCGGCAGAATGGTGTAAACCACATGACCCGTACCGCAAAGAATGGTCAGCGTACAGGTCACAAACGGCGCGACAATTGAGACATATTTCGGGTTGCGACGCAGCAGCTTCTCGGCAATTTGCAGCATGACATCAAGACCGCCCGAAGCTTGCAAGGTCGCCGATGCCGCCACCACCGCAATGATAACCAGCATGACATCAACCGGTGGTTTACCTGGCTGAAGGTGGAAGACGAAGACCAGAATGACCAGACCGATACCGCCTAATAAACCCAGCGCGATACCACCCTTTCTGGCACCATAAAACAGACATATCAGTATTATGATAAGTTGGATAGTAAATAACATGTGTGAACCCTCGCGATAATCCTATTTAAATTTTTGCTGAATAGATCACAGTCACGTTCTGTTTTGTATGAACTGTTTTCAGAGCCTGACTAAATATCCGTTTGGTCGTTACCGGCTTGAGCAAATACCTCACAGTGAATATTGGCTGATTAAAGCAGCGGCAAATTTATGCACTGTGATAAGCGGCTTTTTCAGAGAGAAAGACTCTCTGGCGATGGGTTTATAGTTTGTACAGCGCAGATGTTAATGTTTTGTTTGCTGTTATCTTATTGATATTTATCGGTCTGTTTTTTGTTCTCAGGGCAGGTATTATTAGGTTTATAGATTAATCTGATCTACCCATTTGTGGGTAAAAATACACATAATGTGGGTGACATAATAGTTAATTAACTTTTGTTAGCGTTTTGAAATTAAAAACACCGTTCATCTGAAGAGATATTAATTTTTAGCGATGATGGAGGGATAATTATATTTGATCTGGCACAAGTTTTACTGATGAACGATGTAACTTGTGCCAGGGGTATTTTGCATTACGGTAATAATTATTACTTACAGATAACCAGCGATCCGTTATTGGCAATATTGTTTCAGTAGTGAGTAGTGTTCTGCCTGAATACGGTAACGGTAAACCGGACGCCCCGTGACGCCATAATGGATACTGGTGAACAAGATGTGGCAGTTGACCAGCCAGATAAGGTATTTACGGCAGGAAACACGCGAGATGTTAACCTCGTTAGCCAGCTCGTCGGTTGAAAACTCATAGTCCTGATGCGCGTCAATCCACTGGCACAGCGTGCGTAACGTCTGCGGCGTTAAGCCTTTTGGCAAGCGACGAGGATCCTGCTCGTTGGAGCTGCTGCCGTGGATTAGCTGATCAAGCTCGGCCTGGTCATAATACTGATGTTTTTCCAGCGCCATTTTCTTTTGCCGCCAGCCGGTGAGCGCCTCTTCAAAGCGGGAAGCCTGGAAGGGTTTGATCAGGTAATCCACAACACCGTAATGCAGCGAATCTTTGATGGTTGCTGCATCGGCAGCGGAGGAGATGACAATCACATCACTTTTGCAACGCGCGTTATGCAGGACAGGCAGTAAATCGAGCCCGTTCTCTTTTTGCATATAGATATCTAGCAATATCAGGTCGATAGGCGTATCGCTATTGAAGATAATCTCTTTGGCTTTCTCCAGCGTCGAAGCCGTTCCACAGCATTGAAAGCCCGGGATTTGTGCCACGTATCGGCGATTCAGCTCCGCGACCATTGCGTCGTCATCGATAATTAATACATTGATCATCTGTTCGACCTCTCCCCGTCCCAGGGTATCTGGACAAAAAATTGTGTGAAAATCCCGGGTTCCGATTCCACGGCGATGCTGCCGCCGAGATTTTCTACCTGTTGTTTGACAAGTGCTAAACCGACGCCTCGCTCGCTTCCTTTTGTCGAGACACCTTTGTCAAAAATGTGATCGATTTTGTCGGGTGCGATCCCCGGTCCATCATCGTTAACTTCGCAGTGCAGCCAGCCGTGACGGTAGTGCAATGTTACGCTAATTTCGCCACCGGGTTCCGGTCCTAATGCCTCCAGCGCGTTTTCTATCAGATTTCCCAACGTGGTAATCAGCGTCGCGACCTGATCCTCACTACCGCTGTCTGGCAGCTGGCTTTCACTGTTTAAAATCAGCGTATGGCCTAAATCGGTCGCGCGGTTAATCTTGCTGATTAAAAAACCAGCGATAACCGGAGATTTGATCTTACCCAGCAGAGAGCCAATCTCTTCCTGATAGTTATTGGCTGTTTTGAGAATGTAATCTTCCAACTGCTTATAACTCTTCAGATGCAATAATCCGAGAATCACATGCAATTTATTCATAAATTCGTGGGATCGTTCACGAAGTGCGTCAGCATAGTTGACCAGACCGTCGAGTCGCTGCATCAGTTTACGTACTTCAGTTTTGTCCCTGAAGGTTGAAATGGCACCGATGATAACGCCATTACTGCGCACCGGAACGGTGTTGATCAGTAATAGTCGGTCTTTAATCGTAATCTCTTCGTCGCGGCGTGGGGTTCCGTCGCGTAACACTTCCGAGACATCTACCACTTGTGACCACGAGTGGCTTAGCGTCGACAGTTTCTCATCGTCCTGCGACTTACGGTAATTCAGCAATTCTTGTGCGGCATCGTTGATCAGGGTGACCTCGCCGCGATCGTCCACGGCAACGACGCCTTCTTTGATGGACTGCAACATGGCCTGGCGTTGCTCAAACAGTGTGGAGATTTCGTAGGGTTCCAGGCCGAAAAGGATTTTTTTCAGTACTTTAACCAGAATGCATGTGCCGATCAGTCCGACCAGCATGCCAAATAGTACCGACCAGATAATGCTCCAGCGACTGTCATTGATCTGTTGGGTCACGCGGCTTAACTCAAGGCCGATCGCCACTACGCCAATTTGTTTATGATTTTCATCGTAGATGGGGGTAAATACGCGTAAAGCCTGCGCCAGAAAACCGCGATTGATAGCGACATTTTCTTCGCCATTCAGCGCTTTAAGGATGTCATCACCTTTAAATGGCTGACCAATACGCTGGGCTTCAGGATGCGAGTAGCGAAGACTTTGCATATCGGTAACGACAATAAACAGCAGATCGTTGCGTTTGCGCACGGCTTCCGCGATGGCCTGGATTCCACTCTCCTGCGCTTTTTTCTGCAAGCCCTGACGGATTTCCGGCGAGTCGGCGAGGGTACGCGCTACTGCCAGTGCCTTGTTAGCTAGCCCGTCTCGCGTCATATCACTGATTTGCGAGAAGTAAATCAGATGCACCACCAATAGCACCGAGAACAGTACCGCGCTGACCATTAAGATCACTGTGGTACTCAATTTCATCGGACGTTTGCGTAACATACGGTAGGGCAATGAATGTCTCATCAGCTTCCTTGTGTGACAAATTTCTTAAGCATTATCTCTGATGAGGCGGGTAATTCAAAGGGAGTAAGAATGATTGGCTATATAGGGGAAGAGACTCTGGCAACGGAAACTGCCAGTGCTGTATGAAGATTCCGGGGCTATGCTTATAGTGAAAACCATACTGATGAGAGAGGGAAGGTCATGGATCAGGCGCTACTGGACGGGGGTTATCGCTGTTATACCGGCGAAAATATCGATGTCTATTTTAACACTGCGATATGTCAGCATTCTGGCAATTGCGTACGTGGCAACGGCAAGTTATTTAATCTCAAACGAAAGCCGTGGATCATGCCGGATGAAGTCGACGTCACCACTGTGGTGAAAGTGATTGATACGTGCCCAAGCGGCGCGCTGAAATACCGTCATAAATAAGCGAGGGTAAAATGGAAATACGCGAAGGCCACAATAAATTTTACATTAATGACGAACAGGGCAAGCAAATCGCTGAAATTGTCTTTGTGCCGACCGGAGAGAATTTAGCGATTATCGAACATACCGATGTCGATGAAAGCCTGAAAGGACAAGGGATCGGTAAACAGCTGGTTGCGAAAGTCGTGGAAAAAATGCGTCGGGAAAAACGAAAAATTATCCCACTATGCCCATTTGCGAAACACGAATTTGATAAAATACGGGAGTATGATGATATTCGCAGTTGAAAAGATGATTTGTGTCCGCCGGAAGTAATACAAATCTGGAATGATGTTGTTAATATGTTAGATGAAAATAACCCCGCATATGCAGGGTTATTAATCTAAGAACTACCGACTATTGGCATTGTAAAGTTAATTCACTGAATTTCGCTTTTTTATTTTGCAATTTGTAATTTGTTTTACACTTTTGAGAAGCCTCCTCACCCCATTGTGCAATAAGTGTATCCTCTTCAGGTAACCCTGACATATACACCTGTCCTTGATCAGCAACAATACTGCTGTTAATGCTATTTTCAGAATCTAATGTCACCACACTACCAAACGGTACGGGCTCACCATTCTTCTGTATCAAGGTAATTATTGCCTTATTACCGACATTGACTTTAAATGGAGCGGAAACTAAAGCTCCTCGAGAAGGGATGACAGTAACATCTGTATTTAGCAGCTCAACATTATCCTTAACACTATTAACATCAAGTGAAATTTGATTTCGGTTATAGGGATTCAAATATGGGACCACGGCATATCCACGCCAGTCCGTATAAATACCTGACCCGTTCAATACTTTTACGCTGGCGGCATCACGAGCCTGAACCAGAGCACTGGCACTGTCCAGACTTAATGGCTGGGATAAGGTTAATCCATGTGGATGCAACGTAATACCACCGCTAATTCCGTATGTCCATTGACTGGATTCTTTTTGCCAGGCATAGCCGCCGTTCATTTGTGCATAAGGTCCACGATAGTTAAGGTTAATGTTACCTGACTCTCCTCTGTTTTGATTCTGCCAGCCTTGCGCCACGGCATAGTTAAACTCACCATCCTGTGAGGAGCCGTTTAATCCAACCTGCTGTTGCACCTGACCATTATTCGTAATGGTATTCGTGGTTAAGAACAGGTTATTTCCATTCAGCAATGAGTTGAGCGGTACAGACACAGATAAAAACAGCGATTTATCAGCCTCGTGGTAATACGGGCTTTTATTATACCCGAGCGATAGCATTGCCGAGATATAGCGGAATGGCAGCGAGTAACTCGCAGATAAGTTATATCCATCAGCGGTATCCCAGTACTGATCTTTACTTGCTGAGAGGTAGAGTTGTCCCCAATCCTGAAGATCTTGACTTATCGTTGTTGATATACGCGAACGTTGATGATAACTGTTTATATTTTTCTCATCAACGAATCCACTCTGAATTTGTTGTAACTCATCAAAATCGTAGTAACCGCGTGTGGCATAACGATAGCCGGTAATATTCAATGTCGTATTCGTCTCACCAAAACCACGCGAATACATAAAGCGGTAAGACTGTCCTTGCTGTTTTCCGAAAGACTTATAATTCTGCGAAAATTGTGAGCGAGCATGAGTGACATCCAGGGAGAACGCTCCAAAAAAATCTGAGTATTTACCCAGGCCAAGCAGAACTGCTGCATAGTTGTCTGCTTTGATACCACCACCATAAAATGTATATTCATAAGGTAATCCGATTGCTGCTGAAGACTGAACAAACTGAGGCTCAGACACACTATTATTCAAAGTAGAACTTGAGCGATATTTCCCGAATGCCAGGTTATAGCGTAAGCGCCCCTGACGTTGCAGAATCGGTAAAACGGCCGTCGCCTGAGTAAAATGGCGAATAGTGCCATCTGCCTCACGGATTTCCACCTCCAGGTCACCGGTGAATATTTGGTTAAAATCGCGTAATTCAAACGGTCCAGGTGGGACGTTCTTTTGATAAATGACAACTCCGTTTTGCTTGACGGATACCTGTGCTTGAGAATAAGCAATGCCACGGACAACAGGACTATATTGGCTGAGTTCTGGGGCAATCATGCCATCATCAGATGAAAACTGTGCTCCTTCAAAAGGAAAACTGTCAAATATCGCACCATCCGTTGAGGTTTGCCCTACAGTAAATTGCCCTCCCTGCAGGAAAGAATAATCATGCTGTAGATAAACACTAACGGGTTGCCAGTGGCTCTCTTTATTATATGAGTTTGTTGACCAGTTACCGTTATGGCGAAGGCGCCATCCACCAAGGTTCAGAGAACTGTCCAGAGATAAAAACTGACTACGGCTACCGTAGCCATTATTATTTTGCTTAATTCCGTTAAATAGATAGTTAACCATTAGCGCTGGCATACCTTCATCCCAGAGATGGGGCGGAGTACTTAACCAATCCTGAGGTTTGAGGTAGCTTTGTGGTATATTCAATATTAGCTTTTGGTTGTTCGCATCGAATTTCTCTGTTGCGCCCTGAATAATATATGCAATATTTTGCTGGTAAGCCGATGGGGAAGATACGGAGAGCTTATTTGTATCAATTCCCCAACGTTCCAACTGTTGAGGCGTCAGTCTGGCGTTCAGCTTGTTGTCCTGCGCGAAAAAATCTATCTTAATCTGACGGTCAACTAATTCCCCATTCATAACTACATCAACAGTATATTCCCCTGGAGCTGCACCGCTTGCGTTTGCAAAATAATTGAGATCGATATTTTTGGCATTATCACCATCAGATAATTGCAAAAAATCGGGGTTAAATGAGAACCTATGACTATTGTCAGGTGAGGGAGATACGGCAGCGCAACTGAATACCGGACATATGATGGTGATCCTTAACAATAATAAGGATTTTTTTAATGAACCTTTCAAATTGTCCCCCGATAAAGATGATTAAATAAATGTTAAAGTTTAATGTTTTGAATCGGCGTTTCTCCGCCGTAATCATTTATCGTAGAATAACTAATTGTTTTAGCATTTTTTTCCGGGATGATTAATGTTGAAAATGGTGAAACCATAAAATCCTTTATAGATGTAATATTTTTCCCATTAATCTTTACATCGTTCATGGTAATATAGTATGGGCTAGGGTTTGAGACAGTTAATGTTTCTTTTGAAGATGTTATTTTTAAGTTTTTATAAGCATCAGAAACTTGGTTTTTGTTGTTTATCTTATGTGGGCGATATATTAATTTTATCCTTGTGTTGATGGCAAATTGAACAGCATTGTTACTATCCTTTTCGTCATTTGTGATTGGAGGAATAGCCATAACATTGATATGGAATATGCTCTCCCTGTCGTTAGGAAAATTTTCTTTTAATTTGTCAATCTTAAATTGAAAGCTTTCATTTGCTGAAATTTTATATAACGGCGGCGTTATTATGAAATTATCATTTTTATTTTTAGAATTATAATCAGACACCCATGCTCGCAATAGCCAGTTTTTATCTGTGTTATTATTGAACTTTACTTTAGTACTTAAGTCATTACTATCAAATATAACTCTGGTAGTATCAAGATAAATACCACCAGTCTCAGCTAGCGAAATATGAGAAAAAAATATGAAAGATAATATTGTAATATTGTATTTTTTCATTTTATATTGTCACATTAAAGAATGCTGAATATACAGGCATGAGTAATCATGCCTGTTAAATATATTAGTTATAAGTTGCAGTCAAAGTGTATTGCGCACTCCATGCACCAGTATGATTTTTATTGTAGTTATTTGATATTTTAATCATTTGCAACTCGATTGGATATGTACCATTAGCAAGTTCGATTGGTGCATTATAAGAAGATACACCTTTATCACCGACTTTCATCCAAAGCGCAAAATCCTTTTGTTGATTACCGGTAGCCTCGTTTAGAGCAGGATAAACATAGCCATTAGACTGGAAATTAGTAGTTGCTACCGTTAGTGATGCAGGAGTGGTACAATCGGTAACACTAATCCCCTGATCTGCGGTTACACTTTTTATTTTCTGGTACGCTTTTGCAGCATTTACCTCTTGATTCGTTACTGTGCCAAAAGATGCTGTTGCATTAGGCAGGGTAACACTGCAAGTCGCGGCATTAAAAGAACCAGTAGCGGAGACAGAACCACTGCTTGTCTGGGCCATTGCGGTACCAGAAATAAGCAGAGCCGAAATAGCTGCGATGGTGATTTTATTCTTAGAAAACATTTTCAACCTCAATCTTGATTTTCTTAAATTTTTCCTATGTGTATAGTGATGGGCAAAGAGATGTGAGAATAAAACTTTCAAAAATTAGCAACACATCCCAATGCCTCTTTTCTATTCTTCAAAAAAAAAAGATTAATTCAAGTCATAAAAATACAACCATTTGATACTTATTTGTACATGACGGGATTTTTGCTGAATTGTCATTCCTTAAGTACAAAATAGCAATTCTAAAAAATAGAATATTTTGATAATAAACAATAAAATATATGCGTGAGGGTTGACTCTGAGCAATGCTTGGATTTATTAGTTTTAAGATCTTTCGAGTCAGAAGATATATGAATAGATAGAATAGAAATTCAATTGTCGGAATGAAATGTGTTCAAAAAGAAATATAGGTGATATGAAAATTACAGTCCTTAATCAGCGATATAAAAAACATTTTGGTTATCCTCATATTCTGATGGGTGATGTAAAAGTAACTGTTTCAGCAATGATTGCTTGCGCTGTTTTATTGCACCCAAATAAATTGTTTGCCTCCGTCGCTGGAACCTCACTTCCCTATCAAACGTATCGTGATTTTGCTGAGAATAAGGGAGAGTTCCGTCCTGGCGCAGAAAATGTTCCTCTATATGATAAAAATGGCAATCCCGTCACGACGCTGAATAAGGCACCCATGATTGACTTCAGCTCTAATGACTCGACTGGGGTTGCAACACTGGTTTCGCCACAGTATGTCGTCAGCGTTAAACACAATGTTGGTTATCAATATGTGAAATTTGGCTATGCAGATGATTCATCCTATGCCCTTGTTGACAGAAATAACCACTGGAGAGATTTCCACACTCCCCGTCTCAACAAAATTGTCACCGAGGTTACACCTCTGGATATAACCAATGCGGGTACAGCTAAGGGAACCTATCAAAATGCTGACCGTTTCCCTGTGTTCTATCGAGTAGGTACGGGAACTCAATATGTAAAAGATACTAACGGAAAAATCACCTATTTAATGGGAGCCTACTCGTATAAAACAGGTGGAATAGTAAATACGCCGGCTATATCTGACTGGAGTTTTGTCACGAATACCACTAATACTCCACTCTCAACCTACGGCACTCCCGGTGACAGTGGCTCTCCTCTTTTTGCCTGGGATGCAGACCAAAATAAATGGGTTTTGTTAGCCGTTCTCAATTCATATGCAGGGGTCAATGGCAATACTAACTGGTACACAATAATTCCTGCTGGTGATGTAAAAAATACGATGAAACAAGATGCCGATGCACCAGTAAATACAAAACAAGGTGAAGGGGATATTCATTGGTCATATGACGAAAAAACGGGACTTGGTTCATTAACCCAGGGAAGCACATCATGGGAAATGCATGGAAATTTGGGGGCAACATGGCCTGCTTCGCTTAATAGTGGTAAAGATCTAACTTTTCAGGGCGGCGGTACTGTAGTGTTAGAAAATACCGTTAATCAGGGGGCTGGCACACTTACTTTTGATGATGATTATATTGTCAAGCCCGTTGATACTCAGACATGGAAAGGCGGCGGAATTATTGTTAATGGTGAACATCTTGTTGACTGGCAGATTAATGGGGTTACTGGTGATAGTTTGCATAAACTGGGTACGGGTACGTTAAAAATTAACGGTACCGGTGTAAACCCAGGAAGCTTAAGTGTGGGAGACGGAACCGTTATATTGGCACAGCGTGCTGATGATAACGGACTGAGCCAGGCGTTCAGTTCTGTCAGTATTGTAAGTGGGCGTCCTACTCTGGTGCTAAACGACGACAAACAAATTAATCCGGATAATATCAAATGGGGCTATCATGGCGGCAAGCTCGACATTAATGGAAACAGTTTGACTTTTCATAAACTTAACGGGGCTGATGATGGAGCTATACTGACTAACAGTGGCTCCATGGCTAATGTTAATCTGGATTTCAACAGCCCAGATACAACAGCCACGATTGCTAATATCTGGCACGGCCATTTCACCGGTAATCTAAATATCAATAATGAGGTTACCGCAGGAACACAGAATGATTTCGCTATTGATGGTGGAGTGAATGCTCAGGGGAGTATAACCCAGCAAAATGGTCGGCTATTTATGCAAGGACATCCGGTTGTTCACGCCGTCAGCAGTCAGGACGTAGCAAATAAGCTAAAGGCGCTGGGTGACAATTCAGTACTGACCCAACCAGTGTCATTTACTCAGAACGATTGGGAAAATCGACAGTTCAGTATGGCGGAGCTTAACTTACAAAATGCTGAATTTAACCTTGCAAGAAACGCCAGCCTTAATACCAGAATTAATGCCGAGCATTCTACCGTGACGTTAGGTAGTGAGGATCTTTACATTGATCTCAATGACGGGAATGGCGTGGCAACCAAACCAACATTGGGTAAGTCAAAGGCAACCGCTGAAGATGATCAGAGTCGTTTCAATGGACATGTACAGTTGCAACAAGGATCGGCACTAACTATTAATGAACATTTTGCCGGCGGTATTGATAGTGCAGATAGTGCGACGACGATAACCTCTACAGATACCACGCTTAATCAGCTCAGCCGTTTCACCCAATCTTCTTTGTCATTAGGTGAAGGGGCAAAATTGACCGCTACAGCCGGATTACTTTCTGACGGGACGGTAAGCAGTAATGCCGGGGCGAGCCTTTCCTTGCTATCAGACCAGCCTGGAACGATGTATTCCGCCCAAAGCTGGGAGCTTAGCGGGCAAGACACGAGCTTAAATGTTGGCGCGGGTGGGATCATCACTGGAGATATCAATGCCAATGATGCGGCCAGCATTAGCTTTGGCACGACTGATATTAACCAATCCACAAATTACTATGGAAATATCAACGCGCCGTTGGCAAGTGTAACAATGAAGGACACTGCCTGGCAGGTAAACAAGCAGTCGGTGGCTAAGTCGCTCACTTTGAATGGTTCAACACTGAGCTTTAATCGTTTCGGGCAAGGGGGACTGACGTCAGATACGCTGGAGGCCACTAACAGTTCGTTCATTATCAATGCCGATGGTAAAGCAGCAGATACGGTGACGGTAAACCAGGCATTGACAGGGGGGAATAACACACTGGTTGTTATTCCTACGACAAATTCAGTAAAACAGGGCGGTGACCCTGTGTCATTGGTTACTGCCCCGAAAAATACACAAAGCAATATATTTACACTTAACCCGGTTTCAATAAATGCAGGGTTCCATAGTTTTACACCGCAACTTGATGTGTTGGAGACCGACGTTAATAAGCAATGGCGTCTGGAGGGATTTTACATACAGCCTGATAAAGCCGCTTTGCGGACAGGCAAGAGTTTTATGGATCTCGGTTATAAAAACTTTATTACAGAAATTAATAATCTGAATGATCGTATGGGGGACTTACGCCATACCCATGGTGAAACTGGGGCATGGGCTAGACTTAACAGTGGTTCGGGCTCAGCTACTGATGGATTTACCGGAAGTTATACGCACTTGCAAATTGGGGCAGACAGGAAACATATAATTGAAGGCGGAGAGTTATTTACTGGAGTAACGGCGACATTTACAAGCAGTAATAACCGGGGAACTGGTTGGTCGGGAAGAACCAAATCAACGGGTATTGGTGTGTACGCTTCAGCTATGTTTGACTCTGGACTCTATGTAGATACTATCGGGAAATATGTGCGTCATGACAATCATTACTCATCAAGTGCGTTAGGAATGCCAGAACAAGATTATGGCTCGCACTCCTGGTATTTGGGCGCTGAGGCCGGTTGGCGTTTTTCCTTACCTGACGAAACATATATACAGCCGCAAACAGAGTTGATCTACGGTACTGTATCTGAGAATCAGTTTGCCTGGCAATTCAATGGGGGTGAGATCTATATGCAACGTAAGCAGATGCAACCATTGATTGGTCGCACAGGAATTGAATTTGGCAAAACATTCCGCGGCAAAGACTGGGAAATGACAGCGCTGACTGGGATTAATTATCAGTACGATTTATTTAAGCCTACTGTGACAGCGTTCAAGGATCTGGCAGGTGATACATATATTAATAATGGTAAAGATAGCAGAGTGGTATTCAATGTCGGGGTAAATACTAAAATTAAAGAAAACACTAGGATAAGTCTGAATGTGGAGCGTTCTGAGTTCGGTTCATACAATATTGATAAGTTAATAAATGCTAATATTCGTTATACATTCTGAGCAGGAGAGTAGATAAAAAAGAAAACCTGAACATATTGTTCAGGTTTTCTTATTGATTTATTGTTATAGCTAGTCAAATATGCTTATCTATTGGATATTCTGGAGTGTAAAATTTTATCTTATGCTGCTATTTTTTAGAGTGGCTTTATTCTTTACTTTAGATTATAGTTGGATTCAGTTCAGGTTTCTAATATTTTATATGTGCTATGACCGTTGCGCTAATAATGGTTACAAAAGATTTTTATTTAAAAAATGGTCTCTTATATTTTTCAAGTCAGGATGAAGAGTATAAATGTTTTGAGTTCAGTGGCCGTGCCTCTGTATATGAGGCCGTTCAGCAATATAATCATGTTTATATGATTTGCGATAATAGTAATTATTTTTTATACAGTCTTCTTTTTTCAGGGGGGCCTGTTAAATGCATATGTGCTGATAATATAAGTATCCACTATGGAAATCGGTTATCAATTGATTATACGTATCCACCAGAACAAATTCTTCGATCTCTTAATAATACCGAACGAGAGATTCTTTACCTCTATTTCATTAAGCGGAGAAAAATAAAAGAAATTTCAAAGATTACATGTTTAAGTGTAAGTAAAATTTATTATAGAATAAGAATGATAAAAATTAAATTTGGTGCTGAAACGACACGGAAGCTTCCAATTCTTTTTAGGTGTTATCTGTAACATCAACTGATTTTATTTTCATGACGTAACTATTATCAGAGTCAATTAATTTTATCATCATAGTGACTAATTATTTATAGTCTATGAAATTAGTTGATATGTCGATGCGAAACTTTTTACCGGGAAGTATTCATCTTTGCGTTATTTCCGAGTTTACAGAGTGGATATCCCATGAAATTATGTTGTTACAAAGCATGGGGGTGACTGTATGAATAGTCAAAATGCTTTAAGTAATATGAGGCTTGCTGTGAGAGGGGATATATCCGGTAACTCTACATTGGTTCTTAAAAAGATTAGATTCTACAATTGTGCCATTATTTATCTTCGCAATGCCCAATTACTTGTTAAAACGATAGATGGGGGGGTTATTAATATCCCACCTGAATCAATATGTTATATTGAGAAAAATACAGTCATTGATGTAACACTTAACGTGTTAGGTAAAGGCATGCCTTATGATATTTTTCATATAGATAATAATATATTAAGCTGTATCTGCAAAGTCATGGAACCATTGTTACTGAATCCCCATAAAATTGGCCCTATGCGAAGTAGAATTTTTAATTGCATGGCGGATAAGACAGATACAGAAATATTTAAAATGATAACAGAGGCAAATGTCCCAAATCATAGACTAATTTATAACATTACTTATTTGTTATCTAAAGTTGACGATATTGAATCTTTGGTTTGCTCATTATCTGTTTCAACAGACTCTACTTTCACAGAAAAATTAAAGTTAATAATAGAATCTGATCTGTCAAAATCATGGCGATTAGTTGATCTGGCAAATGTTTTACATATGTCTGAAGTCTCAATTCGGAAAAAACTTGAAAAAGAAAATAATAATTTTAACAATTTGATTTTGGATATTAGAATGCAACATGCAGCAAGATTGATAACTACCACTGAAAAACATATTAATAGTATATCTGATGAGGTTGGGTATGTTAGTACATCATATTTTATCCGTAATTTTAAAAGTTATTTTGGTATAACACCAAAACAGTTTTCATTGAAAGTGAAAAGGAAATCATAATATATATTGCATATATAATATAGGCAGAAGCAATTCTTACTGATTTTTAATCGTTTTCCGGTGAGGTGAAAATGATATGCATTTTTAATAAGTTGTACCCGTCCAGGACGAGTTCCTTTTCTATATATTAAGAATAATGTTATTTTTTTTACCAAAAATGATGCTGTTGTGCAGGGAATAGTCAGGGGATATTCCATAGAACTGAACGTTCATCCCCCAGAATGAGAAGTTGAACATGCCTCCATAGCGAATAGTGTTCCGGACTCGAATCGTTGAACGATATCCTGCAATTTGGAGCATGAGGTGTTTCTATCCTATGCAACAGAATCATCATTAATCCAGATATAGGCCTGAAAAACAGGCCTGGCAATATCGATACCAACAATCCTGATCGTGTTCATGGGATGTTACTCTCGGATTAATGCAGTCAGTAAAAGTATGGCACTGACTGCATTAAGAAGGGACGTCCATCATATCGTGACACAAACGCTCCCACCGACATCGCCATTGAGTCCTGCACCGTATCGGTGAACTTGTAACTATCCCGTATAATCATTCTATACACATTTATTGGCTTGATGAGTCAAATACTTCTTAATTTCGGAGAGAAGTGTGTCAGGTGATACGTTAACTCGCCATTATCTACATATTTAGAGAATTACTCAAATAATAACGAATTATTTACCCATGTGCTCAATTAATCTTCGAATATAAAAACATCCACATGTTAAAAACATTATTGTTTTCCAAAAAAAAATAAAAAATACGATACAATAATGTTAACGCGCGGAATAAATGAAGAATTCCGCCGCATAATGATATAAAATAAAAAACAATAAATATAAAAACACTTAAACGTCATATGCTTTTGTTTATTTCATGATTTTATTTTTGTAGCTTTACCCTTCATTATGCAATGTGGGTATGGAGTCGTTATTATATTCTAAATAACCTTTGGCGGCGCAATGCAATTTAATTAATGCAATGTAAATATGCTAAACACACTGCTATAAAATCTATATTGTAGATGTATTTTTTACAGACGTGGGGGGGGGGTTAAACTGCAATTAATAAAGGTAATTGGAAGCTTTTTATTAATAAAAACATAGTTCTATTGGTTTGTATTATGTTATAAACGTTATGGAGTCTTACCCGTGAACAGAATATATTCACTTAAGTATTGTCACCTTACTCAAGGGCTTATAGCTGTATCAGAATTAGCATCCCGAGTATCCTCTAAAACCGGTCGAAAACTTCTCGCTATATTTATAGTTTCTGCCTTGTCTTATGGTGCGGCTGAATATGCCTGTGCAGCACAGATGGACACCCGAAATTTCTGGATCCGTGATTATCTTGATCTGGCACAGAATAAAGGTGCATTTCAGCCCGGAGCATACGGGGTAAAAACGCCATTAAAAAATGGGGGAGAATTCAGTTTTCCTGAAGTAACAATCCCTGATTTTTCTCCTGTATCCGCTAAAGGTGCAACAACTGCTATTGGTAATGCCTACAGTGTTACAGCAAGTCATAATGGCACTATTCACCATGCCATTAAAACTCAGACATGGGGACAGTCAGATTATCATTATGTTGATCGTGTGACCAAAGGTGACTTTGCGGTCCAGCGTCTGGATAAGTTTGTTGTTGAAACAGCGGGTGCAACAGAGCATGCTGATTTCAACTTATCAGCAGCAGAAGCACTAGAGCGTTATGGTATTGAATTCAATGGAAAGAAACAAATAATCGGTTTCCGCGTTGGAGCTGGTGCAACCGGTGTTACATCTTATGGGGTGGGACAGACATACAATCCATTATTACGTAGTGCCTCCATGTTTCAGTTAAACTGGAACAATATGTATGCAAGTAATAATACCGGTGGGTTTTATAATGAAGTGACAGGAGGTGACAGCGGTTCCGGATTTTACTTGTATGATAATCAGAAAAAAAAATGGGTCATTTTGGGAACACTGACAGGTAAAGTATTCTCCAGTAAGGATACCTGGGCCTTTTTTGCTCGATATGATCAGAACACTGTCGATATCCTGAAAAATACTTTTACCCAAGAGGTGAACCTCAATGGTCAGAAAATGACAGTTAATAATAAAAATATTGCCATTAACGATAAAATAACTGCTATTGAACTGACCAAGAGTAATAAAAATAAAGATTTGAAATTCCATGGTGGCGGGAGCATTGAGCTCACCGATAACCTGAACTCAGGAACCGGAGGATTGATTTTTGATGAGGGACAACATTATTCGGTTATTGGGAAAGATAAAGCCTATAAAGGGGCGGGTGTTGAGATCGGAAAAGATACGGTTGTCGACTGGTCGGTAAAAGGGGAGGCAAACGATAACCTGCACAAAACAGGGGCCGGGACACTGAATGTCAATGTGGCCCAGGGGAATAACCTGAAAACAGGTGACGGTACCGTTTTTCTTAATGCAGAAAAGGCTTTCAATGCTATCTATGTTGCCAGTGGCCGTGGAACGGTCAAACTGGGGCAGGCCGATGCGCTGGATAAAAATAGTGATTACAGAGGTATTTATTTTACTAGTCGTGGGGGGACTCTGGATTTAAACGGGTTCAGCCAGTCGTTCAAGAAGATCGCGGCAACTGATGTTGGTACCATTATCACCAATACTTCTGATAAAACAGCGACCCTTTCCCTACAAAACCCCTCCCGCTATGTCTATCACGGTAGTATCACGGGAAATACGAATATCGAACACACTGGGACACAGAAAAGTGCTGACAGCAGTCTGATTATTGATGGAAACATTAATACACGCAATGACATTACTGTGCGGAATTCCCAGCTCAGACTTCAGGGGCATGCCACATCACATGCAATATTCCGCGAGGGGCCTCGGCACTGCTATGTCCCCGGAGTTCTTTGTGACAAAGATTATGTTACTGATTTTGCCAGACTGGAAAGTGAGGCAAATAAGAAAAATAACAGTGCCTATAAAACAAATAATCAGGTGGCTTCTTTTGACCAACCTGACTGGGAAACCCGGCATTTCCGATTTAAGACTCTGAATCTGGAAAACTCAGAATTCACAACTGCACGTAACTCAGTTGTTGAGGGTGATATTGTCGCATCGAATTCAACGCTGAAACTGGGGGGCGACGTTCCGGTGTTCATTGATATGTATGATGGCATCAATATCACCGGTAATGGTTTTGGCTTCCGCCAGGACGTTCGTGAAGGACGCTCAGCAGATGATGGCAGTAGCAGCTATACAGGCAAAATTACACTGCAAAAAGGCTCCACGCTGGACATCAACAACCGGTTCATTGGCGGTATTGAAGCCCATGACAGTAAGGTAAACGTCACCTCACCGGATGCCCTGCTGCAGAACAGTGGTGTTTTCGTGAATTCCACCCTTTCTGTCCGTGACGGCGGTCATCTGACGGCACAAAAAGGGCTCTACAGTAACGGCCGGGTTCAGATTGGAAAGAAAGGTACGCTTTCCCTGAGCGGCACGCCGGAAAATGGCGCTGATAATACCTGGATGCCCGTACTGACATACATGACAGAAGGCTATGATTTAACCGGTGATAACGCTACGCTGAACATCAGCCAGCAGGCGCATGTTTCCGGGGATGTTCATGCAACCAGTTCATCCAGCATTCGTATTGGCTCCGAAAACCCTGGCTCAGTTTCCTCTTCTGTCTCCCCTGTTCTGGCTGCCGGGTTGTTCAGCGGATATAACGCGGCGTACTACGGTGCCATCACCGGCGGTAAGGGGAACGTCAGTATGAATAATGGCCTGTGGCTGCTGACCGGAGATTCCGACATCAACAGTCTGACGACCCGTAACAGCCGGGTACAGTCTGAAGAAAACGGTGCCTTCCGTACCCTGACGGTTAAGACACTTGATGCCACGGGCAGTGATTTTGTCCTGCGCACTGATCTGAAGGACGCTGATAAAATCAGTATTACGGAGAAAGCCAGCGGTTCAGACAACACCCTGAATGTCAGCTTTATGAAGAACCCGTCTCCGGGACAGTCCCTGAATATCCCGCTGGTCAGTGCACCGGCCGGAACATCAGGGGATATCTTTAAGGCCGGCACCCGGGTGACAGGCTTCAGTCGTGTGACGCCGACGCTGCGTGTTGACACCACTGGCGGCAGTACGAAGTGGATTCTGGATGGTTTCAGGACGGAAGCTGATAAAGCGGCTGCAGCGAAGGCGAACAGTTTCATGAATGCCGGCTACAAAAGCTTTATGACGGAAGTAAACAATCTGAACAAACGTATGGGGGAGCTGCGTGACACGAACGGTGATGCCGGTGCCTGGGCCCGTATTATGAACGGCGCCGGTTCAGCCGATGGCGGATACAGTGATAACTACACCCACGTTCAGGTCGGTTTTGACAAAAAACATGCGCTGGACGGTGTTGACCTGTTCACCGGTGTCACGATGACCTATACCGACAGCAGTGCAGACAGTGATGCGTTCAGCGGGAAGACAAAATCCGTGGGGGGAGGTCTGTATGCTTCAGCACTGTTTAACTCCGGTGCCTACATTGATTTGATTGGTAAATATATTCACCATGACAATGACTACACAGGTAACTTTGCCGGTCTGGGGACGAAGCACTACGGAACCCACTCCTGGTATGCCGGAGCGGAAACGGGTTACCGTTATCACCTGACGGAAGACACATTTATTGAGCCTCAGGCCGAACTGGTTTACGGCGCAGTGTCCGGGAAAACATTCCGCTGGAAAGACGGTGAGATGGACCTGAGTATGAAGAACAAGGATTTCAGCCCGTTGATTGGCAGAACAGGGATTGAGCTGGGCAAAACCTTCAGGGGTAAGGACTGGAGTGTGACAGCCCGTGCCGGAACCAGCTGGCAGTTTGACCTGCTGAATAATGGCGAGACAGTTCTTCGTGATGCATCCGGAGAGAAACGGATCAAAGGGGAGAAAGACAGCAGGATGTTGTTCAATGTTGGCATGAACGCACAGATAAAGGACAACATGCGCTTTGGTCTGGAGTTTGAGAAATCCGCCTTTGGTAAATACAACGTGGATAACGCAATAAACGCGAATTTCCGGTATATGTTCTGACAAGGAGAGGCCCCTGAAGAGGGGCCTGTAGTGATGTTACTCCCGGGTTAATGCAGCTAGTAAAGGTATGGCTCTGACTACCCTGGAAAGTGGTGCCCATCGCATCACTACAAATTCTGGCAATTGCGTACGTGGTAACGGCAAGTTATTTAACCTCAAACGTACGTGCCCGAGCGGTGCGCTGAAATACCGTCATAAATAAGCGAGGGTAAAATGGAAATACGCGAAGGCCACAATAAATTTTACATTAATGACGAACAGGGCAAGCAAATCGCTGAAATTGTCTTTGTGCCGACCGGAGAGAATTTAGCGATTATCGAACATACCGATGTCGATGAAAGCCTGAAAGGACAAGGGATTGGTAAACAGCTGGTTGCGAAAGTCGTGGAAAAAATGCGTCGGGAAAAACGAAAAATTATCCCACTATGCCCATTTGCGAAACACGAATTTGATAAAACACGGGAGTATGATGATATTCGCAGTTGATGGGAGAGTACAGAGTCACGATATTTTTCATGCTCTCCGCGGTGTGATGCAGGAGAGCATCTGAAGGGTAGGAGATGCACAAAGAATGGTCAGAGAGAGCGTTTTTTTGTCCCAAGTCATCCCCTTTACTGAGCAAAAAAAAAAGAATATCTCCTATATGAGAATCATCATTCGGGGTTAATAAGTTTTGCGTCCCCAGAGCGTTCAATATTGATAGGAGTCATATTATGGAAGGTAAAAACAAGTTCAATACTTATGTTGTTTCTTTTGATTATCCATCATCTTATTCCTCAGTGTTCTTAAGGTTAAGATCATTGATGTATGATATGAATTTCTCCTCTATCGTGGCTGATGAATATGGGATACCACGACAATTGAATGAAAACTCCTTCGCAATAACGACATCGTTAGCCGCAAGTGAAATCGAAGATTTAATCAGGCTCAAATGCTTAGACTTACCGGATATTGATTTTGACCTCAGCATTATGACAGTTGATGACTATTTCCGTCAGTTTTACAAGTAGCCAGGAAGGATAAGAAGAACATAAAAAATGGCACTATTCTCTAAAATATTAATTTTTTATGTGATTGGTGTGAACATATCCTTTGTCATTATCTGGTTTATCTCACATGAGAAAACACATATTCGTTTACTTAGTGCATTTCTGGTCGGAATAACCTGGCCAATGAGTTTGCCTGTGGCATTACTTTTTTCTCTCTTTTAGGAGCTGTAGTTGAGTGGACCCGCTGGTTATCTTGAAACGAAGCGTCTCTCCTCAAAACTGGATTTGCGGAATGACGAACGAAGCAGTCGCCTGACTGCTTCGTTCATTAAAGTGAAATTTATTTCTGTGGGCGCATCGCCGGGAAGAGAATAACGTCGCGAATAGTATGACTGTTTGTAAACAGCATAATCATTCGGTCGATACCAATACCCAGACCAGCGGTTGGCGGCAGACCATATTCCAGCGCAGTCACGTAATCTTCGTCATAGAACATGGCTTCGTCGTCACCTGCAGCTTTAGCGTTAACCTGTTCCTGGAAACGTTCAGCCTGATCTTCTGCGTCGTTTAATTCGCTAAAACCATTACCAATTTCACGACCACCGATGAAGAATTCAAAACGGTCGGTGATTTCCGGGTTAACATCATTACGGCGCGCCAGCGGGGACACTTCTGCCGGATATTCCGTAATAAAGGTTGGCTGAATCAGATGTGCTTCTGCCACTTCATCAAAGATCTCCGTAACAATACGCCCCAGTCCCCAGCTTTTCTCTACCGTAATACCGATAGATTCAGCTAATGCTTTAGCAGCATCAAAATTATCCAGATCCGCCATATCGGTTTCTGGACGATATTTTTTGATTGCTTCGCGCATGGTGAGTTTTTCAAACGGTTTGCCGAAATCAAACACATGCTCGCCATAAGTGACTTTAGTGGTACCCAGTACCTCTTGTGCCAGGGTGCGGAACAGTGACTCCGTCAGTTCAATCAAATCATGGTAATCCGCATATGCCATGTAGAGTTCCATCATTGTGAACTCAGGATTATGGCGAACAGAAATACCTTCATTACGGAAGTTACGGTTGATTTCGAATACCCGTTCAAAACCGCCTACAACCAGACGTTTCAGATACAGCTCCGGCGCGATACGCAGGTACATATCTAAATCCAGAGCGTTATGATGGGTAATAAACGGGCGAGCAGATGCCCCACCTGGAATTACCTGCATCATCGGGGTTTCTACTTCCATAAAGCCGCGCGCGACCATGAACTGACGGATAGCGGCCAGAATTTTTGAACGGACAACAAACGTTTGACGGGATTTATCGTTAGCGATGAGGTCCAGATAACGTTGACGATAACGGACTTCCTGATCCTGCAGACCATGGAATTTATCTGGTAAAGGACGTAGTGCTTTAGTCAGCAGGCGCAGCTCAGTACAGTGAATGGAAAGCTCACCCGTTTGCGTCTTAAACAGCGTACCGCGGGCACCGATAATGTCACCCAGATCCCATTTTTTAAACTGATCGTTATAAACACCTTCTGGCAGGCTATCTCTTGCAACGTACAGTTGAATACGGCCACCGACATCCTGCAACGTTACAAAGGAGGCTTTCCCCATAATACGACGGGTCATCATTCGGCCAGCAACCGAGACTTCAATGTTTAAGGATTCCAGTTCCTGGTTATCCTTCGCATCAAACTCTTCGTGCAACTGGTCAGAGGTATGGTCGCGGCGAAAATCATTGGGAAACGCCACACCTTGCTGACGTAGTGCCGCCAGTTTTTCGCGGCGATTTCTCAGTTCATCGTTAAAATCAATAGCCTCATTGGCTCCCCGTGTTTCTCGTTCAGACATTTTGGTTCCTCTAAATCCAGCTTTCAATTTAGCGTAGATAAAGAGACAGATCGGTACACTGTATTATCTGCCTCGACTATTAATAACTCAGTTTATCTTATCGAAACTAACGCTTACCTCAAGTTGATATCACTAATAAATAACCATCAAAATGGTTTAAATGACTTATTAATCTCGATTTACTAGTGTGATAAACTGAAAGTTAATTTATTCATAACCAATTGTTTTTACGACAGTTAATCGTTGCTCTCCTGTATCATATTCGTCGGCGTGCTAAACAGAAAACGGGTAGCAAAGGCCAATACCACGATGATCGCGACACAAGCCAACGTCCACTCTCCCATCTGAGAAAAGAATCGCTGGTAAGCGGCAATTGCCATACCGCTAATTTGCGACTCTGTCGTCTGCTGTGCCACGACGCCTGCCAGCCAGTTGGCGACCGCGCCTGTTGCCAGCATATAAATACCGGTTAATACGCCAGACATTTTCAGACGCGTGATTTGCGCAATCGCCACCGGGTCAATAAAGAGTTCAGCAAAGCCCATTAGCGCCAGCCCGGATATCATCACGCCCATTGACGCTTGACCGCCAGCCGCTGCATGTCGGGCATCAAATGCCAGCAACATAAAGCCACAAGCCATCAGCAGTAAGCCAAAGGCAAACTTCAGCCAGACGCGCAATGCTGAATTGCCGCGGCTTTCTGGCGACGCCAGCCAGGCCAGAACAACCCCAGCGAGCATCACCGCAATAGCATTCACCGACTGGAATAGTGCTGTAGGTACTTCAATATTGAATGCCTGACGATTCACAAAGCGATCGATAAACAAGCTGATGGTACTGCCGCCCTGTTGTGCCAGTACCCAGAACAACGTCCCGACAAACATCAACAATACAATTTGCCAAAGAGCACGGCGGTGTTCGGGGAATTTGATCATCATGCGGGCAATGATTTGTGCTGCAATGAGGCAAACGATCGCCAGCAAATATCCGGACCAGTCGTTCTCCAGCAGCAGGGTAAAAAATACTGGGGCTAAACAGAGCATCACCACTAACCAGCTCCATACTGGTAAGGCAAATTTGACGCTAGTGAGCGCTTTTTTATCCATACTACGCGTGGACTGGAAATGACGATGACCACTTAAGAAAATCAACAAACCGATAAACATGCCGCCTCCCGCAAGGGCAAAGCCAACATGCCATCCATACCACTGAGCAGCCAGGCCGCAGGCGATGGGCGCGGCGATAGAACCGATATTGCCCGCAGCATACAGCAGCGAAAAACCGCCATCACGTCGATGATCGTTCTCGTCGTAGAGCTCGCCAAGCAAACAGCTGATGTTTGATTTGAATAAACCGTAGCCACAAATAATGATTGCCAGCGCCAGATACAGGCTAAAGGTTGAATTTGTATCAATGCCCAGCACCACATGGCCAAGGGTCATTAACAGCGCGCCGGCAATCACTGCAGTGCGGTTGCCGAGCAGGCGGTCGGCAAGCCAGCCGCCGAGAATAGGGGTAACGTAAACCAGAGAAGCATATGCGCTGAACAGGCTGATGGCATGGTTATCATCAAAACCAAGCTGATGGGTGAGATAGAGAATGAGTAAGGCACGCATGCCGTAAAAACTGAAGTACTCCCAGATTTGGATCGCCACGATATAGTATATCGCGCGCGGCTGTGAGGGTGTTTTCATGTGTTCTCCTTATGAGCAAAAAAGGGAAGTGGCAAGCCACTTCCCTTGTACGAGCTAATTATTTTTTGCTTTCTTCTTTCAATACCTTAACGGTATAGCGGCCATCAGCCTGACGGTATGCACCGTGAATATCGGTTTCAAAGCCCGGATAGTGAGCGCCGATTTCACACAGCATCTGCAGGAACTCCAGAACCGGACGGCTTTCTTCGGTGATCATTTCACCCGGCATTACCAGAGGAACTCCCGGCGGATACGGAAGGATCATATTGGCGTTAATACGACCTACCATTTCGTCGAGGTAAACTTCTTCGGTCATACCGTGCAGCTCTTTCTGGAACGCAGCATACGGAGTCATTACCATAGTCGGCAGAACTTCAAATGCGCGATACATCAGATCCGGCAGATTGTGGTGAACAATCAGTTTGTGGATATTCTGAGCCAGTTCCTGAATACGCATGTTTTCATAGAATTCAGGATCTTCACGATACAGAGACGGCAGCATGTTTTTCACACGCAGGTTCAGATCGAACGCACGTTTGAAGTCAGTCAGAGCACGCAGCAGGCTCAGTGCTTTGGTCTTATCGATACCGATGCTGAACAGGAACAGCAGGTTATACGGACCGGTTTTCTCAACAACGATGCCATGTTCGTCGAGGTATTTCGCCACGATGCTGGCCGGAATACCAAAGTCGCTCATGGTGCCGTCTTTTTCCATCCCCGGAGTCAGCAGGGTGACTTTGATCGGGTCAAGATACATGTGCTCGTTATCGATGTTTTTGAAGCCGTGCCAGGTGCTGTCAGAACGCAGCGGCCAGCATTCAGTCGTATCGATATGATCCGGCTGCCATACATCAAAGAACCAGCCATCAGATTCCGTTCTCAGACGTTTGATCTCTTTACGGAATTTGATCGCACGTTCAATGGAACCATTGATCAGACGTTTACCTGCATTGCCTTTCATCATCGCTGCAGCGGTTTCAGTGGACGCCACGATACCGTAGTGCGGAGAGGTGGTGGTGTGCATCATGTAGGCTTCGTTAAAGGTTTCTTCGTTTACGTCACCTTTAACGTGGATCATGGAAGCCTGAGAGAACGCCGCCAGCAGTTTGTGAGTAGACTGGGTTTCGTAAATCACTTTCCCTTCTACACGGCCACCGCTCATACCGCATTTACCTTCGTAAATCGGTGAGAAGTTGGTGTAAGGCACCCACGCGGAGTCAAAGTGGATGGATTTCACATCCAGTGTTTTCTTGATGAAGTCGGTGTTGTACAGCAGACCATCATAGGTAGAGTTGGTAATTACAGCATGTACCGGCCAGGTTGCGTTTGGTGTTTCTTTCACGCGCTTAGCAATGGTAGCGTGCTGGAATTCACTCTGTGGGATACCACCAAGAATACCGTAAGCGTTACGGGTCGGGCGGAAATAGATTGGCGTAACATCGCTCATCATCATCAGGTGGGTCAGCGATTTGTGGCAGTTACGGTCAATCAGAATGGTGCTGCCTGCCGGAGCAGAGTACATACCAACAATTTTGTTCGCAGTGGAAGTACCGTTGGTCACCATGTAGCTGCGGTCTGCGTTAAAGACGCGAGCGATATACTGTTCTGCTTCTTTGTGTGGACCACTGTGATCCAGCAGAGAACCCAGTTCAGATACTGAAATGGAAATATCAGATTTCATGGTGTTCGGACCAAAGAAATCATAGAACAGGCTACCTACCGGGCTTTTCTGGAATGCAGTACCGCCCATGTGACCAGGAGTACAGAAAGTATATTTACCTTCACGAACATATTTAAACAGTGCTTTGGTCAGCGGAGGCAGAATAGTGTTGATATATTCGTCAGTGGTCTGCTTGATCTTGTTAGCAATATCATCAGCAGCACCCAGCGCATATTCAAAGAAGCTAATCTGTAAACGCAGGTCATTCAGGCTTACATCGAGAGTGGAATACGTATTAGCGAACGCGTACAACGGCAGGTTCTCGTTCATTTTGCTAATTTCTTCGCACAGCTCGAGATTATATTTATCCCAGTCAAAAATAACACCGCACAGACGCGCATTGTTTTCGATCAGTTTTAATAAGTCGTCACGGTCGTTCGGGTAAACAATCTGGAAGTTCAGACGTTCAAGCGCGCGATGAAGTTCACGGATGGGTTCTTCTTTAAAATAAACCCCCATGTGATTCAATATTGCAATAACGTTCATAGTCATATCTCCAGGTAAAAAAGGCCCCTCCCAACACATGGGACAAAATGAAAGGAGGAGCCTCGGAAAATACTTTTAATTAATGTGCGTTAGACGCTGTGTGGTTATCCATTGAGTGGCTCTGGCGCTCGTGCATTTTGCGAGCGTAGAACATCAGGATAATCAGGCTGACGATGAAGGTACCTGCCAGCTCGAAGGAGCTTGCGCCCATCAGCGCGATGAAGCAGAACACGCAACCCAGTACAGAGCAGATCAGGCTGACAAAGTTGCGGATGTTAACGCCTTCAAAACGAATCAGGTCAACGCAAGAGTAGAAGTACGGCAGCATAGTCAGCAGTACTGCGATACCGGTCAGTTCACCGAACAGGTCAGAGGCTTTACCACCGGCAGAGTTCATCAGAGTGATGAGGATCATCAGGGCAGTCATTTTCACTGCAGCCAGCAGCAGACCTTTTTTCGGAATACCGTTGCTGTCGACTTCACCATAAACTTTCGGGAAGTTACCGTCGTTAGCGGCACGTACACCTGCCTGGCCTACCAACATCATCCAGGAGCCCAGAGAAGTCAGACACGCAAAGGCGGTGAATGCAGAAACCAGTGGCGCAGCCCAGTTACCGAGGATAGTTGAAGCACTGATTGCAAACGGAGCACCGGAAGCCGCCATTACAGAAGACGGATACATACCGGAAAGCACCTGAGTCGCAGCGATGTAAACAATACCTGCTAAACCAGTACCCAGCATGGTTGCCAGCGGAACGGTACGTTTCGGGTTTTTAACCATACCAGTACTTACTGCTGCGGATTCAACACCCACGAAGGCCCACAGGCAGAGCAGAATACTTTTAATGATCGCATGACCATCAGTGGTATCCGCAGTATTCCAGTTAGCTGCATAAGTTGCTGCATCAAACCAATGCCAGCCAACAATAGCAGTCATCACCACAGGAATAAGAACCAGCACCAGACCAATAGTGGTTAAACGGCTTACCCAGGTACCGCCGAGCATATTTACAAAGGTAAATACCCAGACGATAGCAATACAGGCGATACCCGCCGGAACAGGATCATTTAATACTGGGAAGAAGGTGGAAAGATAAGATACAGCGGTAATACCAATTGCCAGGTTACCAATCCAGTTAGCATGGTAATAAAGAACACCTGTCTGAAAACCAAATGCAGGGGAAATTTCTCCGGCATACGCAATTGGGCCACCTTGTTGCGGGTTTTTTGTTGCCAGTCGGGCATATACATATGCCAGCGACATTGCACCAATAATAGAGATAATCCAACCCCAGATAGCAATACCACCGATACTTGCTAGGTTCGCAGGTAATAATGCAATACCGCTCCCCATCATATTACCGGCAACAACACCGGTACAGGCAAATAGCCCGATCTTCTTGGCAGAACTCATGCTCTTCTCCTAATTTCATTTTTGAATTTGGAGTCCGGGTCATGATGTATAACTATTTCCTGACCAGACCAAACTGGCGCTAAGATTACTCACGAAAAAAGGATTAATCCTAAAGATTAGGTGAAATAACACAAAAGTTTCTGTAAGTGAGAACTTGAGGTTTTTTATTAACACATCAGGATCGCAAGTTGATATCATGAAAAGATAAACATTCAATGTTTACAATGCATTGCGTGACATTCTCTGGTTAAATTTATGTAATAAAAATTATGCGGCAAATAAATTGCCGCAACATATTATACCAACGGGAACATACAAAAACTCAACAACAAATATTCCCGAGCATGAATCAACCCGGGAGTTACTTATTCTGAAGCGAGAAATTTGTCGAGATAAGGTACAACATAAGGAACAGAAGTCTGGAATATACCATTTTCAATCCAGTAAAGGGTGTTTGCCCCTGGGCGTAAATTAAAGGCGGTGAGATATGCATCAGCTGCTTCCCGGTTCATCCCCTTCATTTCATAAACCTTGCCAAGCAACACATAATTTAGCCAGGACATTTCAAGATCAATGCCGGTATTTATCGCCTGATAAGACTCATCTGTTTTACCTTTTACCAGGGCACTGACCGCTTTTATTTGATATATAATGGACAGGTTGTTCAATTCCGGCAGTGTAACAATGTTATCTATTTCTGTGTTCAGTGCTGCTAATTGTTTTTCGTCTAAAGGATGTTGAGAATGGCGCACGATATCAACTAATGCTTTTTCTGCTCTCGCGTAGGTAAATTCTGGGGATGATTGAACAATCTCACCTAATAATTCACTGGCACGATCCAATGATTTATCATCACCATGCAGTAAATAATCATGTGCCTGATAAAAATTAGTTAATAACGCACCACGATGCGGCAAAATTTGCTGGAGCATCTCCTGCATTCGTTGTGGCCACGGTTGGTTTAACGCTTTTGATAAACTCTGGAGCAAATCATTTTGAATCGCCAGCTGATTACCGTTAGTGATGACATAACGTTTATCCAGCATGGTTGAACCATCTGCATTGTCTACCAATTTTACCGACATAAAGCATTGTTGAGCACGGTATTGGCGCTGATTAACAAACGCAATAGATAATGTTTTACCGGAACTGCTCGGTTCATCAATGTTGTAGTTGATTTTGTCATGCACCATAAAGGTGGAGAAGGTGTTAAGTGATGTCGCCACCAAATCACCCACGCCTATCGCGTAAGAGAGCTGATACGGAGAACTCCAGCTGTTACAACTCTTATTAACCATATTAATGTCAATATCGCGTGGATTGAGCAAAATGCGCGATTTACTCATAGGAAGACGTGTTTCAAGACTTGAAAACGCTACCAGTGCGACACAGATACCTAACGACAACAGGAAAAAAAACCATACCCAAAAGGTAGTGAATCGTTTGCTTTTAACTGGGGATTGTTCAGGTGGCGTTGTGGTGTTTTGAATGTTAAGACTGTGGGAGGGAGAATCTGTGGCAGGAACCGCCTCTGGTATAGGGGGAGGCGAAGATAGCATTATTTCCTCTCCCTCTTCTTCGCTGTACCAGATAACCGGCACCATTAATTTATAGCCGCGCTTTGGTACAGTAGCGATATAGACAGGACTATCTTCATCATTATCTTTTAATGACTTACGTAGTTCTGAGATACTCTGCGTCACAACGTGATTGGTGACAATACTTCTCTTCCAGACATTATCGATAAGTTCATCTCTGCTAAGTACTTCGCCACTGTGTTGAGCAAAGAAAACCAGAAGATCGATTAATCTCGGCTCAAGGGTAAGTTGACGCCCATTGCGGCTAATTTGGTTTATGGACGGAGTAACAAGCCATTCGCCAACGCGAACTACAGGTTGTTGCATAATAGAAACTCATTCGAAAAGGGAATGATGCAATGATAATTGCCATAACCTATTTTTTCCATCTATAGATGGGTTTATTTACATATTATTGGTGAATGCAAGACGTTATTTTTACTCGCCATAAACTTCTTGATTACATAGTATTACGAAAGGATTTTACTGAGAACCAGAAGTAATTTTCCTTACCATCAAAATTCATCATCTTTGCCAAAGAAAAATGTTCAGAAAATAATCCATGAAAAATTGTCCGGAGCGCTTACTATTTTAATGGATTGTTAGTCTTTGCATGAGCAAACGGACTGATACATTTCTCTTTGTTCTCATTCAGAAAATCTCATCAGTTGGCGTTCTGCCCGATGTTGTGCTTTATGGATGCATTACGCTCCTGATGACGTCATTTGACGTTCAACAGCATCACGGGGCCGCACGACATTTCACGTCAGTCAGCGCTATAGCTCAGAAACAAATTTTCCCGAATTGGGATATGCCCGCAAATTGCTGGTGATGTGGGGAGAATCTGGTTGAGTTCGGTAGAATTGATTTGGCGGCAGGACGCTTAAATCGTGGCGTCCTGAAACGAAAAATGGACCTCCGTGGAGGTCCGTTTATATGAATTTGGTGCCCGGACTCGGAATCGAAGATTGCTTCTATCATGTTGATATTAGTTTATTTTGTTTGGTTTGGTGAAAGATGTACCCTCTTTTGTACCCGCAGTCCCTTTTGATATCGAAAGGGAATCAAACTCGGGGTCAGGCTGAGAGCACAGAAGGAAAGTGCCTGGCTATTATATCGTTAATTCTGTCAATCAGCTCCAGCCTTTTGAAAGTGATGTGTGCAGATCCCTTCTTAAAGTATTTAATGATGAACATCTCATCTTCATAGCGTTCTTTACCCTGAACGGACCGTATGTGGTCATCCAGATTAATGGTGATATTCCCCCGGTTGTCGGGGATCGGTTTACCGCTGAGCAGATGCAACATTCTTTCCAGGTCAGCCAGGCGATCTGCCTGCATTCCACTGATAAGATGAAATCCCCATCTGTCCCATCTCACCAGGTTGTTGACGATAATTTTACTGCCAAATTTACAGGGGGAATTGGTTTTGTAATTCCAGTTCAGCCCTCTGAAGACGTTGATCACCCCGCGCTCAAACACCTCATCCTTACTCCGGTGCAGTTGTTCGAATGTACTCAGGATATTCGCCTTGCTGATTTCCGGAAAGTTATCGTATTCCAGTGACCGGTACCATGTGTCCCGGGCATGCGCATCCATCAGACTCAGCATCCCGGAACGTTGCATCAGGTCACGCCAGATTTCGCGATCGAGATTGCGTGTGATGGCTTTCATTGCCGTTTCAGGTTTTTCCATGAGCCAGCAGCCACAGCGAAAATCCTGTTTCATCGCCCAGTCCAGTGCGGTTTTACCGCCAATACTTTCTGTCATTGCTGAGATTTCAGCCAGTTGCCGGATAAGTGTGTCGATTTGCAGCAGTGTACTCTTTCGTACAGCCAGAATGTGGCGGATACTGGTTGAGCAAATAACGTCCGTATGCCCGGTGACCACTTCCGGACGGGAGGCTGTGATATCTGACATCATCGTTTTTCCTTTTGGTTTATAAACGAAAACGCCAGCCGTATTCAGGCTGGCGTCAGTGGAATGAAGTCTGGTGAGTAAGACTCACCGGTTCTGTTGCAGAAACTGCAGTTGGCGCAGTGTACGGATATCTTCCCTGGCCTGTTCAATGCAGGGCAGCAGTGCTGCCGAATCCGTTTTATCCTCATCGTTGTCGAAGATAATTCCGGATTCGCAGTCGATATTGTTCTGTAGCCACGCAATCAGAATATCCAGCGCCGTTTCTGTGGTTAATGATTCCATACTGTGTCTTTTGTCCCGGTTACCAGTTGAAGGTGGGTAAACCCGGCAGACATTCAGCGCTGGCATCCAGATGAATGAGACTGACGCCATAACGGCGGATGAGCGTTACGACCAGACGACGAAACGTTTTTGACAGGCCCAGGCGTTTAAGTCGCAGAACCGGGTACGACCACGCATCAGTACGTAACAGATAACCGGACCCGGTAAAATGAATCCATTCTGATTCGCCGAAGTCATTCGTCTGATGTGACAGCGAGTACAGCCAGGCGTTGTCCTTTTCCGTGATATGTGCGGTACTGCAGCGTATGCCGGCAAGGGCCGTAAACGGTGGTGGTGTGCAGGTTGACTGTTGGTCGAATTCCTCCACCACGCGGAGTGAATAACCGTTTTCAGCGACATTGTTAATCAGTTCAGCGAGATTAACACCATCAATGTCAACGACAATGCGCCCCATGTTCAGCGCCCGCACGTTAACGCTGTCAGCTTCCAGCGTCAGGGCCAGTTTCATCATTTCGCCTCCGGATGCTTACCCCGGGTAATGTTATTTACCGTTCTGTAATTGTCGCGGGTCATCAGGCCGGTCGCCCGGCGAGCCCGGAGGATATCAATACTGTTTATTAACTGAGAGCGGGGACAAGTGCTGAACCGGGGCTGGTCGGTACGCACCAGCGCGTATTTTTCAACGAGAAAGTTCACCGCGTCACACAGTGAAATGCCTGCCTCAATATGCTGCTCAATCACACGTTCATCGGAGAACGGTGTGTCATTTAGCGTGAGGCCGTAGTGCTGGTCCAGCAGTCGGGTGAGCAGTGTCTGCCAGATGGTTACGGGAGATGGGCAGCGCGATGCCTCCCGTACGTGTGTGTCGGGTAATGTGTTCATACTGAAGATTTTCCTGATATGCAGAGATGAAAAATGGGAAAGTGGCGTGGTGAAAACACCAGGCCGGAGCAGAAGGTTATTCTGATGATTTACTTTTTCGTTTCGGGCGTCGGATAAACAGCCATATAAACGTAACCACAGGAGCCGAGGGTGTCGGCTTCGCAGGTCAGTCCTCTGGCATACAGCGTGACGGTATGCTGATGGCGGGGATTCAGTTCACCGCTGGTGAGCATGAGTTCCAGTTGTTTCATCAGCAGCGGAAAGGCCTGGTCCAGATGGTACGCATCCGCGTCGCTGAACCGGCCTCTGATACCGGCGCGGTCGGCAAGGTAATACAACCGGTTACCCTCCTGCACCAGACGGGCGCCAAAACAGGGTGTTATGGTGCAGGGCAGCCCCCACCAGGGGCGGTTGTTATAGTCGTCGGGATAATTTGTCTCATGGTGCGTGTCTGACACGATAAAGTCCTCACAGAAAATCGGTTAAGAAGGGGTTAACGATGACAGGTCAGCCGGTGTGGAGACCGGCTTCGGTGAAGATGTATTCATTGATGAGAAGGGCCTCATCCACAGCGGCGTCTGAGGTCATCTGGTCGTACTCGTTTTCCGGGTGACGGAACATTAGTTCAGAGTGACGCTCATCAGCCGGACATACGGGCCAAAACTGTCCTTACGGCGTTCAGCAAACACGGCCAGCACACCGGGAATATCCTGCACTTCACGACCGGTATACGCTTCAGCACTGCCGTGCCAGCGGTATTTACCGGTACAGAACGGAAAAAGACGGGATGTCGGATGTTGTTGGTGAATACGCATGGCTTCACCACGGGTGATAATTTTCATAATAGGATACCTCTGAAGACGGAAGATAAAAGTGAAAACAGGTGTGATGTGATTGTGGCGGTGACGGGTTAAAGCAGACCGTGTTCCGCAAAGGAGAAAACCTGGCTGCCACCGACTATCAGATGGTCCGGCACCCGGATATCCACCAGGCCCAGTGCCTGTACCAGGCGTTCCGTGATAAGGCGGTCTGCCTTACTGGGAGTGACTTCACCGGACGGGTGATTGTGTGCCAGCACCACGGCTGCGGCATTGTGATACAGGGCGCGTTTAATCACTTCCCGGGGATGGACTTCTGTGCGGTTGATGGTGCCGGTGAAGAGGGTTTCACCGGCAATCAGCTGATTCTGGTTATTCAGATACAGCACCCGGAATTCTTCACGCTCCAGTCCCGCCATGTTCAGAATCAGCCATTCCCGTGCCGCACGGGTGGAGGTGAAGGCCACGCCGGGTTCATGAAGATGGCGGTCCAGGGTTTTCAGGGCCCGCAGAATGAGACTGCGCTCGCCGGGCGTCATCTCTCCGGGCAGAAAGGAAAGCTGCTGCATTGTCCCTGCCTCCATTCAGTCAATGATGCGCATAATGGCGTTGCATTCCGGATGTTGCAGGGCGTAATCCCGCAGCCGGTAATAGTGGACCGTCATGGCATAACACTCCGTACGACAGGCGTGATGACTGTACGTCATCAGACAGGCCGCAATGCCGGCGGCTTCCGGACTCATTTCAGCGCGGTTACCGTTCATGGCATTGAACAGTACCCAGGTTTTTCCATCATCTTCATCCGGTTCGGGTGCCATAAATGCGCCACCGTTGTTCAGGGTGTACAGATTCCAGATACCACCGCAGTAGTCTTCGCACAGACGGTCCATCCAGCCGAAGACACGGGGCTCCAGGGTCACCCACTGTGGAATGAGGCCAAAATGCTGCGGCCAGAAGCTGATACGTTGTTCATCAGGGACGGGAGTAGCAACCAGTTGGGGCTGGTTATTCCCTGGTGCTGTGGCTGAAGAAAGAGTAGTTGTGTTCTGAGAAACGATTTTCATGAGTGAAATCCTTACAATGTGTATAAATGAGAGGAAATAAAGGCCGGGGGCTGGCAACATCACGTTCATCACTGACCGTGAGACCCGGTAATATCAGGGATGAATGATATTCGGCTGAAATTCCGGACAGCCGTACGCGTAACCGTTCCGGTCACAGACGGATGGCCAGATGCCATTGCCTGTACTCAGTCTGCACAGACTGAGTTCTCCGGGACGGTAAAGCAGACGGGTACACCAAGTGCACAGGTCATCATCAGAAATGGAACGACACCCCGGCAGCGCCTCCGGGGCGTCGGGTGATTCTGGTACCTGAATCACGCCTTCAGGAATATGTTTTATCAGCGCATGCTCTCCAGCAGCGTTTCTGCCATTACCCACAATGCGCGGTTGAGCTTAATATCGGTGTCGATGCTGTGAATGGCACGGGTGTGGATACGTTTTCCTTTTGCACTGCGGCCGGAAATCCTGCCTTTCAGCATATTCTCCTGTATGGTCTGATAAGCACTCCACAGGTCCTTACCGTAATCCTCCCGGCGTCGCGGTGTCAGAATATCAGCGGTGGTGACGGGCTGATGCTCATTACCATAACGGTAAGTCAGTGCCGCCTGTGCCAGCGCCTGGCGTGCCGGTGGCGGCAGAATCAGCGACTGCATGGCATCACGCTTCTCCTCTATCCGGTCAAAAACGCCCACCACCTCGTAAGCCCCTTCAATAACTTTCTCCACTACGTCTCCCCGGTGTGGAACACGCACTTCCCCCAGAGACTGACCACAGACGCAGCCGTTCTGGCAGATGAACCTGAAGTAACCCGGCAGCATCTGGTAGCTGGAGGTACCGTCATGGGAGTTGAGCAGAATAATTTCAGGGACATGTTGTCCGTTTATCTCTCCGGCCCGCCGCAGACGCAACATGTGTTTGGTGTATTCCCGGCGGCCCGGGTCACGTACGCGGGTCTGACAGGCGAAGAATGGCTGGAAGCCTTCCCGCTGCAGACTTTCCAGCACGGTGATGGTGGGGATATACGTATAGCGTTCACTGCGGGAGGTATGCCGGTCTTCCCCAAAAATACCGGGTACATAATGCATCAGCTCTTCATGTGTCAGCGGACGGTCACGGCGTATCTGGTTCGCATAACCAAAACGACTTGCTAATCGCATGATCTGCTCCTTATGAATGATTAAGCGGTATAAACGAAAAAGCCGCATCTCCCGGAGAAGACGCGGCCTGATGGATGAAATGAAGACGTTTATTGCCTGAGAATTCCCTCACTGGCGAGATATGGATTTAGCTGTTTTCCGGCATCAGGTTCAAAATTCCAGCACCGCCAGCGTAGCTGCCCTTCAGCATTGCGAATAACCAACCGGAAATGCGTTCCCTGGTCATCTTCAATAAGCACATTGCGGTAAGCTGTTGTGACAGCCATCGCCTGTTCGCGTGAGAAAGGGCCTTCGGGCAATAAAACAGGGTGACAGTCCGACATACCGGCTACTTTCCGATAAATTCAACGCTGGCGCCGGTGGCATTACCGTCAGCACCAACCGTGACGGTCACTTTGTCGTACGCACGGTCTTCAGGATTGAACACTTCAAACTCAACCTTATTGCCTTTTACTTCGTAAGAGCCAAAATCAGCGGTTTCTGTTGTTTCCTCGTCATATTCCCGGGCGTATGCCTGCCGGGCAGCCTGCAGGACGGAGTCTTTATTAATAGTGGTCGTCTGTTTCGGGGAAAAACCGGCAAGTGATGTGACAAATTTCGGACAGACCTTCAGCATATCACCGCGGGTGAATTCCATTCGTACACCAAATGCCTGTAAAACGGACACATCACGCTCTGCTATGGAGTGAACGGCTTTTTTGACCATTTCCGGCGCCTGTCCGACTTCCACCTCAACAGCCCTGAATCCCGTCTGCTGATTACACATTTGTGATGTGGGGATCAGGTTACCGTTAATACTGATACGGCTGCCCAGGAGCGTCTGTACGCCATTCGGGCATCCCTGCATCAGGCCGGTAATACCAATCGTGCCATTTTTCAGCATTACCAGCGCCTGACCATCTTCCGTCATGGTCTGACACCAGCCGTTTTTGACAGCCCAGTTGCCGGCGGAGGCGGAGAATGATGCCACAGTGAACAGCAGGGGAAAAAGAGCTCTGGTATTCATGACTGACCTCTGAAATGAACGTACGGTGTTATTGATAATGATGGAAGGTATGCAGTGACTGTTCAGGGAATGACATAGCCGTATATTTAGTTTTCTGTTCAACATATTGTCTCCATACCTGTCGGGACGGCTTTGGCAGGCCGGCGATCACAGGTTAAAGGTGTTGATAAGTTTATGGATGAAAGAGAAATGTGGCAGGGCGGAGATAAAACGCTCTTCAGCGACCAGACTGTGGATGTGGCCTCTCCGTTCAAACCGTTCTGATGTCAGGCTGACTGATTTGATATCTGCCAGAGGAAAGACCTGCAGTTTTCCCTTCTGTAACGCGATCAGATACCAGCTACCGCTGTAATAAATGAGCCGGCAGGGCTCCAGTGACGGATACCATCGCTCAGTCATCAGAGAGATGTGGTTACACTGTCTTATTGCCAGGATGAGTTGCGAGAAATACTCGGGGAACGTTGCAGTGATATCCGGCGCCGGTAGCCAGATAAGGCAGGGAGAGGGCTCCTGGTTGTCGGTAAGACAGGTTATCAGTCGTCCGTTCCGGAGCGGAAGTATCCGTGCGATACCGGTATTCTGTATAAAAGAAAGCATTTCAGGGATCGCACCCGGGCTGCTCTGTCGTCTGAGGCTGTACCTGCCATTTCTGTACTCTAAATCCAGGTGAACCAGACGCTGATGAAAATCGCGCTGTAAAGTACGTTCTGTAACGCCAAATTCATCTGACAGTGTTTTTAGTGACAGAGATTCTCCGGCCATCAGTCGGCTGATAATGAGTGATAAGCGAACCGCCAGGCGATCATGCCGGGAACGATTATCAGACATAGATGTGCACTCCGTAAGAAAACATCTTTTATTTCATGATGTTATTATGCATCATGATGTTGAAAGGATGTGTCGCATCCGGATAATCAGGAATAAAATGCAGCAGAAAAAATATTCTTTTAATTATCTGATTTTTAAGCAGGATTTCATAAAAAGAAGAATGCTCGTTAATCCAGCGACACATCCTGTCGGCGTGAGTGTGTCAGAACAGACGCTCCCACAGTGTGATCAGCAGGTGGATAATGCGGTCCCGGGCTTTACGCAGAAGCTGTAACATCCAGGCCGGAAAACTGAACCGGGCAACGGCGTCGTCAAAACTTTTCCCGATGGCATCACCAAAAGTCTGTTGTGCGTGTTTCCGGGCCTGTTCAGAGCGGTTTTCCCCCCGGATATGTGAATAAACTGCGCTGGTTGCCTGTGGTGGCAGCGCGTGGATCATCAGTGACACCAGCGCTGGAAGGTTCCAGCCTGCAGGCGCGGCTACAGGGAGTACCGGAAATGATGAAGGGAACAGGGTGGCCACCCGGGCTGTTACTGTCGCCAGTGAGAGTTCCTGGTGACGGGACGGGCATTTTTCTGTGGCATTCCATTCTTCAGCAGGAAACATGCGATCGGCATGGCTGAGAACAAACAAAAAGCGCGAGGGATCTGCGCCCTCATTCAGTAAAAACTGATGCATGGCAATATCGGCAGCATACGCACGTTCATCACTCCGCAGGATCCAGATAATCAGATCCAGTTCCGGCAGTAACTGACGATAAAGCGCCTGGTATTCCTGATCATGCTGCGGTGTTTCACCAATGCCGGGCAGATCGACCAGCGTCATTCTGCGTTCACCGAGCTGCAGGGTAAGACGATGAGCCTGGCGGGTGCAGCCGTTCAGGGGATGCGTGGCGCAGATACGGGACTGAAAAATGGCATTACACAGGCTGCTTTTGCCGGTGCCGGATTTACCCATAATGCCAATCACGGGCTCGTAATGAATAACACCGTGGAGATGTTCAAGGATTTTCTGGCGAATTTCTTCAGGAAGAAACGTCAGATATGATTTCACTTGTGCGGAGAGGGAAAAATGGCTGAATGACATACCGTTATCCTGTTGATTTCGCTGAACCGGATCACACTAATCCGGTTTATCATTCAGGTAATATGGGTGTGAAAAATTTTCCATTGACGGGAAGAAGAGTATGGCTAAAAACAAAGGTATCTGTCGGAATAAAAAATGCAGTAATCCTGTTTCAGAATTTGATGAGGCAAATGCCTTAAGGTTATGCGATGATCATTATAAGCTATGGAAGCGAAATAAAGAGAATCGTCGGGTCAGGAATATTTGTCGTATAATTAGTAGATATGACAAAAGTCTGGACTGGGAGATATTTTATAGAGTAAGAGATGCTGCAAAAAATAAAACGGGAAAGAGAATTATTGAGGACACAAAAATATTACATCAATGGCGTGCTTCAAAGCAAGTAAGAAAAAGTTCTCACAAGGGTGTGCTTCGGTCACGGGAATGGCTTAATACACAGGAGTTACTGAGCAGAAAACATATATCTGTTACAGGTGAACTATTTAAATTTTACATAAAAGATATTATCAGATTATATTGCTATAAGTTTCTCTACAGCAGAGAATATCTTAATGAAAACGCATACAAAAAACGATATCAGAGAGATATTCACCCCAGAAAAGTTAATGTTCCGATACTGCAACTTGAAGTTGCATGGATAAATAATAATTGCCGCTCAAGTGATTCAAGCACTGATATTATTATCCTTCCGAGGATGATAAGAAGAATGGTTGTATTTAATTATACGAAGATAAATAAACAATTAGAGAAAGTGTTGGGGGGGATAGCACGAAAACAAACCTCAGAAAGGAATAAAGGCGGTCTCTATACCAGAATAAAAAAAGAAAGTGACTTTCTTTCTATGGATAGATTTATGGTGGAAATAGAAAATATCATAAGACCTGAAAGGTTTCCGACATCAATTTATCCAGTCTTTTCACATTCATTTATTGAACGAGAGCTTCCGCTACTGAATCTTGCCCGATCACAGTATAGAAGAGCAATAAGTAAAAGAGTGGCGAATTCAATTTTTTATACTTTGCAAAAAACTAACGTGGCATTATGGCTATATCTTGAAATGTTTGCTCTGGTGGCATTCATTAAACTGTATACAGGAAAAGGTTTTGAATTCATAAAGAACATGTGTGTATTTATCGATTATGAGAAAGGGATAATAAAATCCACACATGAAGAACTGCTGGGTGAAATTAAGCGTAACATTCAAGTGAATTTGAAGGTGAATCCTGATAATTTTCCAGAGTTAATAGACATATACAATTCATGCTTTAGTGAAAATATATTGTCATATGATATTCAGGATGGTGATTTTAAATGGCGCTCATGATGTAAAAATATTAATTTCACATTACATATTAATTATCCACAAAAAACATATAATTAATTTCAATGATTTACATGTAAAAAATGCTGATGATTAGCCAGCTTAGTATGGTTATGCAATGTGATGCTTAACGCTTACAGATAATAACATATTCATATGGGTTATATATCATAATATTCAATAATCATGATATGCTAATCTGATTATGGATAAAAATTACTGAATGACGTCATATTATGATTGGCAGTGTTTCCTGTATACGATGACTTATCTCTCCCGCATCATATGGGGGCACGTTTCTTAGGAAAAGTGACGGGGTTACAGAAGCCAATTACGATAGTTTGTTGTAGAGTTATCACGAGTTTTTGTTGTTCTGAAGACGGAATCAGAAAAATAATTCCAGAGTAAACATGTCTGTTTTTTGACCAGTAAAGATCCATGCTGGCCGTGAAAAACTGAAATCAACACTCAGTCTGCATGGATGTCTGAAGATGTTGAGAATGTCGGGAATGGTACTATATACGTATTTTACTAAGTGTTTTACTAAACATACACGTATTTTCATAAACACTTCTAAAAGTGTTTTCATTAAACATTACAATACACATTGCTTTGTCTGATACACATCCAGTTTGGTAAAATTGTTACTCCTGTGTTTACGAAAATTAAAATCAGTTTAATGCTGCCACAAAACAATCTTTCCTGTTTAAGCAATCAAGATGGCATTCTATTTTGCTGAAGTTACGTTTAACCTTTTCTGAGTTTTCGTGTTTTAGATCGTTAATCTGAAACAAGTGTCTTTATGTAAAAACGCAAATCCGATTGAGGTGGCCTGGCGTGATTTACTGTGTGCTTACGACGATTTGGTTAAATGGTTTTATGGATGTTTTTGTAACGATGAGATTGATGAGATGATTAACTGGCCCTGGTGTTTTTTATCAGCGCAAGGTAATTCTCTTCATCATGAGACTCTTTTCAGAAAAAACGTGATGATTGGTTCTGGTGTTTTGATTCAGATGAGGTTTACGTTATCGATGGTTAATCGTTTTTATGGCGCGGAGTGAAACGTAACGTTTTCAGGATAAGAACATCGATTCTGATATTGGTGGTTTTTGTTCTTGTGGCGGGATATCTGTAACCAGGTTTTAAGCGTGCCATTTCGCATTTGTGATTGAGTTATATGGTTAAGCTGTAGGTTTTGGTGTTGTTGTTGATTTACAGCGCCAGAAAGCGTTCTGATTGCGTTTTTGGTGTTTTGTTTGAATGTCCTGTGGATTTGTTTCCCTTCAGGTTTTTCTCTTTAACCGTATTGTTTTTAAATTCGTTCATGTTGTTGCGTGTTTTCCCTCTGCGTGCAGGCTCTTCTTTTCGTTCCGGGATGGTTTATTTCGCTGCAGTCAGGAGCAGGTTATGTTGCTAAATAGCGGGATGCGGTAAAGTTTTACCGCGGTGATGAATGATGTGAAGTCAATCCAAATCAACGGAGTTCTCTCATCATGAACCAACCAATACACAATGCTTACTGGTTATCCCGTTTTGACAGCCTTCTCGACAGTGCCCTGGCGCAGCACCGTGCCGTCTCGTTAATCCGGGTGGATTTACGGTTTCCTGAGTATATGCCTGCCACCATCATGGATACCGATTTAGATTCAGCGGTGATTTCTCGTTTTTTCGAATCCCTGAAAGCCAAAATCCAGGCTTACCAGCGGAAAAAAAGATGTGCCAATCAGCGTGTGCATGCAACCAGCCTGCGTTATTTCTGGTGTCGGGAGTTCGGCAAGGAAAAAGGCAGGAAACATTATCACGTGATATTACTGCTCAACAAAGATACCTGGTGCTCGATCGGGGATTTCAGCGAATCGTCTTCGCTGGCGACGATGATCCAGGAGGCATGGTGCAGCGCCCTGCATCTTGAGCCCTGGCAAGGCGATGGCCTGGTCCATTTTTCCAGGTGGACGCCTTCCCGTAAACCAGCATCGTCTGATGCTCGCCCTTCTTCCGATGACACGCCTTTGTCGGGTGGATGTCCTGATACCTGGAAGGCTTCAGACAAAAAGCCGGGTGAAGCCGCTGTTCTCTGGATCAAGCGTGGTGATGTGGAAGCGATGCAGAAAGCCCTGGAGAGAGCCCGTTATCTCGTGAAAAATGAAACGAAGCTGCATGACGGTTCAGGTCAACGTAATTATGGTTGCAGTCGTTGGTCGGGACATCTTCTGGATGGCAGGTGAAGCCTGTAAAACGGCATCCGGTGCCTGAGCTTATGCTACAGGGCATTGGTTGACGCCCTTAGCTCGTTTCCTGAAAAAGTTTTTCTGAAGTAATGCAATGAATTGCCATCTACTTCCGTTCGCACGCTTGCTTTTCACACCCCACTCTTTGCAACATCGAGTATAAGTCGAAAAACGTTTGGTTGTTCTGGTTATTTGCATTTACTGCCATTCATAGAAATGAACAGATCGATTGGTAGGACTCAAATGTTATAGCATCTCTCTTCTCATAGTCTGCTTTGTGCCAAGAGCGGACCTTAGGCTTCAGTAATTTGGTTAGCACAACCCCTTTGATAAACATACAGCTACAGTATTGCTTTTATAAGGAGCGTAGTTTCAATAGGACACCCCAAACGTTAGTCGGGAAAAGCCGACTGAAAAAAAACTTGTGTGGACAAGTAGTGTCCATTTAATGCCATTTTTAGATTAAAATGTGCCATTTTGAGGGTATTCTTAAACGTGCATAACGTTCTGATTTATCATACACAGAGCCTTATCATTTGAAACCATTCCGATGTACATCAAACAATGATTACAAGAGAAATTATGACACCGCCAACCAAAATTGATACATCAAGTCTACTTACCATATTGGGCGTTATTGCTGCTGTATGGGCCCTTATTACGCCAAACGCTCGACTACGTTTAAGGTTCTGCCTAGCGTGGTGGGATTGGGTAATTGTTGGGTTTGCATTCTTACTAAGCAATTATTTGGTGTTTGCACCGGCTTTAAAATCACTAGACTTATATTTTAGCTTTGGCCCCTGGAAATGGGGATTAGATAGTTCAAGTGCCGTATACCTGATATCACTCGCAGTTGCTATTTACATTTTATTTCGCTTAAAAAACCCTAAACTCTCAATTGGAAGAACAGGGATATTTCTAGAGTTAGTGGAAAATTTGCACCTTACTAAACGATACGACGATCTGGCACAATTGTTGGCACCTCAACTAGAAAAATTAATATCAATAATTGATAGACCTGTGAAGAATCGACTTTGTGATAAGATAGCTAACAATCTCCGCTCTCTAATCGCGAGACAGCTGCTGAACATGCACATGAAGCATTGTTAAATATTGTCTCATCACCTGAACTTACCAATCGCTTTGCACTCGCGCACCCATCCCTCTGCCTTGAGTTAATCAAGATCGAGCCAATAGTTCGTTCTGACTTTACTTCTAATTTTATCAGTGCATTACTTGGTTCACCTAACAGTCGTCTATATGTTGAGCTTAAAAATAATCTTAACGTTAGTCGAGGACATCGTTTATTGATTCCAAAAAACAACCGTATATTACATTTTTTCTTTTCCAATGCTAAGTTTGCAGCTGATTTAGCAATATACCGTGATATCGGTGACTATCTCTACTGGAGGTTAGATGAAGATGAAAAAATTATTGCTGCACTTAATAAGTCTTTAGGTTCCTATTACGATGCTTCAAAATATAAATGTCCTATTTACTCAGGTGTCACGCTGTTTGAAATTATGGTTCATGAAGGTATTCACCAGGGTCTGGTGTATCATTTATGGTTGCATTACTATTCATATTTTGCAAGGAAAATTATAAAGAATATGAATAGGCAATCGGATGAATATAGTGGTGAATGGGAAACACCTTTTCACTTCCTTCTCTGTCATTTATTTAGCGTCGCTACAGATTGGGCAGAACAATGCGAATGGATAGATGAAAAGGAGATTCCTCAAGAAAATAAAGAAATAGATAATTTCGATCTTCATTATATTTCAAAAGAGGCTACCAAATTACTTGGTGCTATGCTGCAGTTGGTTATGCCTAATAAAAAACTCACCTTGAAATCTAGAAAACATATTCTTGATATAGTTGTATCTTGTTATATTAGATTGAAAAGGAATAAAAAATTAAAAGACGTCGCTGACTCATTATTAATTTTCACCACTAGAGGCGAAGGTAATTCAGCACCGCCGCATTATCGTAGAGAACTTCTAGAAATATTCAATACCCTTGATGATTATCGATTAAGAACTGATGCCCCGGAATTCCGAGCAGCTATAGAGTCTGCTATTCAAGCAAGGCCGAATTAGGTAAATCAACCACCTGCATAGCGGGTGGTTTAGACATAGACCTCTAAGTATGCCTGAAAGCAGAGGTACCTCTAAGTTTCGATGTCTAGGTGTTGATCGGCTGTAATCTGGTAACCAGGTCAAGCTTAAAATTTTCTCAACATAAACAAGTAGTATTTCAAATATTGAACCATACTGACTCCCCCACTTTTTATAAGATTATGGAAATTTTTTGTACCAGTAAGTTCGAAAATTAGTGTTGTTCTTATCAGTCGTTATGAAAAATTTTGAACTTCCGCTCCTCGCTCATATCGGACCTGAGGACACGCCGGTTGGTCCCCTCTATACCAAAAATAGATGTCATTACAGCGGTTAGTTCCAGGTGGTCAAACATCCATTTGAATAGCATTATTGCGCGTTAATCAACGGACAACAGTTCACTGTCATCAGGTAATGTGGAGTTAATGATTTTCATGTGGTAAAGGTATCTTCATTACAACCATCCATTATTCTGTCCTAGAAGATAAAGCTATGAATAGATCAAACGAAGAAGATATTGAAAAAGCCAAATCGCTGATTTCGATAGGTGCAGAGATAGCTGGCGCTGCAGTTGGCGGTGCAATTGGCTTTTTTGCAACTGGCCCTGTGGGGGCTGCCGGGGCTGGTTCGTTAGGGGTGATTGTCGCGAAAGCTGGTGCAAAACTTCTCGGTGATGTGGCTGATCGTACGATGTCTGCACGCGAAAAAGTCCGCGTTGGTGCTGCTGCTGCAGTTGCATTCAATAAAATTGAAAAGGTCGCTCTGTCAGGTAATGAACCCAGAAAAGATGATTTCTTTAACTCTGAAGAAGGAAAACGCAGTGATGCAGAAGAAATTCTGGAGGGGACGTTAAGAAGGGCGCGTGAAGAGTATGAGGAAAAGAAGATTCTTCTTCTAGGGAATTTTTATGCAAATATGGTCTACTCTCCGGGAGTGAGTACAGAAGAAGCGAATTACTATCTCCGGTTGTTCGATTCACTGACGTATCGGCAGCTCTGTGTTATGAGTTTGATCATGATGAAACCACAATATTCTGACTTTCAAAATCTGAGAAGCCATGACTATCGAACCCAAAATGCCAATATGCAAGCAAGTACTGTAGCACTCCTCCAAGAAATTTATGCTCTGTATAATTTGGGATTAGTCTGCGTTAGGAGTGCTGGCGGAAATGGTTATGTATCTTTGCTGGCATGGCATGATATCATCCCTTTAGGATTAGAATTTACAGGGTTAGGTGAAAGGTTTTACAAACTTTTTATGGGGGGAGGAAGCTTTTCACTTCCCGATATTACTACTATCGCAGAAGCTTTGCGTTAAGAATGAACATTTTGATTCAAAGTTTCCAGCCCCTGCTTATTAACACAGGAGATTGTTAGACACGGGGCCTCGTTGATAACAATCATAAACATCCGCTCCTCGCTCATAGCAAACTTTTGCATAGATTCTCTTCCTAAAATAGCGCGACATCTGTTTCAAAATTAGCTTGTAAGTAAAGCGAATACCTTGAGGACAATAATCCAAGCATTGGCAGCAACGATAAATGTTTACATAACCGGTAACTGTCAGATCAGGTCTGAGTTAATACACTAGACTCAGCCAATTTATTGAGTTCGTTGAGCATCTGAACGGTTAATCTATGATAACGAGTTTTTAAACAGGTTCATTTCCTAACATTATTTTTACTCATCAAACATGGATAATTTTAATTTAGGTTTATTACTATAATTATATTTACTCTTTATATGCTCTTTGCTCACTCCCTTTTTATATGATCTCTATTGTTATTTACTTCCTGTCTTCACTCACTCTCAATCTTTGCATATTCCATTACTATTACTCTTGTTATCGTATTCACTCCATCCTTCAATCATAATTACTGTAACTCATATGATATTCAGATAAGTTATTCTCTACTACGTTATTGCTGATATCTATCTGTTTTCATCTTTAGTGAAACAGCAATTGATTTTAATTTATCCATCATGAACTGTATTGGATTAACAATGATTGTTTATCTGAAGTGTTTTAACCATTCTGGTGAGCCTCAATTCTTCAGTCGTCACTGATTAACTGAATGTTTACTCTTTGATAAGGTATCCATGATTCCGTCATGTTTAACAGCGCAGGATAAACAATGAAATTGACAGGAGAGATTCCTGATTATGTTTGTTCGTTTCTGATTATCTTGTATGTTAAACAAAATGAAAATTATCCATCCATTCTGCTACAGCATGCCTGATAAATACCGTCTGTAAGTTATTACCGTTTTAGATCTGATTATGAGCGAAAGCATTAATTCGCTCACAGAGCTTAAAACATCATTAACTTTCAGGAGTCATCAACATGCCTAAATCTTACACACCAAACTGGTTTTTTACCGCTTTACTTGACAATCACATCAATCAAATGATGGCACGCTATTCCTGCCTGCGGGCCTTACGCATGGATTTCTTCTACAGGAAAGATACGCCTGATTTCTTACAACCTGATCATCGCTGGCTTGAATTGCAGTTGCGTATGCTGCTGGAGCAGGTGGAACAATTTGAAAATATCGTTGGTTTCTTCTGGGTGATTGAATGGACGGCTGATCATGGTTTTCATGCGCATGTCGTTTTCTGGATCGATCGTCAGAGGGTTAAAAAAATATATCCCTTTGCGGAGCGGATTACGGAATGCTGGCGGTCTATTACACATAACAGCGGTTCGGCACACCGCTGTACATATCAGCCGCATTATACATACAACATCAACATTCCTGTGCGCCACAACGATCCTGAAAGCATCGATAATATTCGCGGTGCCCTGCATTATCTGGCGAAAGAAGAGCAAAAAGACGGGCTGTGTGCCTACGGCTGCAATGAAGTTCCTGAACGTCCTGCTGCAGGGCGTCCTCGTAAGCCTCACTTCTGAAGCTTAAGGCCTGAGCCTCCGCTCCTGGAAACACTCCGTCGGTAAAAACTTACCGCCTTGATTAATGATGTGAACCGAAGTCAACGGAGATCATTCCCCCTGAACCTGCATCCAGTGTTCTTTCCCTTATCTTCCCGTTCTGCTTCAGTTCTTCACTTATTCCATCAATCTCATCCGCAAGCCATAACACGTCAGCTCATTCACGGGCAGGACGCATTGTGGGCTGCGCATAACGGAACATATCTTATGAATGCTATTCCTTATTTCGACTATAGCATGGCACCCTTCTGGCCGTCTTATCAGAACAAAATCGTCGGTGTCCTTGAGCGTGCGCTGCGTGAGCAGTCCGGCTCCCGGGTACGGCGGATCCTGCTTCGTCTGCCGTGGGAACATGACAACACCTTTAGTTGCAGCAGAACCTGGTTAGGGATGGACTTTATTGAAACGGTCAGCGCGCTGATGAATGCAACACCCGGGCGTGACCTCTGCTGGCTCCTGACCCGCCATCCGGAAAAGCCGGAATATCATGTGGTGCTGTGCGTCAGACAGGAGTATTTCGACGGCCCCGAACTGGACCGGCTGATTCTGGATGCCTGGAGCAACGTACTGGGCTTCGCGTCACCGGGGGAAGCGGCACCGTACCAGAAACAGATAACCCGGGATGTGGTGCTGGACAGTCGTTCACCGGACTGCGAAGACATCCTCAAAGATTTGATCTGGGCGTTCAGTGATTTCGCCCGCGATCGTCGTGGTGTGTGCGATCCGGAAGCCCGTTGCCTCGCCGGTAATCCCGGCTATCCCGGATCTGCAGGACCGTTCTGAGAATACGGCTCAGCACCTTTCCCCGCATTCGCACAACCTTCATAAATCTCACAGAGGATATTCTGACCATGTTGACCTCAATGACAGGCCACGACTGCGTGTTGCTGCGTGCCGACGATCCCCTGATCGACATGAACTACATCACCAGTTTCACCGGTATGACAGATAAATGGTTTTACAAGCTGATCAGTGAAGGCCATTTCCCGAAACCCATCAAGCTGGGCCGCAGCAGCCGCTGGTACAAAAGTGAAGTGGAGCAGTGGATGCAGCAGCGAATTGAGGAATCACGAGGAGCAGCAGCATGAAACGTGTTGCAATGCCAGCGCTGGTATTGCGGAAATCAGCCCTGTCCCTGGTGCTGGCGACATTACCGTTCATCTTCCTGCTGACCCTCTCCGGTCAGCCAGCAGATTGTAGCTCTTTCCTGACTGATTCATCATTCCATTCACATTGTTTATAACTGGCATTACACCGGTGTTGATGCGCACCTTCCCGTGTGTCTGCACCGGCTGAACAAAATTCAACAGGGTTTGAAAAGGAACATTTCGTGCAAATAACCGAAGCATTAATTTCAGAGCCGGGAGACATCCGGCGTTTTATTCAGCAGGCGGTGGACCACTGGCCGCATTTGCTGGCATTTTACTTCACACTCCATTCGGCAGAAGGAAATATCAACGGGCAACAGATTCATGCATTCTGTACTTCCTTTTACCGACAGGTGCACGAACGTATTACTGAGCGTAATCACACGGCCAGTCCATCCTCGCCGGTGGTATTACGCTGGTTGCGGGAACAACATGGAGGAGCAACAATACGATGCCTGTTGCTGTTCAGCCAGGAGCTTTTCTGCCATCCGCGAGCCAGTGTGACAGTTGATGAAGAATGTTCGCAAGTGGTGGATTTACTGCAACAGAGCTGGCAGGTGATAAGTGCTGGCGGACAATGCCGGGTGGAAAAGCGTTTTCAGGTCGCCCGGGGTGATACATCTGGCCAGTATGTTGCGTTAAAAACAGTCGCATTGTCTCTGGGGTTACCGGTTGTGACCGCCATTATCTATCGTCCGGTACAGCGCTGTACATTGATTACAGCTCAGTGAATCAGCGCAGTTGTGTAGTCAACGAGGTTTTCTGGCTTTTTGTCGGTCATTCAGCACCATTAGCCGGGCCTCTGCCTCTTTCTGTTCCTGTAGTGTCACTTCCCCGCACGGCAGCCCCTTCAGATCGTAACGGGCGCCATCTGCCATTAACGCACATTAATAGTGCGGAGACTGCACATAAGACGCCACTGCCGCGTGTAATGTACCAGCGCCAAACGCCAGTTCTCTGATGGCGATATCCTGTATCAGGTCGTCAGGTATCTCAACTTTAAGCGGTTGGGGTTTTTCCCGGTTGAATAACTCAGGCCAGAGTTCCACAAGACGATTAATACGCTTACGGTTTTTACGCTGGCGTTTTGTCATATGCCGCCACGGTGTTTTTTCAGCAGAGCAGGGCTCTGTTTATCGTTCAACTGTGGTATCCGTTCCCTGGCCTTCACGTTGTGTGCAGTGTTCGTTTTATCCTGCAGCGGCGTTGCCGGTGATTTACTGAAAATGCCCTGTGGTTTACGGTTAATGGTCAGCGTTACCATCAGTATTGTTACCTCATGCTGTCAATGGAAGTAGTACTCCATCCAGAGCCTTGGCGACCCCGGGGCTGAAAACGAAACAATAACCCGCGCGCAGTGCGAGGAGCCCGGGTGTGAAGCAATCAGCAGGTAATATTAATGACAAGACCAGCAGGTTCTTTAGACAAACGAACAATATCAGCAAATACGACAGTTCCAGGAGAGGTAAAAAGTTTTTTACTTGCACAATTCTTAAAAAAATGGAGACGAACAAAAATGGGGCGACATACCTGGAAAGTATCGCTACCAGATGATGCTAAAAAGCAGAAATAGTGTTCCAGGCCTGAAAGGGATGAGAATCAGTATCTGTGTGTATTTATAACATCTTCTTGAAGAGGCTGGAGATTGTTAGTCCATTAGTATAATCGATATTCGTTTTCCTGCGAATATGCAGGCTACACCAGATATATGATTGCTACCGAATTTCATCAGTTTGATGAAATTACGCATCATACTGCGGGTTTTCTCATTAACATTAACGAAAGTGAATGGACTCAGACAAGTAGTGACCGGCGCAATTTCGCTAAGTATCAAATACAAAGAACGTTCTCTTACTTTCTGCGATGGCCTTTCCTTCGGAAAGGAAGTGACGATTAAGTGTCGAAAAATGTGATACATATATTATTTTTATGGCAAATCACCTGATAGGATTTGCCATAAATGAATGAAAAGCTGAGTGTTAATAAATGAGTAAGAAGAAAATTTCTGTTGAAAATGAAGAGTTCATTACTTACCGGGCATTACTTCTGAGTATTGACTTTGTTAAAAAACTGGTCACAGAAATGTCTGATGAAGATTTAAATAAGGTTAAGGAAAACTTTGACATAGCTATTCAGCAACGTGATGAGCGAAAGGAAAATATGAAAGCTATCAAATCACTCATGGATGAACATGGTATATCTCTGGAAGATTTTTATCGTGAATTTGGCAAAAAATCACAGGCAGGCAGAAAAAGTGTGTCAGGAGGGCATAAATACGAGTATGACGATAACGGTAAAAGAATGTACTGGAATGGGCAAGGACGTCGGCCTAAGGCCATAGCAGAGGCTATAAAAGCCGGAGGTTCTCTTGATGATTTTCTTATATCTCAGGAAGTATCATCTGGTCCTGATTATGAATAACAGCAATATATATTTTGATCTGTATTAATATCAAGGAATATATAGTAAACACTTCTCCGGAGTTGATATATTATCGGCAGGGAATGAAAATGCCTGACTTCATGCTAATATATGGCAATAAAGATAAATGAGTTATACTGTAGAGTTATGAAATAACGATAGTGATAAGAGCCAGTCAGCGAGACTGATTGTTTTATCTGTACTGGCAGCAGGCAGTTTACCATGGCTTACTGCTTCAGCTTCTGAATCTGTGTTGATGATATTTATCTGTTTATAAGGCAAGGCTTGTCTCTGTGAGTTGGTAATCTTTATCCCGGGATAGCTTTTCTCTGTATTTTTAGTATAGCCAGTAATCGATTACTCCTGTATGCGCAAAAATATAGCAACTCATCCATGGTAAACATGTCAGCTTTTACCTACATATAGATAAATTCATATTTCACGATATACGACCCAATTTTATTAACACGAGCTGTTACCCATACACCTGCCATCCCCTGTTTATGGTGACTGCGCAGGAACTCTTTATTTGTACAAAGTTGTATCCATCTGGAAGTGTTTTGAACTTTCAACCAGAGTCCCGCTTCACAATGTCCATACTTTCCTCTTGATGGTCCCGGAAAAACAACATCATATTCAGATTCATAGCTAATAACCTTATCCGGAAAAAGATAAACACAGACATCGTAACAGTTCAGACTCAGTATAAATCCAAGACAAAATCCCCCCGTGAATGCATTTAATAAATACTTTAATGTTCTGTTAAAGGTGCGGATATAAAATGCATAAATAAAAGAAAGAGAACCGGTGGTTATACCGGTGCAAAAATATGTTGTCCATTCAGGTACCGTATTTTGTAAAACAGTATAATGAGATATGGCGGATGCCCACAACATATACCAGCACAAACCACCTGCAATAAGATATGTTATTGCTGTGGAAAACCATTTCCTGTATTTATTTTCAGGGTGATTGTTCTTGCCCATCAACGCATTTCCAGAATATTTAAAAATAACCTGTCACCGAAACAGAATAAAGGCGCAATAACCATAACGGGAAAATATGCGCCTCTGGTAATCGACAGTGTTACTTCAGACAGTGAGTTTCCCATTCCTTGACTGCAAATGTATCCATCATACCTGAAATATAGTCAACCACTGCTCGTTTTTTGCTGATTTTAAATATACAGGAATCTGGTTGGGGTAAGGTGAATTTAAGTTCAGGAGGCAGAAATTTATAATTCTCTCCTTCATTGTAAAAGTCATATAAATCCCTGATTATTTTATTTCCCCTGAACTCATAGGTGAGGATATTACGTTTTCGCATGATGACTTTAAAGAGAAGTTTTTTGAGCCCTTCGGATAACGCATTCAGTTTCCCGAATCCCAGTTCCTGAAAACCATTCAGGTTCGTTACTACAGAAATATCTGCAACGAGGCGATTGACAATATTTGAAGTTAACTCCTTGCGGAATATGATGGCAAATTCTTCTGAGGTTTTCAGTAAGTTAGCCTGAAAAGCGGTGTTTCTCGACTGAGTAACGATTTCCCTGAACTGTTCCCTCGCTCCCCGGAATTCGTCAGAAATCTGAAACTCATATTCAATATCTTCAATCGTGACCATGTTCCTGCTAAGGGCATCTTCCAGGTCATGCGCGGCATAGGCAATCTCATCCGCGAGATCCATTATCTGCGCATCAATCGTTTTCTCTCCGGGATTCAGATCGAGCTGATTTTCAGCAAGCAGGTTAATGTAAAAATAGTAATCATCATCATAAATGAACTTGCCGGCAGTAGCTGCAGCGCGGGGGATGGGATACTTAACAACCGAAAGTAAACTACGGTGAGTCAGATTTAATCCGTTGCAGTATGAAAATTTCTTCTCCAGTTTTCTCAGGATACGTAGCGCCTGTGCATTACCTTCATAGCCGCCGATTTCTTCAGACAGTTCATTAAGCAGTTTTTCACCGGAATGACCGAAAGGAGGATTTCCGATGTCATGCGCCAGCGCTGCCAGTTCAACCACCACCGGGTTAATCAGTTTGAGGTCTGACGCGATACTTCGGGCGATCTGAGCAACCTCAAGACTGTGCGTTAATCTGTTTCTGTTGAATTTTTCAGGATCAATTTCAAAAAGTTGCATCTTTCCCTGCAGCCTGCGAAATGATGATGAATACAGAATACGCGCGTAATCCCGTTGATAATTATCCCGGCTTCTTGTTTCACCATCGGGGGACGGGTGCTCTCTGGTATCAGCAAGCGCACTGATAAGTTTTTGTTCCTGCTCTTGCGCAAATTCTTTTAATTCATTGCAGTACATATTTCTTCCTTTCTGGAGCATGTTACCAAATCAGAATACCGGATGAACAAAACTGGTGGCTACATCCTGTAGGGATTATGTATTAGTAAGCTCTGGCCATTAGTGCCATTTCAGGTTATGTGATCCTACCCACGTAATATGGACACAGGCCTAAGCGAGGTTCTGGTTTTCAAATTGTTCCGGACTGAGGCCGCCACACCAACTGTGCCGCCGCCACCGATTGTAATCACATTCGATATAATTAAACACCGTTGCCCGCATTATTTCCCGGCTGATAAAGTGTTCTCCATGGATACATTCCACTTTCAGCGAATGAAAGAAGCTTTCCACGCAGGCATTATCGTAGCAGCAACCTTTTGCGCTCATACTTCCACGCAGATTATGCCGCTTCAGTTGCGCCTGATAATCTGCTGAACAGTACTGGCCTCCACGGTCCGTGTGAACGATAACGTTCCGGGGCCTCTTACGCCGCCACAGCGCCATCTGCAGGGCATCGCAGGCCAGTTGCGCCGTCATGCGTGGCGACATTGACCAGCCAATAACGGCACGTGACCACAGGTCAATGACCACTGCCAGATACAGCCAGCCTTCATCTGTACGTAAGTACGTGATGTCTCCTGCCCACTTCTGGTTCGGGCCACTGGCGTAAAAATCCTGCTCCAACAGATTTTCTGACACAGGCAGGCCGTGTGCGCGGTAGCTGACCGGGCTGAACTTCCGGGAGGCCTTTGCCCTCAGTCCCTGACGGCGCAGGCTTGCCGCCACGGTTTTTACGTTAAAGGGGTAACCCTGAGCACGCAGTTCATCCGTCAGGCGTGGGGCACCGTAACGCTGTTTTGACCGGGTAAAAGCCGCGAGGACAACGCTGTCGCAGTGTTGGCGGAACTGCTGACGCGTGCTTATCCTTGTCCGCCGCTGACACCACGTATACCAGCCGCTGCGGGCCACCCGGAGCACGCGGCACATTGCTTTGATGCTGAACTCAGCCTGATGTTTTTCAATAAAGACATACTTCATTTCAGACGATTCGCAAAGTATGTCGCGGCCTTTTGGAGGATAGCCAGTTCCTCTGCCTGCTCCGCCAGTTGCCGCTTCAGGCGGGCATTTTCAGCGGCCAGTTCACTTTCACGCTCTGACGAACTCATTTGTTGCTGCAGTTTGCTGCGCCACGCATAGAGCTGTGATTCATACAGGCTGAGTTCACGGGCTGCGGCAGCAACACCGATGCGTTCAGCAAGTTTCAGGGCTTCACTGAGAAATTCAGGCGAATGCTGTTTACGTTTTTTTACTGGTTGAAACTGTTTTGTCTTGTGAGTCACCTCTGACTGAGAGTTTACTCACTTAGCCGCGTGTCCACTATTGCTGGGTAAGATCACAACACTTTAAAATGCCCTATATAGGGTTAACCAGTAATTATCTGTATGATAGCTTTGAGTTCGGGAGGAGGTAATGACTCCAACTTACTGATAGTGTTTTATGTACTGATAGTGTTTTATGTTCAGATAATGCCCGATGACCTTGTCATGCAACTCCACCGATTTTGAGAACGACAGTAACTTCCGTCCCAGCCTTGCCAGATGTTGTCTCAGATTCAGATTATGTCGCTCAATGCGCTGAGTGTAACGCTTGCTGATAACGTGCAGCTTTCCCTTCAGGCGTGATTCATACAGCGGCCAGCCATCCGTCATCTATACCACGACCTCAAAGGCCGACAGCAGGCTCAGAAGACGCTCCAGTGTGGCCAGAGTGCGTTCACCGAAGACGTGCGCCACAACCGTCCTCCGTATCCTGTCATACGCGTAAAACAGCCAGCGCTGACGTGATTTAGCACCGACGTAGCCCCACTGTTCGTCCATTTCAGCGCAGACAATCACATCACTGCCCGGTTGTATGCGCGAGGTTACCGACTGCGGCCTGAGTTTTTTAAGTGACGTAAAACCGTGTTGAGGCCAACGCCCATAATGCGTGCACTGGCGCGACATCCGACGCCATTCATGGCCATATCAATGATTTTCTGGTGCGTACCGGGCTGAGAGGCGGTGTAAGTGAACTGTAGTTGCCATGTTTTACGGCAATGAGAGCAGAGATAGCGCTGATGTCCGGCAGTGCTTTTGCCGTTACGCACCACGCCTTCAGTAGCGGAGCAGGAAGGACATCTGATGGAAATGGAAGCCACGCAAGCACCTTAAAATCACCATCATACACTAAATCAGTAAGTTGGCAGCATTACCGAAATCCCCATCCTTTAGGGCAGTGAGGATGTCAATAATAGCAGACCACATCATGAGTCATTCTGACCGACACATGCCAGAAGCAGAGGCTCCATCCCATTTTATACCTACCTTATAACACTTAGAAAAACAACATGTTAAAAATGTCTATTGGAAACAATTTTATTTCCAATTGTAATGATAACCATTCTCATATTAATATGACTACGTGATAATTAACTTTTGATGCACTCCGCATGTCTGACCGCGCCACTACCACAGCTTCCTTAACGTTCGAGTCGCTTTATGGCACACATCACGGCTGGTTGAAAAGCTGGCTGACGCGCAAACTCCAGTCTGCTTTTGATGCAGATGACATTGCCCAGGACACTTTTTTGCGGGTAATGGTCAGCGAAACGCTCTCGACGATCCGCGATCCTCGCTCCTTCCTCTGCACTATCGCCAAACGCGTGATGGTGGACCTGTTTCGCCGAAACGCGCTGGAAAAAGCGTATCTGGAGATGCTGGCGCTTATGCCGGAGGGGGGAGCGCCTTCACCTGAGGAACGCGAAAGCCAACTCGAGACCCTACAACTCCTCGACAGCATGCTGGACGGGCTAAACGGCAAAACACGTGAAGCGTTTCTGCTTTCGCAACTGGATGGTCTGACATACAGCGAGATTGCGCACAAACTCGGTGTTTCCATCAGCTCCGTGAAAAAATACGTGGCGAAAGCCGTCGAGCACTGCCTGCTGTTCCGTCTGGAGTATGGGTTATGAATCCTTTGTTAACCGATTCCCGCCGTCAGGCGCTGCGTTCAGCTTCCCACTGGTATGCCGTGCTAAGCGGCGAGCGCGTCAGCCCACAACAGGAAGCGCGCTGGCAACAGTGGTATGAACAGGATCAGGATAACCAGTGGGCCTGGCAGCAGGTTGAAAACCTGCGCAACCAGCTTGGCGGTGTGCCTGGCGACGTTGCCAGCCGGGCGTTGCACGATACCCGCCTCACCCGCCGTCACGTGATGAAAGGATTACTGCTGTTGCTCGGCGCAGGCGGAGGCTGGCAGCTCTGGCAGTCGGAAACCGGCGAAGGCCTGCGGGCAGATTACCGCACCGCCAAAGGCACAGTCAGCCGTCAGCAACTGGAAGATGGCTCCCTGCTCACGCTGAATACCCAAAGCGCGGCGGATGTGCGTTTTGATGCGCATCAGCGCACCGTCCGGCTCTGGTACGGTGAAATCGCCATTACTACCGCGAAAGATGCCCTGCAACGCCCCTTCCGTGTCCTGACCCGTCAGGGCCAGCTCACTGCTTTAGGGACAGAATTTACCGTCCGCCAGCAGGATAATTTCACGCAGCTTGACGTTCAGCAGCACGCTGTGGAAGTGCTTCTCGCCAGTGCCCCCGCGCAAAAACGCATCGTGAACGCTGGTGAAAGCCTGCAGTTCAGCGCCTCTGAGTTTGGCGCAGTGAAACCGCTGGATGACGAGAGTACAAGCTGGACGAAGGACATCCTGAGCTTCAGCGATAAACCGCTGGGTGAGGTGATAGCCACGCTAACCCGTTACCGCAACGGCGTGCTGCGCTGCGATCCCGCCGTTGCCGGGCTGCGCCTGAGCGGGACGTTCCCGCTGAAAAATACCGATGCGATCCTGAACGTTATCGCGCAAACGCTTCCCGTTAAAATTCAGTCTATTACGCGGTACTGGATAAACATTTCACCACTGTAAGGAAAATAATTCTTATTTCGATTGTCCTTTTTACCCTTCTCGTTCGACTCATAGCTGAACACAACAAAAATGATGATGGGGAAGGTATGACGCCGTTACGCGTTTTTCGTAAAACAACACCTTTGGTTAACGCCATTCGCCTGAGCCTGCTGCCGCTGGCCGGTCTCTCGTTTTCCGCTTTTGCTGCACAGGTTAATATCGCACCGGGATCGCTCGATAAAGCGCTCAATCAGTATGCCGCACACAGCGGATTTACCCTCTCGGTTGACGCCAGCCTGACGCGCGGCAAGCAGAGCAACGGCCTGCACGGCGATTACGACGTCGAGAGCGGCCTGCAACAACTGCTGGACGGCAGCGGACTGCAGGTAAAACCGCTGGGAAATAACAGCTGGACGCTGGAGCCCGCGCCCGCACCAAAAGAAGATGCCCTGACCGTGGTCGGCGACTGGCTGGGTGATGCGCGTGAAAACGACGTATTTGAACATGCTGGCGCGCGTGACGTGATCCGCCGTGAGGATTTCGCCAAAACCGGCGCAACCACCATGCGTGAGGTACTTAACCGCATCCCTGGCGTCAGCGCGCCGGAAAACAACGGCACCGGCAGCCACGACCTGGCGATGAACTTTGGCATCCGGGGCCTGAACCCGCGCCTCGCCAGCCGCTCGACCGTCCTGATGGACGGCATCCCCGTCCCCTTCGCCCCTTACGGTCAGCCGCAGCTTTCACTGGCTCCCGTTTCGCTCGGCAACATGGATGCCATTGACGTGGTACGCGGTGGTGGTGCGGTGCGTTACGGACCGCAGAGCGTGGGCGGCGTGGTGAACTTTGTTACCCGTGCCATTCCGCAGGACTTTGGTATCGAGGCGGGCGTGGAAGGTCAGCTCAGCCCAACCTCTTCACAAAACAACCCGAAAGAGACGCACAACCTGATGGTGGGCGGCACAGCGGACAACGGTTTTGGCACCGCGCTGCTCTACTCCGGCACGCGCGGCAGTGACTGGCGCGAGCACAGCGCCACCCGCATCGACGACCTGATGCTGAAAAGCAAATATGCGCCGGATGAGGTGCACACCTTCAACAGCCTGCTGCAATATTACGACGGTGAAGCCGACATGCCCGGTGGCCTGTCTCGCGCGGATTACGACGCCGATCGCTGGCAATCCACCCGCCCGTATGACCGCTTCTGGGGTCGTCGCAAGCTGGCGAGCCTGGGCTACCAGTTCCAGCCAGACAGCCAGCATAAATTCAACATTCAGGGGTTCTACACCCAAACCCTGCGCAGCGGCTACCTGGAGCAAGGCAAACGCATCACCCTCTCGCCGCGTAACTACTGGGTGCGCGGTATTGAGCCACGCTACAGCCAGATCTTTATGATCGGCCCTTCCGCGCACGAAGTGGGCGTGGGCTATCGCTATTTGAATGAATCAACGCATGAAATGCGTTACTACACCGCCACCAGCAGCGGGCAGTTGCCGTCCGGCTCAAGCCCTTACGACCGCGATACGCGTTCCGGCACCGAGGCGCACGCCTGGTATCTGGATGACAAAATCGACATCGGCAACTGGACCATCACGCCGGGTATGCGTTTCGAACATATCGAGTCATACCAGAACAACGCCATCACAGGCACGCACGAAGAAGTGAGCTATAACGCACCGCTTCCGGCGTTGAACGTGCTCTATCACCTGACTGACAGCTGGAATCTTTATGCAAACACTGAAGGCTCGTTCGGCACCGTACAGTACAGCCAGATTGGCAAGGCTGTGCAAAGCGGCAATGTGGAACCGGAAAAAGCGCGAACCTGGGAACTCGGTACCCGCTACGACGACGGCGCGCTGACGGCGGAAATGGGGCTGTTCCTGATTAACTTTAACAATCAGTACGACTCCAACCAGACCAACGACACCGTCACTGCACGTGGCAAAACGCGCCATACCGGGCTGGAAACGCAGGCACGTTACGATCTGGGTACGCTAACGCCAACGCTTGATAACGTTTCCATCTACGCCAGCTATGCGTATGTGAACGCGGAAATCCGCGAGAAAGGCGACACCTACGGCAATCTGGTACCATTCTCCCCGAAACATAAAGGCACGCTGGGCGTGGACTACAAGCCAGGAAACTGGACGTTCAATCTGAACAGCGATTTCCAGTCCAGCCAGTTTGCGGATAACGCCAATACGGTGAAAGAGAGCGCCGACGGCAGTACCGGCCGCATTCCCGGCTTCATGCTCTGGGGCGCACGCGTGGCGTATGACTTTGGCCCGCAGATGGCAGATCTGAACCTGGCATTCGGTGTGAAAAACATCTTCGACCAGGACTACTTCATCCGCTCTTATAACGACAACAACAAAGGCATCTATGCAGGCCAGCCGCGCACGCTGTATATGCAGGGGTCGTTGAAGTTCTGATGTGTTAACGCCCGGCTTGCCGGGCTTTTAGCTGGAATGTGATTATGTTGGCATTTATCCGTTTTCTTTTTGCAGGCCTGCTGCTGGTGATCAGCCACGCCTTTGCCGCCACGGTTCAGGACGAACACGGCACGTTTACACTCGAAAAAACGCCACAACGGATTGTGGTGCTGGAACTCTCGTTCGCCGATGCGCTGGCCGCCGTGGACGTCAGCCCGATCGGTATTGCCGACGATAACGATGCAAAACGCATCCTGCCCGAAGTGCGTGCGCACCTGAAACCGTGGCAGTCCGTCGGAACGCGCGCGCAGCCGAGCCTGGAAGCCATTGCCGCTCTGAAACCAGACCTGATCATTGCCGACAGCAGTCGCCATGCGGGGGTTTACATCGCCTTGCAGCAAATCGCGCCGGTACTGCTGCTTAAGTCCCGCAACGAAACCTACGCTGAAAATTTGCAATCTGCGGCTATCATCGGCGAAATGGTGGGTAAAAAGCGAGAGATGCAGGCACGTCTGGAACAACATAAAGAGAGGATGGCGCAGTGGGCCAGCCAGCTTCCCAAAGGGACACGCGTGGCCTTTGGCACATCACGCGAACAGCAATTCAACCTGCATACTCAGGAGACCTGGACCGGCAGCGTGCTGGCCTCTCTGGGGCTGAACGTTCCCGCTGCGATGGCGGGTGCGTCCATGCCGTCCATCGGCCTGGAGCAACTGCTGGCGGTCAATCCTGCCTGGCTGCTGGTTGCCCACTATCGCGAAGAGAGCATTGTTAAACGCTGGCAACAAGATCCGCTCTGGCAGATGTTAACCGCCGCGCAGAAGCAGCAGGTTGCTTCGGTCGACAGTAACACCTGGGCGCGGATGCGCGGTATTTTTGCTGCAGAGCGTATTGCCGCTGACACGGTAAAAATCTTCCACCATCAGCCGCTTACCGTTGTGAAATGACCGCGATAAAACACCCGGTGCTGCTGTGGGGGCTTCCCGTTGCAGCACTTATTATTATTTTCTGGCTGAGTCTGTTTTGCTACTCGGCCATTCCTGTTTCCGGAGCAGATGCAACCCGCGCCCTGCTGCCTGGACACACGCCAACGCTACCAGAAGCGCTGGTGCAAAACCTTCGTTTGCCACGAAGCCTGGTCGCCGTTCTGATCGGCGCAAGCCTGGCGCTCGCGGGCACGCTGCTGCAAACCCTGACCCACAACCCAATGGCCTCTCCTTCACTGCTCGGCATTAACAGCGGCGCGGCGCTGGCTATGGCGCTTACCAGCGCGCTGAGTCCGACGCCGATTGCAGGCTATTCTCTGTCGTTCATCGCGGCATGCGGGGGCGGCGTGGGCTGGCTGCTGGTCATGACCGCAGGAGGCGGATTTCGTCATACCCATGACAGAAACAAACTGATCCTCGCGGGTATCGCGCTGTCGGCCTTTTGTATGGGCCTTACCCGCATCACCCTGCTGCTGGCCGAAGATCATGCTTACGGCATCTTTTACTGGCTGGCAGGCGGAGTGTCCCACGCCCGCTGGCAGGATGTCTGGCAGCTCTTGCCGGTGGTGGTCACTGCAGTCCCTGTCGTATTGCTGCTGGCGAATCAACTGAACCTGCTCAACCTCAGCGACAGCACCGCCCATACGCTGGGAGTGAACCTGACGAGGCTACGTTTGGTCATCAATATGTTAGTGCTGCTTCTGGTTGGTGCGTGCGTCAGCGTGGCAGGTCCGGTGGCGTTTATCGGTCTGCTGGTGCCACATCTGGCGCGCTTCTGGGCAGGCTTCGATCAGCGCAACGTACTGCCAGTGAGCATGCTGCTGGGGGCCACGCTGATGCTGCTGGCAGATGTACTCGCACGCGCGCTGGCCTTCCCCGGAGATCTGCCCGCAGGCGCAGTGCTGGCGCTGATTGGCAGCCCTTGCTTTGTCTGGCTTGTGAGGAGGCGAGGATGAAAATTGCGCTGGTTATTTTCATCACCCTTGCCCTGGCGGGCTGTGCGCTGTTATCACTCCATATGGGAGTGATCCCCGTGCCGTGGCGCGCGCTGCTGACCGACTGGCAGGCCGGACGCGAGCATTATTATGTATTGATGGAGTACCGACTGCCGCGCTTGCTGCTGGCACTGTTTGTCGGTGCAGCCCTCGCCGTAGCGGGCGTGCTGATACAGGGGATTGTGCGCAACCCTCTGGCATCACCGGATATTCTCGGCGTTAACCATGCCGCCAGCCTGGCCTCTGTGGGGGCTCTACTTCTTATGCCGTCACTGCCCGTGATGGTGCTGCCGCTGCTGGCCTTTGCGGGCGGCATGGCGGGGTTGATATTGCTGAAGATGCTGGCAAAGACCCACCAGCCGATGAAGCTGGCGCTCACCGGCGTGGCGCTTTCTGCATGCTGGGCCAGCCTGACGGATTATCTGATGCTCTCGCGCCCGCAGGATGTGAACAACGCCCTGCTGTGGCTGACCGGCAGCTTATGGGGCCGTGACTGGAGCTTTGTGAAGATTGCCATCCCGCTGATGATTTTATTTCTGCCGCTGAGCCTGAGTTTTTGCCGCGATCTCGACCTCCTTGCACTCGGCGATGCGCGCGCCACCACGCTCGGTGTGTCGGTGCCCCATACCCGATTCTGGGCTTTGTTACTAGCTGTCGCCATGACATCTACCGGCGTGGCCGCCTGCGGCCCGATTAGCTTTATTGGTCTCGTGGTGCCGCATATGATGCGTAGCATCACCGGTGGACGTCACCGCAGACTGCTGCCTGTTTCGGCCCTGACAGGTGCGTTGCTGTTGGTGGTTGCCGATCTGCTGGCGAGAATTATTCATCCCCCACTGGAGCTCCCGGTTGGCGTGCTGACCGCCATTATCGGTGCGCCGTGGTTTGTCTGGTTGCTTGTGAGAATGCGATAAATGACTTTACGAGCTGAAAATCTGACGGTCAGTTACGGGACAGACAAGGTACTTAACGACGTTTCACTCTCACTGCCAACGGGGAAGATCACCGCCCTGATCGGTCCTAACGGTTGCGGGAAATCGACGCTGTTAAACTGTTTTTCGCGGCTTTTAATGCCGCAGTCTGGCACCGTATTTCTCGGCGATAATCCCATAAATATGCTCTCATCGCGCCAGTTGGCCCGCAGGCTTTCGCTGCTGCCTCAGCACCATTTAACGCCAGAGGGGATCACAGTCCAGGAGCTGGTTTCGTATGGTCGTAATCCCTGGCTGTCACTCTGGGGGCGTCTCTCCGCTGAAGACAATGCACGAGTTAATGTCGCCATGAACCAGACCCGGATCAATCATCTTGCCGTTCGTCGGTTAACCGAGCTTTCCGGCGGTCAGCGCCAGCGCGCATTTCTGGCGATGGTCCTGGCCCAGAATACGCCCGTTGTATTACTTGATGAGCCAACCACCTATCTTGATATCAATCACCAGGTGGACCTGATGCGGTTGATGGGCGAACTCCGGACTCAGGGGAAAACGGTGGTCGCTGTGCTGCACGACCTTAATCAGGCTAGCCGGTACTGCGATCAACTGGTGGTAATGGCAAACGGACATGTTATGGCGCAAGGCACACCAGAAGAGGTGATGACCCCAGGATTGCTGAGAACAGTATTCAGCGTGGAAGCGGAAATACACCCCGAGCCGGTATCTGGCAGGCCGATGTGCCTAATGAGGTAGATTGCACAGGCCGTAAGAACCAAACCACGACTGAATGAAACTGGACTGGCGCCAGCAAGCCTGTTCAGACTGGGGCTGAACTTTTCCGGACTCTGAAAGATTACCAATACTCATCGTCCATCCGCTTGCTTTAGGCTGACAGGTTCATAATCAACGCAAACCAGAGCTGTACAGGCTTGGGCGCGGCTTTCAAACCAGTCGTGATCACGGCAATCAATTTTGAACTCTGCTTAACGGACATTTCTGTATAACCCTTACGGCAACGAAAAACGCGAAGTTAAAATTTTAGAAACCCAAAACGTGACATGACTAAGTTTAGATTTCAGGGGGGGAGATCAAAAAATTTCGCTCTGTGCCAGAGCGGACATTCACGGAGCTGGTTCATTACCAATGAGGTTGGGCTTTTGAGGATAAATCAATGATCAGACGCCAACGTAAATCAAAAGCAACCCTGGAACGGAATTGCTAATCCAGTTTCTGACCATCGATTTTTCTAAAAAGTGTGCGTTTGCTACTACTTAGGTAGGTGCAGCTTTCTTAATCACCGGCAGCCACGTTATACAGGCCAGTTGATGGATCGATTGTTATCAATGATATCTTCATGAGTCGGTGTCTCACCCAGCTTACCGAAGCTGGCATAAAGTGAAGGCAGACGGGCCCGTCCTTCTCCCTTTTTCGCCAGAGGGAAAGCGCGAAGCATGGTGGCAGCCTCCCAGTCACAACAATAGGATGGTGTGCACGGCTGCTGACGCCATGATTCAGCGATAGAGCCGGAAAATACGGGGTCAAAGCCGGTATCATTAACCAGAGTCATCGTGACCTGTACTGCGGCTGGATGATCTCCTGCTACTGCAACTGCTAGGCGACCGCGGCTCCCTTCAGGTAGTCTGTTGTGGTCAACTAAAACTGGCCTCCGCGTTAGAGTTTTTCCAGTATCGGTTTTCTGATTCGTTTGGTGGTAACCCACCATTATATTCGTGCGGTCTTAGTGCGCTGTAATATCCAACGATATAGTCCGTTATTGCGTGAGCTGCATCGCTGAAGCTTACATAGCCCGTCGCTGGCACCCATTCGTTCTTCAGACTTCTGAAGAAGCGTTCCATTGGGCTGTTATCCCAGCAATTTCCGCGCCGGCTCATACTCTGCCTGATCTGGTATCGCCACAATAACTGCCGGAACTGCCTGCTCGTATAATGACTGCCCTGGACGCCCTTCTAAGAGTCAAGCCGTTATCGGGATGCTGTTGATCTGCCTGTTTTGATTACGCAGTAATGTATAAACTTCGCGTGAGATATAGCGCTTCAGGCAGCGTATTGCTTCCATTTTTGTATGCCCTTCCGCTACTCGTCTGGCGACATATTCCTTCGTTTTATCGTCAGTTCGCAAACGTCCGATGGCAATGATGTGAAGTGCACTATTTGCAGCACGATCTCCACCCCGGTTAAGTCGATAACGATTCGTTTTTCCTGAAGATACGGGAACAGGGCTGACACCACACAGTGCCGCAAAACCTGATTCTGATCTTAATCGTTGGGGATTGTCTCCTGCCGTGATCAGCAACTGCGAAGCGCTTTCGTATCCAATAGCATTACGTTTAATCAGTTCAGGCGCCAGCTCATCGACAATTGCCGCAATCATGACATCCAAATCAGCGATTTCGTCATGTAACTCGAGATAGCGTCGGGCAAGGGACTTTAATGAAATACGATAAACGTTGGTAACATTGCGGTATTCACTGGCATCAGGCCGCCAGGATCCCAGAGTCCTGATGAGCTGCATGCGCGTCATATTTCTGAGCTGTTCACGTAATTCATCCGGGGCAGAGATAATATTGGAATGGATAATCTGGAGAGCGACTCTGCGGGCTGATATTGCTGTTTTTCGGCAAGTTTTTAATACCCGCAGAGACTCAATCATGCCATTGCGCGTTTTGGGTGTGACGGTTCTTATTCCGGAGAATGCGGCGTGAGCGGCACATTCAGCATCAATCGTGTCACTTTTACCCCGTTTGCGTCGCTCCATCCGATCTGGCGCAGTCACCTCAAGAACGTCTAACCCGGCATTCTGTAAATAGCGAAGCAGACCTGATCCATAGGTGCCAGTACACTCAACACCAATTCGCTTTAATGCCCCAAACGAAGTCATCCATGCCAGCATCTGCCGGTAACCTTGCCGTGTTGTGGAGAAAAACTGGGTCCCCAGAACTTTATTGTTCTGATCTACGACAGCGGCAACGTGCAGATCTTTATGTGTATCCACGCCACCCACAACAGCGGTTTCCGTAACTTTACCTGCCATAACAGAGCTCCTGTGAGGAAACAGAGTTGAATCTCCAGACAGATAACTCGGACAGGACAGTAACGAGACAAACCGTCAGGCCCTTCTTGAGTCACGCGCATCGGTGAGGAGACGCCTCGCATGAAGGCGCTTCCGGCAACCGACAGGTCCAGGGCAGGACACAAAGGGTCGATCGCTGTGTGAGTCAGGATGCGGGAAGGTCTTCACTGCATCAGTAATCACACCAGTCTGGTTAAACAGCAAACAGAGTGATGATAAAAACTGATACCGGCATTATTACTATCGCAGTGGAACATCACCCCGCCGGGCTTACCACGGGTTTCCCATGCCATTTCCAGCGCTTTCATGGTGAGCCTGCTGTCCGGCGAGAACGACATGGCCCAGCCCACTGGTTTTCTTGCGAACAGGTCGAGAACAACGGCGAGGTACGCCCAGCGCTTACCCGTCCAGATATAGGTCACATCACCGCACCACACCTGATTTGGCTCGGTCACGGCGAACTGCCGTTCAAGGTAGTTAGGGATAGCAACATGTTCATGACCACCACGTTTATACCGGTGAAGCGTCCTGTTAATGTGCAAAGAATTGAATTACGAAGCCGGGTGAGGGCTTTCCATGCTCTCAGTCGTGGCGCAGCCGGGTAGCCGGGCAATCAGTCAGATGTTGCGCCAGAGTGGCGTTGATGCAGGCCGGTGGCTGGCATGACGACTGATGCGGGAATGAGGGCTGACAAGTCGACAGCTGGTTAAACATCACAACCGGGTAAACGAAGACAAAAGTCCGCCATTGCCAAATTTACTGAACCGGCAATTTAACCCCGCCGCACCAGATCGCGTCTGGTGCGGCGACATCAGTTTTATTCGCCTGCAGGACAAATGGTGTTAGCTCGCGCTCGTTGTTGATTTATATTCACGGCGGATTATCGGTTCAGCCCTCTCATTAACCGCTGATGCTGAGTTGGTGTGTAGGGCTTTGCGTAATGCACTGGAAACACGACCGCGTGATGGCCGCCTGCTGTTTCATTCAGATCAAGGTGTTCAGTATAAAAGCAATAAATACAGAAAGTTACTCTGGCGTTATGGGGTAATGCAAAGTATGAGTCGCAGAGGGAATTGCCTGGATAATTCGCCGATAGAAAGAGTCTCTCGCAGCCTTAAAAATGAATGGCTTCCGAAAGGTGGTTATGGTGATTTTAGCCATGCGGTACGCGATATAAACCAGTGGATTAATGGTTATTACAACGTTTATCGACCTCACACGAACAACGATGGTTTACCGCCTTGCTTACATGAAGAAAAGTGGAAACAGGTTATTCCGGTGTCCTGATTTTGTGCTCCACTACAGAACTTGTATCCCTTTACAAAGGCAGATACACATAACCACCCCAAAATATGCCGCCTGATGTTATAATGGAAGAAAAAAACGAAAGCAGGCTCCAGTCGTTGAATCAGTCAACCTGATATCACCACCGTGTAGTACCAGCATCCTGCGTACAATCAGCAATCCCAGTCCTCCCCGGGGCTCTTCTGACGGTTCATGACATAACACTGATGCCCGCCGGAAAAGATGAGTTCGCATATCTTCAGTTAGTCCGGGGCCGCTGTCAGCCACTTCGACGTGCAACCGATTATCTTCCTGCCAGACTTTCAGCCTAATCGAGCCTTCCGGAGGTGTGTGGCGTACAGCATTATCCAGTAAATTTGTTATCACACGCTCTATCATTGAAATATCTGCCCTGATAAGAGGCAGGGAATGTGACATCATAATTCTTAGTTGCAATCGACGGGTTTCTATGCTGAGCTCAAATTTTTGAGCTACATCCTGAATAAGTTCACAGACAGAAAATTGCTCCAGTTGAGGTTTTATAGCACCATGCTCAAGACGTGCCAGCTCAAAAAGCTGACAGGACAGATGCCTCACCTTGTGTCCCTGCCGGAGAGCTGTTGTCAGATATTTATGACAGTCCTCTGATGATAGCGAATCCGACTTCATTGACAGGGTTTCCAGATATCCCAGAAGTGATGTTAATGGCGTCCGTAAATCATGGGAGATATTGGCAATAAATTCACGGCGCTGTTGATCACTTTCTGAAAGTTGATCCCACTGACAGGATATTTTACGGGCCAGTTCAATGAAGGCATTGTGTAATATCTCGACCTCGTTGCTAGGGGGGGTGGCAGGGCGCTGAATTGCCAGTTGTTTAATGGCACTAATACTGTCCTGCTCTATCCCGCTGACATTTTCAGTTAGTTGCTGTATGGGACGGGTTACCCAGTACCAGACCAGCATACCCGACAGCAGACCACATATCACTACCAGAAACAGCGACCAGTACAGTGCATTCCATAGTGCCTTTGTCCAGGCTGCATCAGTAAGAGCATTAAGTTCCTCTCCCTGTAAAATAATATACAGATATCCTTTCAGATCATCCCTCAGGTAAAGCGGTGCGGTACTGAAAACTTTTTTCTTATTTACACTTCGGGGATCATCACCATATACGGGCCAGACAGCACCGGAGAGAAATTTTTTCAAGGGCGCTATATTGATATACCGACGTTTGATATGACCTGGAGGGGCGGCCTCCACAAGCAGCCGACCTTCCGGCGAGACAATATACAGCTCCACACTGGGATTAAGCGTCATCAGACGCTCAAACAGACTCTTTAATGTCCGGTGATTCACCTGCCCACGATTATCCAGCAGAGGCTCCGTGATGACAATCTGTTGCGCCAGCCCTGCAGATAAACGCTGTACCATTGCATTGCCATACAGATTACTGCTGTAAATATGAACGCCACATGTCACTGCTGCGCAAAACAGCAAAACGACTGTAAATACTAGGCTTAACCTCTGGCTTAATGTCAGGCTACAATTCATTTATCGCATTCCTGCATTGTCAACTGAAAACCTATACCCTTTTCCCCAGACGGTCTGGATCATCTTTGGCTCTGCTGCATCCTGTTCAATTTTGGCACGAAGACGGTTGATATGCGTGTTGACTGTATGCTCATATCCTTCATGCTGATACCCCCAGACATTATCCAGCAGTGAAAGACGGGAAAAAACTTCGCCAGGATGACGTGCAAACCAGAGCAGCAGATCAAACTCGCGTGGGGTAAGATCAACCTGTTTATTATGCAAATGAACTTCACGTGAAAATGGATTGATGCACAGACCGTGACAGCAAATCAGTCCACCTGCCAGGAGAATATTTTGCCCCATGGCTTCCTGACGACGAAACAACGCTTTGATGCGGGCAATCAGCTCCGGAATGGAAAAGGGTTTCGGTAGATAGTCATCAGCCCCCATTTCCAGTCCCAGGACGCGGTGGGTTTCGCTGGTACGGGCACTGATGATAATCACAGGCAGATAACGGGTCATCTGACGGATATAACGGCAAATCTCCAGCCCATTAACATTAGGCAGCATAAGATCAAGTATTACGGCATCCCAGGTCTGCTTGTCTAGTAATAAACGAGCTCTGGCGCCATCCGCTTCATGAACTATCTGATACCCTTCATCCTGCAGATTAAGCCGCAACAGAGCTGCAATATCATAATCATCTTCCATCAGCAGTATTTTTTTTACGTTATTCATCAAAAGTTATCCACATATTCTTTATCTGAATTTTACCCCAGCATTTGACGATGAATTATCACATTTTTTTTAAACTCTTGTGAGGATGTGATGAACATTCCTTTCCATAATATACTTAGTTTACAGACAGAGATCACATAATGCAGCCATTACCGTTAAAACAAATACATCCTCTGTGGTTACGCTGTTGCCACTGGATTAATGCTGTTACTGTCGCAGGCATGATATGTAGTGGATGGCGCATTTATAATGCTTCTCCTTTGTTTTCTTTTAACTATCCGGCAGCATTAACTCTCGGTGGCTGGCTTGGCGGTGCGTTACTGTGGCACTTCGCCCTGATGTGGATTCTGCTGATTAATGCCACGATCTATCTTACTCTGGGAATTTGTAGCGGACGTTTCCGGAGCAAGTTTTTCCCGCTGTCATGGACCTCACTGAAAAAATCCCTTACGCAGGCATTGTATGGAAAGCTGCATCATACGAATATGCAGGAATACAATATGGTGCAAAAAGTCGCCTATATTCTGATTATTTTAGATGGCGCTGCTCTGCTATTGTCTGGTCTGGTTTTATGGAAACCCGTTCAGTTTTCCCTTCTGACTATACTATTCGGTGGTTATGATACAGCGCGTTATATCCACTTTCTGTGCATGAACATTATGGTACTGTTTATTATTATTCACCTGGTTATGGTGTTATTGGTTCCGCGTGCATTGTTATCTATGATACGGGGTCACTAATGAAGAAAAAACGTTTTTTGTCTGACAGTGATGCCCATTACGTGGTGAAAGATGCAGAAAAAATCCTTGCGCCGGACAGACGTCGTTTACTCCAACAGGGGCTGACGCTTGGGGGAATTATGATGCTGACTGGCTGTGATATAAGCAATAATGATGATATTGAAAAAGCATTGTTCCGTATATCCAGATTTAATGACCGGATTCAAAGTTTTCTGTTCAGCAAAAACAGTGTGGCACCAGAATATCTTCCAGAGGACATTACCACTCCATTCCCTTTTAATGCCTTCTATGGAGAAGAAGAGATCCCAGTAATTGATGGCCAGGATTATAAATTGGAAATACGGGGGCTGGTACGTGATAACCGTAACTGGTTTTTGTCTGAATTGTATAACATGCAGCATGTGAGTCAGATAACCCGTCATATCTGTGTTGAAGGATGGAGTGCAATAGGAAAATGGGGAGGGATACCATTCCGGCATTTCCTGACGCTGATTGGTGCCGATATGCGGGCAAAATACGTCAGTTTTCGTTGCGTCGATGGTTACTACACCAGTATTGATATGGCGACAGCACTACATTCACAAACATTGCTGACATTGACATGGAATAACAGGGTATTGCCAAAAGAATATGGCTATCCCATAAAGATACGTATCCCTACTAAGCTGGGATATAAAAACCCCAAGCATGTTCAGGTTATAGAGGTCACTAATCATTTTCCGGGGGGGTACTGGGAAGACCAGGGTTATAACTGGTTTGGTGGTTGTTGATACAATTGTTAAAAATGAGGAAGAACCATGAAAAATATTATTTCTGCAACTGTACTATCCGCGCTGTTCATGTTCAATGCTCAGGCAGCAGACACAATGGATAAAACACATGAAGTAAAAGGCAGCATGTCCAGCGCGCATGATAAAATGTGCAAGGATGGTATGTGCAAAAATGCAATGGATAAAGAGAAAATGGAGAAAGAACACATGAGCAAAACGGATGGGATGAAAAATGACCACATGGGTAAAAAAGACAATATGTCTCAATAAGTTGAGAACTTAAAATTACGTTACGATAAAACATCATATTCTGTCGTTTTTCAGATAAATAGCTCATTATGGCAATGTCAGGCTCTGTATCGGAAATGACATTGCCTTTACTGTGTATTCGTAAGCATCATTTCTGCGCAGTCTGGCAGATCCTGAAATCCTTATGAAACAAAGTATAGTGAGTGAAATCATAAAACCGACTGACTGGTTAACTGGTCTGATTTGTTTCAGTCAGTTTTCGTTAAAATTCTCCATGTTATAAATTTAATAACCTGAAAATTATTACCGCGCTAATTAACTGTATTTCTTTTTGTTATTTTTTTTCTGGAGTTTTATACTGATTTAAGTAATATATTTCAAATAAACTCGTTTTTACTATGCCTTATGGTGTAATGTGCTAACCTGTTTCGCTACGGTAATAGATATACCCACCATATTGAACATTTGTAGATCATTATTCTATAGTGCTCAGAGTTAAAATCGTCTCTGGTTGAATTGATTTGTTACACAGGATTCTGGTCCCGGTTGATACGGGTAATTTCCGGAAGGGCGGTAGCATGCTTATTCAAAATACAATATGAGACACGGTCGAAGTCGGATGGAATTAAATCATGGCTACAGCATTTTTGTGTGTATGATATAATTTTGCCTCATATTTTAGAGTATACTTGCGCAACCGCCAATAGAGTCGCCTTCTTTTGCGTGCTGGGATCGTACTGTATGAGATAAACACTTTGAATCATTATCCGAAGTCAGAAGAAGTGCATTGACTGGTATGACCTGATTAATTCAACCCCTTATCTGACAGGGGTAGAAAAAGAAGAGAGGTTCACATGACAACTCACAGGTCATTATTCGGCAGCTGATTGGTACTGGGTAAGGAAGTTATATATATGAGCAACTATACATCTTAGTTGCATGATAAAGAAAAAGATAACAGTTCTTTAGAATATGCATATTGAAGAGAATGCAATAGCATGGTTTATATAAATTACGCATAAAAATAAGCATATGTAAGTATTTTGGTTTGCTTTTTTTAACCTGCCACCGCAATGAATGCTTTTTTATGTTGATGTGCGTTATGAAACTAAATGCAAGAAACATATTTAAAGGCTTAATATCGTTCTCTCACAGACTCCGTTTACTTATTCAAGAATATAATTTAATTTATAGTGAGCTTATTATGAATATGAACAATCCATTAGAGGTTCTTGGGCATGTATCTTGGCTCTGGGCCAGTTCCCCATTACACAGAAACTGGCCAGTCTCTTTGTTTGCAATAAATGTATTACCTGCAATACGGGCTAACCAATATGCTTTATTAACCCGGGATAATTACCCTGTTGCATATTGTAGTTGGGCTAATTTAAGTTTAGAAAATGAAATTAAATATCTTAATGATGTTACCTCATTAGTCGCAGAAGACTGGACTTCAGGTGATCGTAAATGGTTCATTGACTGGATTGCTCCTTTCGGGGATAACGGTGCCCTGTACAAATATATGCGAAAAAAATTCCCTGATGAACTATTCCGAGCCATCAGGGTGGATCCCAAAACTCATGTTGGTAAAGTATCAGAATTTCACGGAGGTAAAATTGATAAACAGTTAGCGAATAAAATTTTTAAACAATATCACCACGAGTTAATAACTGAAGTAAAAAACAAGATAGATTTCAATTTTTCATTAACAGGTTAAGAGGTAATTAAATGCCAACAATAACCACTGCACAAATTAAAAGCACACTACAGTCTGCAAAGCAATCCGCTGCAAATAAATTGCACTCAGCAGGACAAAGCACGAAAGATGCATTAAAAAAAGCAGCAGAGCAAACCCGCAATGCGGGAAACAGACTCATTTTACTTATCCCTAAAGATTATAAAGGACAGGGTTCAAGCCTTAATGACCTTGTCAGGACGGCAGATGAACTGGGAATTGAAGTCCAGTATGATGAAAAGAATGGCACGGCGATTACTAAACAGGTATTCGGCACAGCAGAGAAACTCATTGGCCTCACCGAACGGGGAGTGACTATCTTTGCACCACAATTAGACAAATTACTGCAAAAGTATCAAAAAGCGGGTAATAAATTAGGCGGCAGTGCTGAAAATATAGGTGATAACTTAGGAAAGGCAGGCAGTGTACTGTCAACGTTTCAAAATTTTCTGGGTACTGCACTTTCCTCAATGAAAATAGACGAACTGATAAAGAAACAAAAATCTGGTAGCAATGTCAGCTCTTCTGAACTGGCAAAAGCGAGTATTGAGCTAATCAACCAACTCGTGGACACAGCTGCCAGCATTAATAATAATGTTAACTCATTTTCTCAACAACTCAATAAGCTGGGAAGTGTATTATCCAATACAAAGCACCTGAACGGTGTTGGTAATAAGTTACAGAATTTACCTAACCTTGATAATATCGGTGCAGGGTTAGATACTGTATCGGGTATTTTATCTGCGATTTCAGCAAGCTTCATTCTGAGCAATGCAGATGCAGATACCGGAACTAAAGCTGCAGCAGGTGTTGAATTAACAACGAAAGTACTGGGTAATGTTGGAAAAGGTATTTCTCAATATATTATCGCACAGCGTGCAGCACAGGGGTTATCTACATCTGCTGCTGCTGCCGGTTTAATTGCTTCTGTTGTGACACTGGCAATTAGTCCACTCTCATTCCTGTCCATTGCCGATAAGTTTAAACGTGCCAATAAAATAGAGGAGTATTCACAACGATTCAAAAAACTTGGATACGATGGTGACAGTTTACTTGCTGCTTTCCACAAAGAAACAGGAGCTATTGATGCATCGTTAACAACGATAAGCACTGTTCTGGCTTCAGTATCTTCAGGTATTAGTGCTGCTGCAACGACATCTCTGGTTGGTGCACCGGTAAGCGCGCTGGTAGGGGCTGTTACGGGGATAATTTCAGGCATCCTTGAGGCTTCAAAACAGGCAATGTTTGAACATGTCGCCAGTAAAATGGCCGATGTTATTGCTGAATGGGAGAAAAAACACGGCAAAAATTACTTTGAAAATGGATATGATGCCCGCCATGCTGCATTTTTAGAAGATAACTTTAAAATATTATCTCAGTATAATAAAGAGTATTCTGTTGAAAGATCAGTCCTCATTACCCAGCAACATTGGGATACGCTGATAGGTGAGTTAGCTGGTGTCACCAGAAATGGAGACAAAACACTCAGTGGTAAAAGTTATATTGACTATTATGAAGAAGGAAAACGTCTGGAGAAAAAACCGGATGAATTCCAGAAGCAAGTCTTTGACCCATTGAAAGGAAATATTGACCTTTCTGACAGCAAATCTTCTACGTTATTGAAATTTGTTACGCCATTGTTAACTCCCGGTGAGGAAATTCGTGAAAGGAGGCAGTCCGGAAAATATGAATATATTACCGAGTTATTAGTCAAGGGTGTTGATAAATGGACGGTGAAGGGGGTTCAGGACAAGGGGTCTGTATATGATTACTCTAACCTGATTCAGCATGCATCAGTCGGTAATAACCAGTATCGGGAAATTCGTATTGAGTCACACCTGGGAGACGGGGATGATAAGGTCTTTTTATCTGCCGGCTCAGCCAATATCTACGCAGGTAAAGGACATGATGTTGTTTATTATGATAAAACAGACACCGGTTATCTGACCATTGATGGCACAAAAGCAACCGAAGCGGGTAATTACACGGTAACACGTGTACTTGGTGGTGATGTTAAGGTTTTACAGGAAGTTGTGAAGGAGCAGGAGGTTTCAGTTGGAAAAAGAACTGAAAAAACGCAATATCGGAGTTATGAATTCACTCATATCAATGGTAAAAATTTAACAGAGACTGATAACTTATATTCCGTGGAAGAACTTATTGGGACCACGCGTGCCGACAAGTTTTTTGGCAGTAAATTTACTGATATCTTCCATGGCGCGGATGGTGATGACCATATAGAAGGAAATGATGGGAATGACCGCTTATATGGTGATAAAGGTAATGATACGCTGAGGGGCGGAAACGGAGATGACCAGCTCTATGGCGGTGATGGCAACGATAAGTTAATTGGGGGAGCAGGTAATAATTACCTGAACGGCGGAGATGGCGATGATGAGCTTCAGGTTCAGGGAAATTCTCTTGCAAAAAATGTATTATCCGGTGGAAAAGGTAATGACAAGCTGTACGGCAGTGAGGGAGCAGATCTGCTTGATGGCGGAGAAGGGAATGATCTTCTGAAAGGTGGATATGGTAATGATATTTATCGTTATCTTTCAGGATATGGCCATCATATTATTGACGATGATGGGGGGAAAGACGATAAACTCAGTTTGGCTGATATTGATTTCCGGGATGTGGCCTTCAGGCGAGAAGGTAATGACCTCATCATGTATAAAGCTGAAGGTAATGTTCTTTCCATTGGTCATAAAAATGGTATTACATTCAGGAACTGGTTTGAAAAAGAGTCAGGTGATATCTCTAATCACCAGATAGAGCAGATTTTTGATAAAGACGGCAGGGTAATCACACCAGATTCCCTTAAAAAGGCACTTGAGTATCAACAGAGTAATAATAAGGCAAGTTATGTGTATGGGAATGATGCATTAGCCTATGGAAGTCAGGATAATCTTAATCCATTAATTAATGAAATCAGCAAAATCATTTCAGCTGCAGGTAATTTTGATGTTAAAGAGGAAAGAGCTGCAGCTTCTTTATTGCAGTTGTCCGGTAATGCCAGTGATTTTTCATATGGACGGAACTCAATAACTTTGACAGCATCAGCATAATTTATTAATTTAAATAATAGCAATCTTATTGGGCTGTGCCACATAAGATTGCTATTTTTTTGGAGTCATAATGGATTCTTGTCATAAAATTGATTATGGGTTATACGCCCTGGAGATTTTAGCCCAATACCATAACGTCTCTGTTAACCCGGAAGAAATTAAACATAGATTTGACACAGACGGGACTGGTCTGGGATTAACGTCATGGTTGCTTGCTGCGAAATCTTTAGAACTAAAGGTAAAACAGGTAAAAAAAACAATTGACCGATTAAACTTTATTCCTTTGCCCGCATTAGTCTGGAGAGAGGATGGACGTCATTTTATTCTGACTAAAGTCAGTAAAGAAGCAAACAGATATCTTATTTTTGATCTGGAGCAGCGAAATCCCCGTGTTCTCGAACAGTCTGAGTTTGAGGCGTTATATCAGGGGCATATTATTCTTATTGCTTCCCGTTCTTCTGTTACCGGGAAACTGGCAAAATTTGACTTTACCTGGTTTATCCCTGCCATTATAAAATACAGAAAAATATTTATTGAAACCCTTGTTGTATCTGTTTTTTTACAATTATTTGCATTAATAACCCCCCCTTTTTTTTCAGGTGGTTATGGACAAAGTATTAGTACACAGGGGGTTTTCAACCCTTAATGTTATTACTGTCGCATTATCTGTTGTGGTGGTGTTTGAGATTATACTCAGCGGTTTAAGAACTTACATTTTTGCACATAGTACAAGTCGGATTGATGTTGAGTTGGGTGCCAAACTCTTCCGGCATTTACTGGCGCTACCGATCTCTTATTTTGAGAGTCGTCGTGTTGGTGATACTGTTGCCAGGGTAAGAGAATTAGACCAGATCCGTAATTTTCTGACAGGACAGGCATTAACATCTGTTCTGGACTTATTATTTTCATTCATATTTTTTGCGGTAATGTGGTATTACAGCCCAAAGCTTACTCTGGTGATCTTATTTTCGCTGCCCTGTTATGCTGCATGGTCTGTTTTTATTAGCCCCATTTTGCGACGTCGCCTTGATGATAAGTTTTCACGGAATGCGGATAATCAATCTTTCCTGGTGGAATCAGTCACGGCGATTAACACTATAAAAGCTATGGCAGTCTCACCTCAGATGACGAACATATGGGACAAACAATTGGCAGGATATGTTGCTGCAGGCTTTAAAGTGACAGTATTAGCCACCATTGGTCAACAAGGAATACAGTTAATACAAAAGACTGTTATGATCATCAACCTGTGGTTGGGAGCACACCTGGTTATTTCCGGGGATTTAAGTATTGGTCAGTTAATTGCTTTTAATATGCTTGCAGGTCAGATTGTTGCACCGGTTATTCGCCTTGCACAAATCTGGCAGGATTTCCAGCAGGTTGGTATATCAGTTACCCGCCTTGGTGATGTGCTTAACTCTCCAACTGAAAGTTATCATGGGAAACTGGCATTACCGGAAATTAATGGTGATATCACTTTTCGTAATATCCGGTTTCGCTATAAGCCTGACTCTCCGGTTATTTTAGATAATATCAATCTCAGTATTAAGCAGGGGGAGGTTATTGGTATTGTCGGACGTTCTGGTTCAGGAAAAAGCACATTAACTAAATTAATTCAACGTTTTTATATTCCTGAAAATGGCCAGGTCTTAATTGATGGACATGATCTTGCGTTGGCCGATCCTAACTGGTTACGTCGTCAGGTGGGGGTTGTGTTGCAGGACAATGTGCTGCTTAATCGCAGTATTATTGATAATATTTCACTGGCTAATCCTGGCATGTCCGTCGAAAAAGTTATTTATGCAGCGAAATTAGCAGGTGCTCATGATTTTATTTCTGAATTGCGTGAGGGGTATAACACCATTGTCGGGGAACAGGGGGCAGGATTATCCGGAGGTCAACGTCAACGCATCGCAATTGCAAGGGCGCTGGTGAACAACCCTAAAATACTCATTTTTGATGAAGCAACCAGTGCTCTGGATTATGAGTCGGAGCATGTCATCATGCGCAATATGCACAAAATATGTAAGGGCAGAACGGTTATAATCATTGCTCATCGTCTGTCTACAGTAAAAAATGCAGACCGCATTATTGTCATGGAAAAAGGGAAAATTGTTGAACAGGGTAAACATAAGGAACTGCTTTCTGAACCAGAAAGTTTATACAGTTACTTATATCAGTTACAGTCAGACTAACAGAAAGAACAGAAGAATATGAAAACATGGTTAATGGGGTTCAGCGAGTTCCTGTTGCGCTATAAACTTGTCTGGAGTGAAACATGGAAAATCCGGAAGCAGTTAGATACTCCGGTACGTGAAAAGGACGAAAATGAATTCTTACCCGCTCATCTGGAATTAATTGAAACGCCGGTATCCAGACGGCCGCGTCTGGTTGCTTATTTTATTATGGGGTTTCTGGTTATTGCTTTCATTTTATCTGTTTTAGGCCAGGTGGAAATTGTTGCCACTGCAAATGGGAAATTAACACTCAGTGGGCGTAGCAAAGAAATTAAACCTATTGAAAACTCGATAGTTAAAGAAATTATCGTAAAAGAAGGAGAGTCAGTCCGGAAAGGGGATGTGTTATTAAAGCTTACAGCACTGGGAGCTGAAGCTGATACGTTAAAAACGCAGTCATCACTGTTACAGGCCAGGCTGGAACAAATTCGGTATCAAATTCTGAGCCGGTCAATTGAATTAAATAAACTTCCTGAACTGAAGCTTCCTGATGAGCCTTATTTTCAGAATGTATCTGAAGAGGAAGTACTGCGTTTAACTTCTTTGATAAAAGAACAGTTTTCCACATGGCAAAATCAGAAGTATCAAAAAGAACTGAATCTGGATAAGAAAAGAGCAGAGCGATTAACAATACTTGCCCGTATAAACCGTTATGAAAATGTATCGAGGGTTGAAAAAAGCCGTCTGGATGATTTCAGGAGCCTGTTGCATAAACAGGCAATTGCAAAACATGCTGTACTTGAGCAGGAGAATAAATATGTTGAGGCAGCAAATGAATTACGGGTTTATAAATCGCAACTGGAGCAAATTGAGAGTGAAATATTGTCCGCAAAAGAAGAATATCAGCTTGTCACGCAGCTTTTTAAAAATGAAATTTTAGATAAACTAAGACAAACAACAGACAGCATTGAGTTATTAACTCTGGAGTTAGAGAAAAATGAAGAGCGTCAACAGGCTTCAGTAATCAGGGCCCCTGTTTCGGGAAAAGTTCAGCAACTGAAGGTTCATACTGAAGGTGGGGTTGTTACAACAGCGGAAACACTGATGGTCATCGTTCCGGAAGATGACACGCTGGAGGTTACTGCTCTGGTACAAAATAAAGATATTGGTTTTATTAACGTCGGGCAGAATGCCATCATTAAAGTGGAGGCCTTTCCTTACACCCGATATGGTTATCTGGTGGGTAAGGTGAAAAATATAAATTTAGATGCAATAGAAGACCAGAAACTGGGACTCGTTTTTAATGTCATTGTTTCTGTTGAAGAGAATGAATTGTCAACCGGGAATAAGCACATTCCATTAAGCTCGGGTATGGCTGTTACTGCAGAAATAAAGACAGGAATGCGAAGCGTAATCAGCTATCTTCTTAGTCCTCTGGAAGAGTCTGTAACAGAAAGTTTACATGAGCGTTAAGTCTCAGAGCCGCGGTATCCGGCTCATATCTTCTCCTGTCATGTGTGACTGCACTGTTTTGTGGCAAACCAGTACTGACTATCCACTGGAATTCGGTAGTCATTAACTATGGCATTGATGTCCTTTATAACTGTCTTACAGGGCGTATAACACATCCCGCGACGGAAGCTTATCACAGAGGAAGAGATAAGCTTCAGAATGGAAAGTATATGAGAAGACTGTGATTGTTTAAAAATACACAATCCGCTGTGAGGTGGAGTCAGGGGCGGTACTGTCCCGCAGAAGCGGAGAATGGTTTATGTATGAGGTGTGTGTGACATTTTACATGAGAGTAAAACAGGTGATAACCTCCTTTAGTAAGGGGTATTCACAGGTATTATTACAGAACAATGTTGTTTCTGGCTTGTTCTTTTTTTTGGCGACTGGAATAGCCTTTTTTAATATGGGGCACCCCGAAATACTGTATTTCTCAGCCATCAGTGCAGCACTTTCTCCGTTCTTTGCCTGGTATTTGCGGTATCCTGATGAGGAGATTAATGAAGGTATATGGGGATATAATGCTGTTCTGTATGGCATAGCCTGTGGCATGCTTGTCCCTGTGTCAGTCTCCGGAATTGCTGTACTTATTGTCGGAACACTGGAGATGCTCCTTTTAATGGGGTTCAGATAATACTTAACCTGCTGGCCCGACCTGTCCTGGTGATGCCTAGTTTACCAGTTTTCTTTCAATGTGGAATATATTAATAGAAATCCAGTGGTTTTGCATACCGGGATGTTGTGTAGTGCAAAATTTATACTACAGGGATCGGAGTAGTGATGTTTAAGATTCATTAAATAGTTTCAAAGACGCTTTGTATACGACATGATTGCTAACCTCTCGCCCAGTGATTAGGTATTCTGATAAGGTGTGGTAAAATATTAATCTTCACAGAGGAGTTAAAAATATTATGGGTAACCAATGGCAACAAAAATATCTTCTTGAGTACAATGAGTTGGTATCAAATTTCCCTTCACCTGAAAGAGTTGTCAGCGATTACATTAAGAATTGTTTTAAAACTGACTTGCCGTGGTTTAGTCGGATTGATCCTGATAATGCTTATTTCATCTGCTTTTCTCAAAACCGGAGTAATAGCAGATCTTATACTGGATGGGATCATCTTGGGAAATATAAAACAGAAGTACTGACACTCACTCAAGCCGCTCTTATTAATATTGGTTATCGTTTTGATGTTTTTGATGATGCAAATTCAAGCACAGGAATTTATAAAACAAAGAGTGCAGATGTGTTTAACGAAGAAAATGAAGAAAAAATGCTCCCGTCGGAATACCTGCATTTTTTACAAAAGTGTGATTTTGCAGGTGTTTATGGAAAAACTCTGTCAGATTACTGGTCGAAATACTATGATAAATTTAAGCTTTTACTAAAAAATTATTATATTTCTTCTGCTTTGTATCTTTATAAAAATGGAGAGCTTGATGAGCGTGAATATAATTTCTCCATGAACGCCTTAAATCGCAGTGATAATATATCACTATTCTTCTTTGATATTTATGGATATTACTCATCTGATATTTTTGTAGCCAAAAATAATGATAAGGTAATGCTTTTCATTCCTGGTGCAAAAAAACCTTTTTTATTCAAGAAGAATATCGCTGATTTGCGGCTTACCCTTAAAGAACTTATTAAGGATAGTGACAACAAACAATTACTTTCCCAACATTTTTCATTATATAGTCGTCAAGATGGAGTTTCCTATGCAGGAGTAAATTCAGTTCTACATGCAATAGAAAATGATGGTAATTTTAATGAGTCTTACTTTCTGTATTCCAATAAGACACTTAGCAATAAAGATGTTTTTGATGCTATAGCTATTTCTGTTAAGAAACGCAGTTTCAGTGATGGTGATATCGTTATAAAATCAAACAGTGAAGCTCAACGAGACTATGCTCTGACTATACTCCAGACGATTTTATCAATGACCCCTATATTTGATATCGTAGTCCCGGAGGTATCTGTTCCGCTTGGACTGGGGATTATTACTTCCAGTATGGGGATCAGTTTTGATCAACTGATTAATGGTGATACTTATGAAGAACGTCGTTCTGCTATACCTGGTTTGGCGACAAATGCAGTACTGCTTGGTCTGTCTTTTGCAATTCCACTCTTGATTAGTAAGGCAGGAATAAACCAGGAGGTACTTAGCAGCGTTATAAATAATGAGGGCAGGACTCTGAATGAAACAAATATCGATATATTTTTGAAGGAATATGGAATTGCTGAAGATAGTATATCCTCAACTAATGTGTTAGACGTTAAGCTTAAAAGTTCCGGGCAGCATGTCAATATTGTAAAGCTTAGTGATGAAGATAATCAAATTGTCGCTGTAAAAGGGAGTTCTCTGAGCGGCATCTACTATGAAGTGGACATTGAAACAGGATATGAGATTTTATCCCGAAGAATTTATCGTACCGAATATAATAATGAAATTCTCTGGACTCGAGGTGGTGGTCTAAAAGGGGGGCAGCCATTTGATTTTGAAAGTCTCAATATTCCTGTATTTTTTAAAGATGAACCCTATTCTGCAGTGACCGGATCTCCGTTATCATTTATTAATGATGACAGCTCACTTTTATATCCTGATACAAACCCAAAATTACCGCAACCAACGTCAGAAATGGATATTGTTAATTATGTTAAGGGTTCTGGAAGTTTTGGGGATAGATTTGTAACTTTGATGAGAGGAGCTACTGAGGAAGAAGCATGGAATATTGCCTCTTATCATACGGCTGGGGGAAGTACAGAAGAATTACACGAAATTTTGTTAGGTCAGGGCCCACAGTCAAGCTTAGGTTTTACTGAATATACCTCAAATGTTAACAGTGCAGATGCAGCAAGCAGACGACACTTTCTGGTAGTTATAAAAGTGCACGTAAAATATATCAACAATAATAATGTTTCATATGTTAATCATTGGGCAATTCCTGATGAAGCCCCGGTTGAAGTACTGGCTGTGGTTGACAGGAGATTTAATTTTCCTGAGCCATCAACGCCTCCTGATATATCAACCATACGTAAATTGTTATCTCTACGATATTTTAAAGAAAGTATCGAAAGCACCTCCAAATCTAACTTTCAGAAATTAAGTCGCGGTAATATTGATGTGCTTAAAGGACGGGGAAGTATTTCATCGACACGTCAGCGTGCAATCTATCCGTATTTTGAAGCCGCTAATGCTGATGAGCAACAACCTCTCTTTTTCTACATCAAAAAAGATCGCTTTGATAACCATGGCTATGATCAGTATTTCTATGATAATACAGTGGGGCTAAATGGTATTCCAACATTGAACACCTATACTGGGGAAATTCCATCAGATTCATCTTCACTCGGCTCAACTTATTGGAAGAAGTATAATCTTACTAATGAAACAAGCATAATTCGTGTGTCAAATTCTGCTCGTGGGGCGAATGGTATTAAAATAGCACTTGAGGAAGTCCAGGAGGGTAAACCAGTAATCATTACAAGCGGAAATCTAAGTGGTTGTACGACAATTGTTGCCCGAAAAGAAGGATATATTTATAAGGTACATACTGGTACAACAAAATCTTTGGCTGGATTTACCAGTACTACCGGGGTGAAAAAAGCAGTTGAAGTACTTGAGCTACTTACAAAAGAACCAATACCTCGCGTGGAGGGAATAATGAGCAATGATTTCTTAGTCGATTATCTGTCGGAAAATTTTGAAGATTCATTAATAACTTACTCATCATCTGAAAAAAAACCAGATAGTCAAATCACTATTATTCGTGATAATGTTTCTGTTTTCCCTTACTTCCTTGATAATATACCTGAACATGGCTTTGGTACATCGGCGACTGTACTGGTGAGAGTGGACGGCAATGTTGTCGTAAGGTCTCTGTCTGAGAGTTATTCTCTGAATGCAGATGTCTCCGAAATATCGGTATTGAAGGTATTTTCAAAAAAATTTTGATTCGGGAAATTATTTATTGGCCATTGTTATAGCTACTCCCTTGTGCTGTTTTGTTAGCGCAAGAGAGTGTCAGTTCTGCATTTTGATATATTCAAGTCACCATCCTCCAAAGGCAAACAAATGAGAAAAGGTCATCAGGCACAAACATCCAGTGAAAAGCTCCCCAGTCTTCTCCTGCTGGCTTCTGCCCCCTACTTTGCCACAATACTCTGTGCCCCTGTCGGTCAGTATTCTCTACATTGGCAGGTCATGCGACTCATAAAATGGCAGTACACGATCATTCAGCAGGCCAGTCGCTGTAATCGCATTTTGGTGACATACAATTTGCAGTGAACGACCTTTGAGTATGTATCAACAAAGGTCTGGTGATAAATTACGCGACACCTTTCAGGTTGCCTACATAGAACGTGTCCTGCGAACCCAGATATCCCGGATGAGCCGTTTCGATTTCGCCACAGGCCTCGTCATCACTGGCTTTACGCTCCAGTGCTGCGATCTGGCTGTCAGTTAGCTCAATGCCATCACGGGCTACTTTTTCTTCCAGTGCTTTCAGATGTTTTTTGAAATTCTCAAGGTTATGGCGTAACCAGACAGAACGGACACCACTGCCGGAGATAAAAACGCCCTGTTTACGCAGCTCGTTGCTGGTCCGGTGCTGACCGTGTGCCGGGAAAGCGACGGCGTAATCAACAACAGCCTGTTCAGTTGCCTCATCGGTACGGTTCTTAAGGTTAGGAGCGCGGCGACTACGATTAATCAGCGCATCCACACCGCCTTCATCGACCAGTTCGCGGTAACGATAAAATGTATCACGCGAAACGCCCATGATTTTACAGACTTTTGATACGTTGCTGAGTGATCTTACCCACCAATAGTGGACACAGGACTAAGTGAGTAAACTCTCAACCAGAGGTGACTCATGACAAAACCAGTATCAATCAGCAAGAAGCCCCGTAAACAACATACGCCTGAATTTCGTAACGAAGCCCTGAAACTCGCTGAACGCATCGGTGTGGCCGCCGCAGCCCGTGAACTCAGCCTGTATGAATCCCAGCTTTATGCCCGGCGCAGTAAACAGCAGCAACAAATGAGTTCGTCAGAGCGCGAAAGCGAACTGGCCGCTGAAAATGTCCGCCTTAAACGACAACTGGCGGAGCAGGCTGAGGAACTGGCCATCCTCCAAAAGGCCGCGACATACTTCGCGAAGCGCCTGAAATGAAGTATGTCTTCATCGAAAATCATCGGGCAGAGTTCAGCATCAAAGCGATGTGTCGTGTACTTCGGGTTGCCCGCAGCGGCTGGTATGTCTGGCTCAGGCGTCGTCACCAGATGAGCCTGCGCCAACAGTTTCGGCTCACCTGCGATGCCGCTGTCCATAAGGCATTCTTTGAGGCAAAGCAGCGATACGGTGCTCCCCGCCTTGCTGACGAACTGCCGGAGTTCAATATTAAAACCATTGCCGCCAGCCTGCGTCGTCAGGGGCTGCGGGCGAAAGCCAGCCGGAAGTTCAGCCCGGTCAGCTACCGTGCACATGGCCTGCCCGTATTGGAGAATCTGCTGGAGCAGGACTTCAGCGCCAGCGGCCCGAACCAGAAGTGGGCGGGTGACATCACGTACTTGCGTACCGATGAGGGCTGGTTGTATCTCGCAGTAGTCATCGACCTGTGGTCACGCGCCGTTATTGGCTGGTCGATGTCACTGCGAATGAAAGCACAACTGGCCTGTGATGCACTGCAAATGGCGTTGTGGCGGAGAAGACGCCCGGAATGTCAGCGCCAGTGATATAAGACGGTAATTCACCATTTGGATTGTCCGCTCCACCCAACATGTTGTTTCCTTAAGGTTCTCACACCAGAAAGTTTCATCCATTTTCTTCCACCCAAGTTGCGGAAGAGCCGCTTTTCATCCGTCGTTGACAGCTATGATGTCGGAAATCTGTGAGGCACCACACACTCCTGCTTTTTCCTTCATCCGTCACCATGCTCTTCAGTTAATGGTAGGACGTCTTCATTACATTTCTGTAAGCGTAAACTGACCGCCGTATGTAGCCATTAAGCCAGTATTGGTAACGTAGGTGCCCACTTTTTCAACTAGTGGACACCTGTTATGGAACAGAAAATATTATCCGCAGAACCCCGCAGAACCCCGCAGAACATTTTCAAATGAGTTTAAACTTCAAATGGTTAAACTGGCTTCACAACCAGGAGCCTCTGTTGCCCGTATTGCCAGGGAACACGATATCAATGATAACCTCCAGTTCAAATGGCTCAGGCTCTGGCAGAACGAAGGGCGTATATCGCGGGTCTTCCGGTAACAACCTCTTCTGGCGCTGGCGTTGAATTATTACCTGTTGAGATAACGCCTGATGAGCAGAAAGAGCCTATGGCGGCTCTTACTCCGCTTTTATCCACTCCTTCACAAAGCACAGTCAGTGCCAGTTCCTGTAAAGTTGAGTTCCGCCACGGTAACATGACGCTGGAAAATCCTTCACCAGAGCTGCTCACGGTGTTGATCCGTGAACTGACCGGGAGAGGACGATGATCTCGCTCCCATCAGACACTCGAATCTGGCTGGTTGCCGGCGTTACTGATATGCGTAAATCCTTCAACGGTCTGGGTGAACAGGTACAACATGTGCTGGATGAGAACCCCTTCTCCGGTCACCTGTTTATCTTTCGCGGCCGACGGGGTGACACGATTAAAATCCTGTGGGCTGATGCTGATGGTCTGTGCCTGTTCACCAAACGTCTGGAGGAAGGCCAGTTTATCTGGCCTGCGGTGCGTGACGGTAAGGTATCCATTACCCGCTCGCAGCTGGCAATGCTCCTCGATAAACTGGACTGGCGTCAACCCAAAACATCCCGCCTTAATGCACTGACAATGTTGTAAAAATGTCATGGCCGGATTATAAAAACGGTCATGAGTCGGAAATACCTCATTCGTATCACTGAGCTGGAAAGGCTACTCTCTGAGCAGGCTGAAGCCCTCCGTCAGAAAGATCAGCAACTGAGTCTGGTTGAAGAGACGGAGGCCTTCCTGCGCTCTGCACTGGCACGTGCCGAAGAAAAGATCGAAGAGGAGGAGCGGGAAACAGAACATCTGAGGGCCCAGATAGAAAAACTGCGCCGGATGCTGTTCGGTACCCGTTCTGAAAAACTGCAGCGTGAGGTTGAACAGGCTGAGGCCCAACTGAAACAACGCGAACAGGAAAGCGATCGTTACAGTGGGCGTGAGGATGACCCGCAGGTTCCCCGCCAGTTGCGACAGTCACGTCATCGTCGTCCGTTACCAGCACATCTTCCCCGTGAAATACACCGCCTGGAGCCTGAAGAAAGTTGTTGCCCGGAGTGTGGCAGTGAGCTGGATTATCTGGGTGAAGTCAGTGCTGAGCAGCTGGAACTGGTGAGTAGCGCCCTGAAAGTGATCCGCACTGTTCGGGTAAAAAAAGCCTGTACAAAATGTGACTGTATAGTTGAAGCGCCAGCGCCGTCCCGCCCGATAGAGCGCGGCATCGCGGGCTCCGGATTACTTGCCCGCGTGTTAACGGGACAATACTGCGAACACCTGCCACTGTATCGTCAGAGTGAAATCTTTGCCCGACAGGGTGCCGAACTGAGCCGTGCATTACTCTCCAACTGGGTTGACGCGTGCTGCCAGTTAATGACTCCGCTGAATGATGCCCTGTACCGTTACGTGATGAACACCCGCAAGGTTCACACTGACGACATACCAGTAAAAGTGCTGGCACCGGGCAGAAAAAAGGCAAAAACAGGACGCATCTGGACGTATGTCCGGGATGACCGGAATGCGGGCTCATCAGAGCCACCGGCGGTCTGGTTCGCCTACTCACCAGACAGGCAGGGAAAACATCCGGTACAACACCTTCGTCCCTTCCGGGGTATCCTGCAGGCGGATGCATTCAGCGGTTACGATCGGCTGTTCAGTGCCGAACGTGAAGGTGGTGCACTGACAGAAGTTGCGTGCTGGGCCCATGCCCGGCGAAAAATCCACGATGTATACATCAGCAGCAAAAGTACGACGGCAGAAGAAGCTCTGAAGCGCATCAGTGAACTGTACGCCATTGAGGATGAAATACGGGGCTTACCGGAGTCTGAACGTCTTGCAGCCAGGCAGCAGCGAAGCAAAGCGTTACTGACGTCGCTGCATGAATGGATGGTGGAGAAGAATGGCACGTTGTCGAAAAAATCCCGACTGGGCGAAGCGTTCAGCTATGTCCTGAATCAGTGGGACGCCCTCTGTTATTACAGTGATGACGGTCTGGCGGAGGCGGACAATAACACAGCAGAAAGAGCGCTTCGTGCCGTCTGTCTCGGGAAAAAGAATTCTTATGACCTTTGTCAAATATTAAGCCCAAAAAGACCTACGCAGCTCCGGGAGCTTCGTTATATCGCGGATTAAAGAACCTGAAACAGTCAGACTGTATCTTGGATTTTACAAACTCTTATTCGGGGATTTTAGCCCCATGACGATTTACGCAGTGAGCTGGCCTCTTTCTACGTGCAGGTATTAGCGCATTCTGGCTTCCCTGAATTCTTTTACGAGGATCACTCATTCCGTGTCTGACTGCTTCAGGGTTTAATTTTGCTTCTGCTGACTGAATGATGATTGGGCAGCAAGTGCAATATCCCACATAAATCCAGTCAACTCACGAGCCACCGCCGTAATGGCTACTTGTGATTTTTTCCCTTTTGCTGTCAGACTTCGGTAACGAGAACACAATCGTTGTTGAGCTTTCCATGCAATATCTTTGGAATATTGTGTTACAGAGTCCGGTCGGTAATATATAAGCCATGCCCCAACTTTTGCAGGTGTACGATAAGACCAGGCGGCTTCGTAAAGCAGACGTCTCAGTTCGCTGTTTCCAACTTTTGTTATTCCTCTGGGACGAATACTGTTTCCACTGGAATATTCACCTGGCACCAGTCCCAGAAAAGCCATGAGCTGTTTGGGATTGGAAAATCGCGAAAAATCACCCAGTTCAGCAACCAGAGTTATTGCAATTAGCTGACCAACACCTTTAAGAGCCTGCAACTGGCAGACCAGATTGCACAGAGACCACTCAGGTAACAGGCGAGATATTTCCTGGTCGAGTTGAAGTATGCGATCTTCAATCTGCTCCAGACTTTGACAATAGTGTTGAAAAGCAATCTGTTGAGATGGCTGACTAAATGATTGATTAGCTAACCAGGTTCGATGTTTTCCTGTCCAGTGCTTTCCTGCATAATGTTTGTCTGTTCGCAATAGCATGCTCAGAATTCGCTGTCGGGCAACTCTGCTGTCTCGTTTAGCTGCTGCACGGGCTCTGATTAGATCCCGCATAGCTTCATGAGTCAGGTCAGGGATCCAGACAGGGGTAAGTTCTCCAGCCCGCAGTAACCTGGCGAGAGAAATTGCGTCCCGATGATCATTTTTGATTCTGTCTGTCGGTGATTTTGGTATGCGGGAAGGGGCAATAACCTGGCATTTTATATTCATCGCTGTGAGTTGATGATATAGCCCAAAACCACAGGGGCCAGCCTCATAGCAGGAAAGAATGTTTCCGTAAAGTCCCTGCAATTTCTGAAATAATCGACGTACAGCCTGGGCTTCGTTGTTAATCGTACCATAATAACGAACTTCGCCAAGCCGTTCAGGTGCAGCAATAGCAACCGCCAACGTTTCTTTATGCACATCCAGCCCGACGTAAGCCGCAATATTTTCCGAATGCATGATGACCTCCTCTGGAATATCCCACCAATGCTATAGTGAGTATATAAAGGTCATATTATCTACATGTTCTACATGTTCTTCGGCAACGATCATGGAGGCGAGCGCGGAGCTCTGCTGTACGGACTAATCGGGAGCTGTCGGTTGAACGGTATCGATCCAGAAGCGTATCTGCGCCATATCCTGAGCGTACTGCCGGAATGGCCCTCCAACCGTGTTGACGAACTGCTGCCATGGAACGTAGTTTTCACCGATAAATAAGTGTCAATACGGCGCTCTGTTGACGCTTACACATTTCTCCCCCGTTCAATATCTGGCAGAGGGCATGAATACGGAACGTGACTTCGCACTGCTTGCAACATTTTTGTGATGAGGACAGACTGCGTAATTGGAAATGGTGCAGTCACACTCAGGAATGGCTGTATGATATTCGGGGAGCAGGATTAGATGACTTCATCCTCCCGGATATGTATTACGTTTACTACTACTACGCCTCTGAATTAACAGAATGATGGTAACGGAAGAAAATGCCGGAAAGGGCAGAAAGCGGAAGTCTTGAGGCTGGCAGACAATGCTGGAGCTGGACTTTCAGACAACAAAAAACATCACCGTTCTCACCCCTGCCTGACACACAGGTCTTCTGAGCGCCCAGGGCCCATTTTATCCGGGATGGTGGGACTTGCCATCCCTGTCTGCTTCATCCACCCGGCGGCATTATTGATTGTGATGGAGAGTTCATCACCACCAGGGGCGGACACGGTCATCCTCCTCTGATAACCGTGCCTGGTGGCAGCCGCTTTTACCGCAGCAGCGGCGCAGAGTCGTTACAGTATCAGCACCTGAATCTCGCCCCACAATCCGCTCCAGTGACTGCTGACAGATAAAATACACTGTTTTATCTGATGCATACGGGCTGTGACGTTATTATCTTTCCGGTAGCCCTCTGCACAAAACAGCCTTATGCAAGGGTTGCTGCATCTTGACTGCGTAACCGGCAGTGTGGTGGGGCCAGGTCTTTCAGGTTTAAGGCAGCCAGGAGACGTTACCGGGTCATGGTAGGGTATCACTGGTATACCTCCTCCTGACGGCATGGTCATAATACTGACAGTTATGTGCCTATCGGAAAAAAGCACCAATTCCGGCTTCAAAAAGATCGCCTGTACTGACCGGTGCTGCCGGGTTCAGAACTTCGTTATACACCATGCCAAACCAGTTTGGAGCCAGCAATAAACAGGGGAAGCAGAGCAGTTGCTCTGCTTTTAACTCTCCGGCTGATGCTGCCTCCTGAATCAGTTGGGTCATGGCTTGCTGTAGTGGCTGATGTATTTCCCGTAAATAAGCCTGAGCGATTACCGGGAACCGGCTCCCTTCTGTCATAACCAGGTGGGCTATTCTGGCTCTGCCTGTTGATGCGTCGTCAATTTTCCTGACGGCAGGTAACATCACTCTCAACAGATAGGCTTTTACGGTTTCCCCGTTGCGGCGGGGGGAAGATTCCAGTTCAGTACGGACGGTAGCAATGAACTCCTTCAGAACCGCTTCAAACAATAATTCCTTTGTTGGGAAGTAGTTATATACCGTGCCTTTAGCTACTCCTGCGCGCTTGCTGATATTGCTGATGCTGGCGCGAGCGAACCCTTGTGCAGAGAACTCCTCAAGTGCTGCCCGGGCTATCTGCTGTCGTGTCCTGGCAGTTTTTTCCGGGCTGCAACTACGAGTCTTTCGTGCATGATGAGGACGATTCATATTTGCTGGCATAAATAGTGGCCTTCTGTGTTGTGATAAAATTGACTTAGCGGTCACTTTTGATATTCTTATCCAATAAGTAGTGCGGTAAGGCTGACGTCTGCCGCTAATATTGAAACAGCAGCATAGTATGAGCGCTATATGCTGCCCACAGATCCCCAGAAGAACTGATGGAGAATATATGAAACATTTTATAGCAACAGCAGTCATGGCATCATCCCTTCTTTTCGGCTCTAATGCTCTGGCTGCCTCATCGTCGGCAGCACAGAAGGAAAGCTCGCCTGAACAATCCGGCGGTACATTCAAATACTCCACAGACAGTAAGATTGCTACTGAGCAGAAGAACGTGTATGACACGATAATCAAGTATCAGAACGCACTGAATGCCGGGGATACAAAAACCATCTTGGGCCTGTTTGCTGATGAAAGTTATTCCCAGTGGAATGATAAGTTGACGGCTGACAATACAGAAAAACGCCAGGGGCAGTACGATGATCTGTTCAAGCGTGAAAAGTTTGAGACCGATTTTGCGTTTGACTCTATCTGGATCAACGGAGATACCGCGGTTGTCCGCACTCACCACCATGTGGGTTCTGTTGTAACGAACTTTAAAGAGCAGAAAACCATTATTGATCTGAACCGTGAAGTTTTTGTCCTCAGTAAAATTAATGGTGAATGGAAAATTTTCCTTTATACCTTCAACACCAACCCGCTTCAGGGCGTGGCATGATTATTATAAGCCAGGGAGACCTGGCTTATTTATAATATATGGAGCTTATTATGCCTCTTTCCCGACGTAATTTTATTCAGAATGCCGTTTTAGGAATATCTGCCGCAGGGCTGTCAGCTGCGCCGGCCCTTGCCAAAAATATCTCATCTTCAACGGCACATATCATCAGTAAAACGTCTGGACATGCTGATACATCGACCAGCAAGTCTCTTCATATCATCAGTCTGGACAGACTGGAGGCTTCAGCAAAAGATGTGATGACGGAAGCTGCGTATGCATATATTGCTCATGGTGCTGGAGATGAGTGGACGTATCATGAGAACCGCAGGGCATTCAGTGATTATCCTTTGTTACCTCACCGACTCAGTGGAGTTGCTGCCCACAGCATTGATATCCGGACTGACCTTTTGGGCCATCATCTGGAACATCCCCTGCTGATAGCACCTATGGGCGCGCATATGTTCGTCCATCCGGAAGGGGAGGTGATTGCTGCAGCGGGTGCAGAAAAGGCCGGGGCACTTTATGAATCATCAGGGGCATCCAACCGCTCTCTGGAGGATATTGCAAAAGCCAGTAAAGGACCTAAATGGTTCCAGCTGTATTTTAACGCGGATGCTGGTGTTACCCGAAGTTTACTGGAGCGTGCAAAAGCGGCAGGCTATTCAGCCATTATTATCACAGCGGATGCGCTTGGTCCCGGGACAAGTGATGCTTTTCTCAGCATGAGCTCGCCTTTCCCTGCAGGAGCGACGTTCGGTAATCATGACCCCCGTTACGGTGGCAAAGGTGATTTTTTTAACCAAAAAGTTGAGCTGACCCCGGCTGATATTGAGTTTGTAAAAAAAATCACCGGGCTGCCAGTCATTGTCAAGGGCATCCTCAGAGGTGAGGATGCAGTGGTTGCCATTGATGCAGGAGCAGATGCCATCCAGGTGTCTAATCATGGTGGTCGCCAGATTGATGGTGTTCCTTCTGCCATCAGCCAGTTGCAGGAAGTTGCTGCAAGAGTCGGGCACAAAGTTCCGGTTATTTTTGACAGCGGTATTCGCAGGGGGATTGATGTTGTAAGGGCTATCTCTCTTGGGGCAACGGCTGTTGCGGTCGGACGTCCTGTTCTTTATGGCATCGCAGTAGGTGGTGTCGGGGGCGTTGCCGGTGTCATTGAGCACCTGAAGACGGAGCTGAGGACGGCAATGTTACTGAGTGGTGCTCGTACACTTAAGGATTTGGCTCAGGGCTTTATCAGAAACAAGGAGACTGAGCATTGATAGTGGATAAAATCAGGTATTTTAATATGGGAAATTACACGTCGGCATTGTTGCTCCTTGCCCGTCTGATGCTGGCATGCCTTTATATGATATCCGGCGTTCCCAAGCTGCTATCATTCACTGGCACTATCGATAAAATGGCCTCTCTTGGGCTTATATTTCCGGCGATTACTGCAGCAATAGTGGTCCTTGTCGAAATCGTTGGAGCATTAATGATTGTTTTTGGCTTTTTCACCCGGCCAGTGAGCATTATTCTGTGCCTGTATACCGTGTTTGCTTCATTTCTTGGACACGCATTCTGGACGATGCCAGCTGAACTTGCACATGGAAATATGATCCATTTTTATAAGAATATCTGTATTTCGGGTGGTTTTCTTGCCCTTGTTGTATCAGGGCCCGGACGAATCTCCGTCGACAGACGCTGAGTTTCAGTAAATTAGCAAGCGTAGCGTAACAGATATCATAGCAAACAGGTATGTACGTCACCTGACATGGATGTTGTTTATTTTATCCCTAAACCACCTCATGGGGAGGTGGTGATTGCTCTTGTTAGTAGGTATCTATCGGTCAACTCCAATATGGTATTTATAAAATCTTTAAATAAGTTTAATTAATTGTATTCTGTATCTACCATAAAACATCCGGAATAAGATAAAGCTAGGCAAGTTGCAACAAATAAATAATAGTGTAAAAAGGTATATTTTAATTATAAAATATAAATTGGATAGTAGAAATATAGCAATGATAGTAATCAAATACAGACCTACATATTTTCATGAATAGGTCGCTCATTTCAGGGTAAAGCATATTTTTTTGTCATTACCAACACAATAAATATGGTTTTTGATCGTTTTTCCCGATCGTTTTGGCTATCATGATAGGTGTGGTCTATCATGCGCTGGTTATCGATCGGTAAAAACATTTTGAAAATGATTGTTTTGTTGGGGATGATTGCTGAAAAAATGATCATGCCGGAATTAAACAGGAATTCATTTTATGAAAATAAAAGTTATAGCATTGGCTACATTTGTTTCTGCTGTGTTTGCTGGTTCAACTATGGCCTATGACGGAACAATTACGTTTACAGGTAAAGTTGTAGCTCAGACCTGCACAGTTAATACAAGCGACAAAGACTTAGCAGTAACTTTACCCACTGTTGCCACTTCATCTCTAAAAGACAATGCTGCTACGTCAGGGCTGACACCCTTTGCCATTCGTTTAACTGGTTGTGCAACTGGTATGAATAGTGCTCAGAATGTTAAAGCGTACTTTGAGCCTTCAAGTAACATTGACTTAGCTACACATAATTTAAAAAATACTGCTACTCCAACTAAAGCGGATAATGTACAGATTCAGTTGCTAAATAGTAATGGAACTTCAACTATTCTTTTGGGGGAAGCAGATAATGGGCAAGATGTCCAGTCTGAGACAATCGGATCTGATGGAAGTGCCACATTGCGTTATATGGCCCAGTATTATGCAACAGGACAATCTACCGCAGGGGATGTAAAAGCGACGGTCCATTATACCATTGCCTACGAATAAAAAACTTTTTACTCTTTTGTATTTCTGGGCAGGAAATACTGCCCTGTTTTCTTCTGGAGATACCATGCTAAGGTTTGTGCTGTTTTTTTTTACTCTATCTGTATCTGCAGTTGTTCAGGGTAGTGTAGTTATCATGGGAACCCGTGTTGTTTATCCGGCGACTCAAAAGAGTATTAGCATACGTTTAAATAATGACAATGAATCTCCGGCATTAGTCCAGTCCTGGTTAGACGATGGAGATGCAGCAGCACCCCCTGAGTCAGTCCACGTTCCTTTTATCATTACTCCGCCAATATTTCGTATGGACTCTAAATCAGGACAAACAGTCAGAATTGTATATACAGGCGAGTCACTACCGAAAGACCGAGAATCTCTTTTCTATCTAAATGTTCTGGATATTCCAGCAAAGCCCGGGGCAAAAAAAGACTCCGATAACTCAGAGCAGCGGAATAATAATTATTTGCAACTAGCTATTCGTAGTCGCATAAAATTTTTCTTTCGTCCTGCTCACCTGAAGTTAACACCAAATGATGCTTATCTGAAAGTTACCTGGCACCAGGAGGAAGGCCGAATTAAAGCAGTTAATCCAACACCTTATTACATAACCTACAACAAAATTGCAGTTGACCAGAATAAGCACTTAACGCCTGTTGAACATGGTGGAATGATTCCCCCTTTCTCTTCAACAGTATTTGCACTTAAAGGCAGAACTGCGCCAGCCAGCAAAGTTTCCTGGGTTATTGTTAATGATTACGGAGGATATCAGCAAGGAGAATCTGTTCTGGAGTAAGGTAATAATGAACGCTAATAATCTGTCATGCCTGATTTACTGTCGTTGTTCTCTTCTGCTTTTTGCTGCATTAGGGTTAACAGTAACAAACCATTCATTTGCTGCTGAAGAGGCTGAGTTTGATTCTGAGTTTTTGCATTTGGATAAAGGGATAAATGTTATTGATATCCGCCGCTTTAGTCATGGTAACCCTGTGCCTGAGGGCAGGTATTATTCTGATATTTATGTTAATAATGTATGGAAGGGGAAGGCTGATTTGCAGTATTTACGTACTGCCAATACCGGTGCTCCGACGTTATGCCTGACGCCTGAGCTGCTTTCATTGATTGATTTAGTCAAAGATACTATGTCGGGAAACACCTCCTGCTTTCCGGCATCAACAGGACTTTCTTCAGCCAGTATTAATTTTGACTTATCGACTTTAAGGTTGAATATCGAAATCCCTCAGGCACTGCTGAATACACGTCCAAGAGGATATATTTCCCCTGCTCAGTGGCAAAGTGGTGTTCCTGCAGCATTTATAAACTATGATGCTAACTATTACCAGTATAACTCTTCCGGGACGAGTAACGAACAGACTTATCTGGGATTAAAAGCTGGATTCAATTTGTGGGGATGGGCTTTGCGCCACCGTGGCAGTGAGAGCTGGAATAATAGCTATCCTGCCGGATATCAGAATATAGAAACAAGTATAATGCATGACCTTGCCCCATTGAGAGCACAATTCACATTAGGGGATTTTTATACGAATGGTGAGCTAATGGATAGCCTCAGTTTGCGGGGAGTCAGGTTAGCATCGGATGAACGAATGTTACCCGGCTCTTTACGTGGCTATGCTCCTGCTGTCCGGGGAATAGCTAACAGTAATGCTAAAGTAACCATTTATCAAAATGCTCATATCCTCTATGAAACGACGGTGCCAGCCGGACCATTTGTCATCAATGATTTATATCCCAGTGGATATGCTGGTGACCTTATCGTTAAGATAACAGAGTCTAATGGCCAGACACGAATGTTCACGGTTCCTTTTGCGGCCGTTGCTCAACTCATTCGTCCCGGATTTAGTCGCTGGCAAATGTCAGTGGGAAAGTATCGTTATGCGAATAAAACATATAATGATTTAATAGCACAAGGCACCTATCAATACGGCCTGACGAATGATATTACTTTAAACAGTGGTCTTACCACAGCTTCAGGATATACAGCGGGGTTAGCTGGCCTGGCCTTTAATACCCCTCTGGGTGCTATAGCATCTGACATTACATTGTCCAGAACAGCATTCAGGTATTCCGGTGTAACGCGTAAAGGTTATAGTCTGCACTCAAGTTATAGCATCAATATTCCAGCCTCAAACACAAATATAACTCTGGCGGCTTATCGTTATTCATCAAAAGATTTTTATCATCTGAAGGATGCGCTATCAGCTAATCACAACGCGTTTATTGATGATGTTTCTGTAAAAAGTACAGCGTTTTATCGTCCCAGGAATCAATTCCAGATTTCAATCAACCAGGAATTAGGTGAAAAATGGGGTGGGATGTATTTAACAGGAACAACCTATAATTACTGGGGACATAAAGGAAGTCGTAATGAATACCAGATGGGGTACAGCAACTTCTGGAAACAACTCGGCTATCAAATTGGATTGTCTCAGTCAAGAGATAATGAGCAACAACGCCGTGATGACAGATTTTATATTAATTTTACTCTCCCTCTGGGAGGAAGTGTTCAAAGCCCGGTGTTTTCCACTGTTTTAAATTATAGCAAAGAAGAGAAAAATAGTATTCAGACATCAATTAGTGGTACTGGCGGGGAGGATAATCAGTTCTCTTATGGTATTTCAGGAAACAGCCAGGAAAACGGGCCTTCCGGTTATGCAATGAATGGGGGGTATCGTTCACCTTATGTAAATATAACCACAACAGTCGGGCATGATACTCAGAATAATAATCAAAGGTCATTTAGTGCGTCGGGAGCGGTGGTCGCACACCCCTATGGAGTGACATTGAGTAATGACCTGAGTGATACTTTTGCCATTATCCATGCTGAAGGAGCTCAGGGAGCTGTCATCAATAATGCCTCTGGTAGTCGTCTGGATTTTTGGGGAAATGGTATTGTTCCTTATGTTACACCCTATGAGAAAAATCAAATTAGCATCGATCCCTCCAATTTAGATTTGAATGTTGAATTATCGGCGACGGAGCAGGAAATCATTCCTCGTGCTAATAGCGCCACGTTAGTGAAATTTGACACTAAAACAGGAAGAAGTCTGTTATTTGATATTCGTATGTCTACTGGCAATCCCCCTCCAATGGCTTCTGAAGTTCTGGATGAACATGGACAGTTGGCCGGATATGTCGCTCAGGCCGGGAAGGTATTTACCAGGGGACTCCCTGAAAAAGGTCATCTCAGCGTTGTATGGGGACCAGATAATAAAGACAGATGTTCATTTGTATATCATGTTGCACACAATAAAGATGATATGCAATCTCAGCTCGTTCCTGTTCTGTGTATACAGCACCCTAATCAGGAAAAAACATGAAAAGAATCTTTTTCATACCATTGTTTTTAATTTTACTCCCTAAGCTGGCGGTAGCGGGTCCGGATGATTATGTGCCTTCGCAGATAGCGGTTAATACATCCACATTACCAGGTGTTGTGATTGGTCCTGCTGATGCCCATACCTATCCCCGGGTGATAGGAGAGCTGGCGGGAACAAGTAACCAGTATGTTTTTAATGGCGGTGCCATCGCTCTGATGCGTGGAAAGTTTACCCCCGCACTGCCTAAAATTGGAAGTATTACGTATACTTTCCATCAAGGAAACAGCCGTGATTCATCTGATTTTGATATCTATGATATTGGTGTATCCGGACTGGGTATTATTATTGGCATGGCGGGCTATTGGCCCGCAACGCCTCTGGTCCCCATAAATAGCTCAGGTATATATATTGACCCTGTAGGTGCCAATACAAACCCCAATACTTATAACGGTGCGACAGCAAGCTTCGGAGCTCGTTTGTTTGTTGCTTTTGTCGCAACGGGAAGATTACCCAATGGATATATAACAATACCCACCAGGCAGCTTGGTACTATTTTGTTGGAAGCAAAACGTACAAGTTTGAATAATAAAGGACTGACAGCACCTGTTATGTTAAATGGTGGGCGCATTCAGGTACAGAGTCAGACATGTACCATGGGGCAAAAAAACTATGTGGTGCCATTAAATACCGTATATCAATCACAGTTCACATCTTTGTATAAAGAAATACAGGGAGGTAAAATTGACATACACCTACAATGCCCGGATGGAACTGATGTTTATGCTACATTGACAGATGCATCACAGCCAGTGAACAGAACAGATATATTGACCTTAAGCAGTGAATCCACTGCAAAAGGATTTGGCATCAGGCTATATAAAGACAGTGATGTAACTGCCATCAGCTATGGTGAAGACTCCCCTGTGAAAGGAAATGGCAGTCAATGGCACTTCTCCGATTACAGGGGAGAGGTAAATCCACATATCAATTTAAGAGCCAATTATATAAAAATTGCTGATGCAACTACACCTGGAAGTGTGAAGGCTATTGCAACTATTACTTTCTCATATCAATAAAAAACAGTTAATCAGGAGTTAAATTAATATGAAAAATAATGACAGGAAATATATCAGTCTTTTATCACTGCTGCCTTTGCTGATTGCCGGTGTTCCGGCGTTTTCGTAGGGTGACGGGTCCGTGGCGTATCCAGAAGGTAATGGTGTCGCACGGTGTCGAATACTTATGCGACTGTGCCAGGAGCAGAGGCCCGGGCTGCTGAACTTACAACCGCGGTTGGGGCTCATGCGAATTGCATCCGGACGTAGCACCACTGCTGTTGGTTCGTGAATGCATGCCAGACCAGTTCGCATCGCTGGGAACTGCAGCATGCGTTGCCGACAAAGCCGGAAACGGCATGGCTCTCAGCAGTTGGTCGGCGTCAGATGCAACTGGTGCCGTGACGGTGGGAGTTGTGGCCGAAGGGCACACATCAGAACTCAATGGCACAGGGGGAGTTTTCCTGTACAACCCGTGAAAATGAAGTTTACATCGGATATGACTCAGGTGTCACAAACCCTGTCAGTCCGCGGGGACCGGATAAAATCCGGGGTCCCGGTGGTATCAGTGATGGTGCATGGGATACGGAAGCAGCCACTATCAGGCAACTGAATGTAGTGGCACAGTAAATTTGGTCACCTGATTAAAGGTGATATTCTCACCTCAACACAAAACAGGTGACTTAATGAACAAGAAAACCAAACGTACTTTCACCCCCGAGTTCAGACTGGAATGTGCGCAACTGATTGTTGATAAGGGCTACTCATATCGACAAGCCAGTGAATCGATGAATGTCGGCTCTACCACTCTTGAGAGATGGGTACGTCAGCTCAGACGAGAGCGCCAGGGGATTGCCCCCTCTGCCACACCGATTACTCCAGACCAGCAACGTATCCGCGAGCTGGAAAAGCAGGTTCGCCGCCTGGAGGAACAAAATACGATATTAAAAAAGGCTACTGCACTCTTGATGTCCGACTCGCTGAACGGTTCACGATAGTTGCCAGACTCAGTGGCAGCCACACCGTTGTCAGTCTGTGTTCTGCTCTGGGAATACACCGCAGCAGTTACCGGTACTGGCAAAAACGACGCGATACGGTGAATCCGGTGCATGTCAGGTTGTGCAGTGAAATACGCCGGGTGTGGAACCAAAGCCGGGGCTCTGCGGGAGCGCGCACGCTGGCTGACATGCTGACCCAAAACGGCGTCCCGATGAGCCGTTACCGTGCCGGGCGGCTGATGAAACATCTGAATCTGAGCAGTTGTCAGCCCGGAAAACATCAGTACAAAAATGCCCGTCAGGAGCATACCTGCTTGCCGAATCTGCTCGGGCGCCAGTTCGCTGTCCCCGAGCCAGACCAGGTATGGTGTGGAGATATTACCTATATCTGGGCCGGAAATTGCTGGTGCTATCTGGCGGTTGTGATGGATCTTTTTGCCCGCAGGGTTATCGGCTGGAGTCTGTCCGCACATGCCGATACTGCACTGATAAGCGATGCCCTGCGGATGGCCTATGAGACGCGTGGTCAACCACATGATGTTATGTTCCATAGAGACCAGGGAAGCCAGTATACAGGCCTGAAATATCAACAAATTCTCTGGCGTTACAGAATAAAGCAAAGTGTCAGTCGGCGGGGAAACTGCTGGGATAATAGCCCAATGGAACGCTTCTTCCGCAGTCTGAAAACAGAATGGGTGCCAGCGAATGGTTACGTCGACAAGGACGAGGCCCGGCAGCAAATTAATGATTACATATTGAACTACTACAACAGTGTCAGACCTCACCATTATAACGGTGGGTTGACACCGGAAGAGTCCGGGAACAGGTACCATTTTTACTGTAAAACCGTGGCCAGTATTACTTGACCACTACACTTCCCGAAGACAGTTATGTGATTCTCTGTGACCGTAATCTGGAAAGGCTTACATACTCTATGTTCTGTGGGCGTCGGTTTCTTGTCATTCCTGTTTCCTCTGTGAGATGCCTGACAGATATCAGGCAAACCATCCGCCGTGGGGCGTGGCTGTTCGGACATACGGCAAGACCACTGACCCGGACAGAGATGGTGGTGGTCTTCGGGGTTGTTTTCCATGACTACGGGTTTACCTTTCTGGCAGACCGGCTGGGGATAACCATGAAGACGGTATGTGCGCATCTTTACAATGCGATGGAGAAAAATGGTATGCGCGGCGTCAGTATTAAATATCTCTGCAACACCATAGACCGGTAAAAAGATGGTTTTCTGATAAAGGCTGTTGCGACGGGGATTTCTGTGCATGCTGTGTCACGGGCATCCCAGTGCTCCGGATAATAAATGTTATGTAGTCAGGCGTGACAAATTTCATATGGAACAGGTATGCGTTTTATTTGTGATAACAGTTAATGAGGTATTACAGCTGCTTTCCGGATAACATTCGGGCAGTTTTCTTTAATTCTGAAGTCTGAAAGAGATATCAGTAATTGTATTGCTTTTAAACATTGTCAGTATTTATTTTTCCAAATCGTTCACGTTTCTCATAATCTTCCCGACAGTCACCATCACAAAACAATCCTGTCTTAACAGGTTCTCCGCAGTTATAGCAGAATCCCGTTTCAGGGAGTCTATTCCGGATACGATTTTTTAGTCTGATGCTCATGCTGAATTGTTCATTTTCATAAGCAATATCTGCACTATCTGCCATAAACGATCCTCTGAGGAGACCACATCTTTATAACCCACCACCGAAATATTAAAAAGTAATACTCATTGTATAATCTTTAACGGCAGGGGCAGGATAATTGTATCCTGCCCCTGCTTTAATTCTCAGCACAGGTGTTGACTAAAGAGCGTGAAACTTTGCTATTATGTCTTCGTAAGATTCACGGACGGTTATACTTGAGCCTGATTCTGTGAAGTAAACAATAGCAGAAGCATCGTTGCCTTTTTCAATGTATGAAACATTCCAGTCATGGATAGCCACTGCGGGTTGACCATTATCCCGACGGTGCGTCTTAATGAATCGCGGAAGTAATTCTGCAATATCGTTAAAAACACCATTTACGGTATGAGTGATACCACCAACGCAATGTAGATGAGTTGACTCCGGGGTATCATTGTCTGCTTCTGCAAAGAGTATAGCTGTCTTGCTAATTGTAACAGGCGCCTGTGAGCGGGATAATTCGAGAGAAATAAACCCGGATTCTGCCATAAAAACTCCAGTTTGTGATGTTATATCATTTCATGTATTTTTTTGTTTAACAGAAAATCTTTCTCATGTCAATATTGTGACTGGTTTCTGCCTGTAAACTAACTTTCATCTCCCGAAATCTGTGAGAGCCAAGGATCGTGGCGTTTATGATCAGAAGCAGGTTGTAAATGACCGGAGCATTGCGCCGGGATGCGTATGTTCTCCCCGGACAGACAGTCTCAGTTCGTAGAATCTATAAATTACTGCTACTGATGCTGCCGGGGAAAGGCGTAACGAAAAAACAGCCTCCGTTACCGGACAGCAAGAAGGCTGAATGAAGTTTATGGCGTTTGTATTTTGTAATGTCTGGCCATGCAGTAAATCCAGACAGGTTTTTATTATCATGTGAAGTATTCTGACATAAAATACTAAATTTCTATTTTGTGATGAATGCTGCAAAATTGAATCTTCATTCTGATATAACTTTTATCTGTTTCAGTGAAGCATGCCCACAGATTAAGCTATTAAGTTGTGGAAGAACAGTTTTGTCCCACCTGCTTTTCTCCTTTCAGAAACCAGTATGTTGCCATGCCCCGTCTTAATGGTGAGCGCTGAACCATACCTGCTTTTTCCAGTAATAACAGGTAATAGCGTGCCTGATAATCCGTTACCGCCAGCGCCTCCGCAATTTCTGCGGTTTTCCCTCCATTATGTCTGCTCAGAAAACCCATTATTTCATTCTGCATATCATCATCCTCTCTATATAAGCAAAAGGATAATAAGTGGCTGACTTGTTTTTGGCAATTCAAATGTGACTATCATGTTTTTATATTGTATTTGGTGTATTTACTTAATATGCGAAACATATTCGCGATTGGATTTCTATCACATTATTTTTATAGTTTTTTCAATGGTAAGGAACGTTGCAAAAAACGATTTTAACGATCTTTTATACTGAATATTCATTCTTATACAGCATTAATCACTAAGGCACCAATCCACTGCAAGATATAACCCTAAAAATAAACAGCTTTACAGATCAAAAGATCGTCAAAATACATGTTTACAACATAAAAAACTAAATATATCTTAAGGAGCCAGGCCCTCCTGTATGGGGGATGAATATTAAGGCAGCCCTGTAGGTGGCGGGGTGGGGAGTATCGAATGGCACAGCATGAAGTTATTACCCGGGGAGGGGATGCTTTTTTACTAAAATTACGTGAGAGCGCGCTGTCATCCGGCTCCATGTCTGAAGAACAATTTTTTTTACTGATAGGTATTTCCTCTATTCACAGTGACAGAGTTATTCTCGCTATGAAGGATTATCTGGTCAGTGGTCATTCCCGTAAAGATGTCTGCGAGAAATACCAGATGAATAATGGATATTTCAGTACAACGCTTGGGCGCCTTACCAGGTTGAATGTCCTCGTTGCCAGACTTGCTCCTTATTATACTGATAGTGTATCAGCTATAGCTGAAGCTGCTTCCCTGTAAAATACGGACAATAAAAAACGCCGGGGCAATACATAATACGCGAGAAATATAAGCCTGTAGTCAAATGAGAGTACGGGTGTTATCAACGAGGTATGCTTTCAGCTTCTCTGCTTTTGCTAAAGCATTCGGTGTGGAGACAGGAACACTAACCCATAGCTTATCATCTAGGGAATCTTATCTATAGAGAAGATTCCTGTCGGTTATCCGGAAAATATTATCGGGAGATAATGTCATAAATGCTGCCTGAGTGTATTTCTCACATTGCATTTATGAATTTCTCCTGAAAAAAGATTCCCGTCGTTCGGGATATTGATTGTGTCTGTTGTGATGACAGATACGGTGTGCGTAGTTCAATTAAAAACAGGAATTAAATATGAAGTTAAAATTCATCTCCATGGCTGTATTTTCAGCTCTGACCTTGGGTGTTGCGACAAGTGCGTCTGCCGCACCTGCTACTGTCAATGGTGGTACAGTCCATTTTAAGGGGGAAGTGGTTAATGCTGCATGTGCAGTAAATGCAAATTCTTTCGATCAGACGGTTCAGCTTGGTCAGGTTCGTACAGAAAAGCTAAAAGCCGACGGGGATAAAAGTGCTGCTGTTGGGTTCAATATTGAACTTAGTGACTGTGACACAAAAGTCTCAAATGGTGCATCGATTTTATTCAGTGGCACAACTGTTGCAACTAAGAATAATGTATTGGCTCTTCAAGGGTCCGCATCAGGAACTGCAACAAATGTGGGAGTGCAGGTTCTTGACCATACTGGTAGTGCTGTAACGTTCGACGGAAATACTCCAACAGCTAGCTATACATTATCTGACGGAACAAATAAAATTCCGTTCCAGGCTCTTTATATTGCTACTGGTCAATCAACAGCTGGTACAGCCAACGCCGACGCCACCTTTAAAGTTCAGTACCAGTAATATCAGAACAGTGTAACGGATATATACCCGGCCAGGGAGGGCTGTTTTTATCCATGCGGGTGTGAGATTAATGAAAATATCGAAAATGGCAATAATGTTATTTTTGCTGTCTCCCGCTGCACTGGCCGGAAACCACTGGCATGTCATGCTTCCGGGAGGAAACATGCGCTTCCAGGGAAAAATAATTGCTGAAGCATGCAGTCTTGCCCTGTCAGACAGGCAGATGACTGTGGATATGGGGCAACTTAGCAGCAATCGATTTCACGCCGCCGGTGAGTATGGGGACTCTGTGGGCTTTGATATTCACCTTCAGGGCTGCAGCACTGTCGTCAGTCAGCGGGTGGGGATTTCCTTTTATGGCGTGTCAGATATTCACGAGCCGGAGTTGCTGTCGGTGGATGAGGAGAATGATGCCTCAGACGGAATCGCTATCGCTTTATTTAATGAAAGCGGAGAGCTGGTAAAACTTAATCAGCCTCCGGAGAACTGGGTGCATCTTACCCGCGGAGATATGAAACTGCATATGCAGGCGAGGTATAAGGCCACACATTATCCCGTCACCGGGGGAAAGGCAAATGGACAGGTATGGTTTTCTCTGACCTATCTGTAACTGGCAGATATAACGCCATTTAATTAAGGCTGTTAATAACATGATGAAGCACATGCGTATATGGGCCGTTCTGGCATCATTTTTAGTCTTTTTTTATATTCCGCAGAGCTATGCCGGGGTTGCTCTGGGGGCCACCCGTGTGATTTACCCTGAAGGGCAAAAACAGGTACAACTGGCGGTAACAAATAATGATGATAAAAGTAGTTACCTTATTCAGTCATGGATTGAAAATGCTGAGGGAAAAAAGGATGCCCGGTTTGTAATTACTCCTCCGTTATTTTCCATGCAGGGAAAGAAAGAGAATACCCTGAGAATTATTGATGCCACAAACGGACAGATGCCGGAAGACAGGGAAAGTTTGTTCTGGGTGAATGTCAAGGCCATCCCGGCCATGGATAAGGCGAAAACCGGCGAGAATTATCTGCAGTTTGCAATTGTCAGCAGAATTAAACTGCTCTACCGTCCACAGGGACTGGTTATTCCGCCAGAACAGGCACCGGGTAAATTAGAGTTCACCCGTGAAAACGGAGGGCTGACTCTGTTTAATCCGACGCCGTATTATCTGACAGTGACTGACTTAAAGGCCGGAAATAAAAGTCTTGAAAACACCATGGTACCCCCACAGGGAAAGGTCACTGTGAATATCCCTGGAGGATACACCGGAGGAGATATTACTTATAAAACAATTAACGATTATGGTGCTCTGACTGAACAGGTGAAGGGTGTTGTGAAGTAACTCAGTTATTTCTGGTACTGGTTGTGTTTGGCTGCTGATTTTATTTTTTCGCTCAGTGTGGGGGCTGACATGTTTTTCGGAGATGGCGGACAGCTCCTGTCTGATAAATCACTGACCGGCTCTGCTGGCGGGGGTAATAACAGAATGAAATTTAATATACTGCCGCTGGCATTTTTTATCGGGATAATTGTTTCTCCGGCCCGGGCTGAGCTCTATTTTAATCCGCGTTTTCTGTCTGATGACCCGGATGCGGTTGCGGACCTGTCTGCATTTACACAGGGGCAGGAGCTTCCGCCAGGCGTGTACCGGGTGGATATTTATCTGAATGATACGTATATCTCAACCCGTGACGTGCAGTTTCAGATGAGTCAGGACGGGAAGCAACTTGCCCCCTGCCTGAGTCCGGAGCATATGAGTGCGATGGGGGTAAACCGTTATGCCGTGCCGGGTATGGAGAGACTGCCGGCTGACACCTGCACATCACTGAATTCCATGATTCAGGGTGCCACATTCCGGTTTGATGTCGGGCAGCAGCGATTGTACCTGACCGTTCCTCAGTTATATATGAGTAATCAGGCCCGTGGTTATATTGCGCCGGAATACTGGGATAACGGAATTACAGCGGCATTGCTGAATTATGACTTCAGTGGTAATCGGGTGCGCGACAGCTATGGTGGCACCAGCGATTATGCCTATCTGAATCTGAAAACAGGACTGAATATCGGGAGCTGGCGTCTTCGGGACAACACCAGCTGGAGTTACAGTGCCGGAAAGGGGTACAGCCAGAATAACTGGCAGCACATTAACACCTGGCTGGAGCGGGATATAGTTTCCCTGCGCTCCCGTCTGACGATGGGGGACAGTTATACCCGGGGGGATATTTTTGACGGTGTAAATTTCAGGGGGATTCAACTGGCCTCTGATGACAATATGGTTCCGGACAGCCAGAGAGGGTATGCACCGACAATTCACGGTATTTCCCGGGGAACATCCCGGATTAGTATCCGCCAGAACGGGTATGAAATTTACCAGAGTACGCTACCTCCAGGCCCGTTCGAGATAAACGATATTTATCCGGCCGGGAGTGGAGGTGACTTACAGGTAACCCTGCAGGAAGCTGATGGCAGTGTACAGCGATTTAATGTGCCATGGTCTTCGGTGCCTGTACTGCAACGTGAAGGGCATCTGAAATATGCTCTCAGTGCCGGAGAGTTTCGCAGTGGCGGACATCAGCAGGATAATCCCCGTTTTGCTGAAGGAACGCTGAAGTATGGTCTGCCGGCAGGCTGGACGGTGTATGGAGGAGCCTGGATAGCTGAACGCTACCGTGCCTTCAATCTGGGGGTGGGTAAAAACATGGGCTGGCTGGGCGCTGTTTCACTGGATGCCACCCGTGCGAATGCCCGGTTACCGGATGAAAGCCGGCATGACGGTCAGTCATATCGTTTTCTGTATAACAAGTCACTGACGGAAACAGGGACAAATATCCAGTTAATCGGATACCGCTACTCCACACGGGGCTATTTCAGCTTTGCTGATACCGCCTGGAAGAAAATGAGTGGTTACAGTGTTCTTACCCAGGACGGAGTGATACAGATACAGCCGAAGTATACGGATTACTACAATCTGGCTTACAACAAGCGGGGAAGGGTGCAGGTGAGTATCAGCCAGCAGACGGGGGAATCGTCAACGTTGTATCTGAGTGGCAGCCACCAGAGTTACTGGGGAACGGACAGGACGGACCGTCAGCTTAATGCTGGCTTTAACTCATCTGTGAATGACATCAGCTGGTCCCTGAACTACAGCCTGTCCCGGAATGCATGGCAACATGAAACTGACCGGATACTGTCATTTGATGTCAGCATTCCGTTCAGCCACTGGATGCGTTCGGACAGCACATCTGCATGGAGAAACGTCAGTGCCCGTTACAGTCAGACCCTGGAGGCTCACGGACAGGCTGCCAGTACAGCAGGGCTGTATGGCACACTGCTGGAGGACAATAATCTGGGATACAGCATCCAGAGTGGTTATACCCGGGGAGGGTATGAGGGGAGCAGTAAAACAGGATATGCCTCTCTGAATTACAGAGGGGGATACGGTAATGCCAGTGCAGGATACAGTCACAGTGGGGGTTACCGGCAACTGTATTATGGGCTGAGTGGCGGTATTCTGGCACATGCCAATGGTCTGACACTGAGCCAGCCTCTGGGAGATACGCTGATTCTTGTCCGTGCACCAGGTGCATCTGATACGCGCATTGAAAACCAGACGGGGGTGTCTACAGACTGGAGGGGGTATGCTGTACTGCCTTATGCAACAGACTATCGTGAAAACCGGGTGGCACTGGATACCAACACCCTTGCAGATAATGTTGATATAGAGAATACCGTGGTCAGCGTCGTGCCCACGCATGGTGCCGTTGTGCGGGCTGACTATAAAACCCGTGTGGGTGTGAAAGTGCTGATGACGCTGATGAGAAACGGGAAAGCAGTTCCTTTTGGCTCTGTCGTTACGGCCAGAAACGGGGGGAGCAGTATCGCCGGAGAGAATGGTCAGGTTTATCTGAGCGGAATGCCTCTGTCAGGACAGGTTAGTGTGAAATGGGGGAGTCAGACCACGGACCAGTGTACTGCAGATTATAAATTACCGAAGGAAAGCGCCGGACAGATATTAAGTCATGTCACGGTTAGTTGCAGGTAAAGAGGCAGGGAAATGGTGAAGGATATTATTAAAACAGTGACATTCTCCTGCATGCTGGCCGGCAGTATGTTCGTTACCTGTCATGTCTGTGCAGCGGGTTCTGTGGTGAATATTACAGGCAATGTTCAGGATAACACCTGCGATGTTGACATTAACTCCCGAAACTTTGATGTCAGTCTGGGAAGTTATGACAGCCGACAGTTTACCGCAGCTGGTGATACCACACCTGCGTCGGTATTTCATGTCGGGTTAACCTCCTGCGGCAGTGCTGTCCGTGCAGTGAAGCTGACATTTACGGGCACACCAGATAATCAGGAGGCGGGGCTTATTCAGATAAACAGCGTAAATGGTGCACGGGGTGTGGGGATTCAGCTTCTTGATAAGGATAAACATGAGCTGAAAATTAATGTGCCGACAACAATTGCGTTAATGCCGGGAACACAGACCATAGCGTTTTATGCCCGTCTGAAAGCCACTTATCTTCCGGTAAAGGCCGGTAATGTTGATGCGGTGGTTAATTTTGTACTTGACTATCAGTAAATATAACACAGAGGAAAACAGATGAAACTGAAAGCTATTATATTGGCCACCGGTCTTATTAACTGTATTGCGTTTTCAGCACAGGCAGTTGATTCTACGATTACAGTAACGGGTAATGTTTTACAAAGAAGTTGTACTATTGGTGGTGCAGGTGGTCCAAATCAAACAGTATCTCTGGGGGATTTATATACATCAGATTTAATAACTAATGGTAGTACTTCTGCATGGAAAATTTTTAAAATAGAAATGACAAACTGCCAGAATATGAGTACGGTTAGAGCTACGTTTTCCGGTTCGGCTGATAATACAGACTATTACGCAAATGCAGGTACGGCTTCGAATATTATGATTGAGTTACAAGACCAGTCAGGGCAGAATATTCGATATAAGCCAGGCTCTGTAAAAACCGTGAATGTTGACACAAACACCCGCCGGGCCTCATTTGATTTAAAAGTTAGAGCCGTAAGTAAAGGTAATGCCGGTGCGGGAAGTATTAATTCACAAATTACTGTCACCTATACCTATGCGTAAATATTATCCCCTCTTTAAGAAAAGCACAGCCCTCAGGGGCTGTGTTTTATTCACACTTATAATGGCATATTCCCAGCCATCGTTTGCACTGTTGTGCAGAAATAACCAGACCGGTCAAGTATTTAACTCCGGGGATACATCCTTTCGGGTTAATGTCAGTCCTGTTGTGCAATATGATAAATCCATATCTGTATTGGACCTTTCCCAACTGGTATCATGTCAGAATGAGGACTCGACAGGCCAAAACTATGATTATCTGAAAATATTGAAAGGCAGTGGTTTTTCTCCTGCTCTGGATACCAAAACATACGGACGACTCGATTTTACAAGTCGTCCAACGGGGTATGCCAGGCAATTACCACTTCAGTTTGATTTGCAGGTGACAGAGGCGTTTTATCAATATGGTGTCTGGAAACCATTCCCTGCGAAATTATATCTGTATCCTGAACCGGGTGTATTTGGGAAGGTAATTAACAATGGAGATTTACTGGCAACGTTATATGTGAATAAGTTTTCCACAAAGGGGCAGGAGGCAGGGGAGAGAAATTTCACCTGGCGTTTCTATGCAACGAATGATGTCTATATCCAGACAGGTACATGCAGGGTCTCATCGAACAATGTCAAAGTTGACCTTCCGTCCTATCCCGGAGGGCCGGTAACAGTCCCTCTTACTGTACGTTGCGACCAGACACAGTCGGTCAGCTATACCCTGTCAGGTTCTGTAACAGGAAGTGGTAATACTGTATTCGCAAATACGGCAACATCAGGGGCCGGCGGTGTGGGTGTACAGTTGTCGGACAACGCGGGGCCGGTTCCGGCCGGACAACCGAGGTCTCTGGGACAGGTAGGTAGCTCTCCTGTGAGTCTGGGGCTGAAGGCCTCTTATGCTCTGACCGGTCAGGCAAGTCCGACGCCCGGTGCTGTCCAGTCAGTGATAAATGTGACTTTTAGCTACAACTAGAATGCAGTTGTGGCGGTAATGATATTACTGCTCTTTATATCCAGTTTTTCATTTAATGTATCACTGTTTGTGGAGAAAAATAGCTGATAATAGTATTGTTTCCGGTGTTGTGACGGAACGAGTCTGTCATATGGTCTTTGTCAAAGATAAACAGAACCAGTATGAGCCGTATATCTGGTTCTGAGCGTTGTCAGTAATCATAAAGATAATGGTAAATCTGAGGGTTTAAAAATCAAATCAGAAGAACTGCGCTTATCCAGCCAGACCTTCTGGTCGGGAGGGGCTCATATTTCCGGAGGAGTAATGTCAGGGGCAGTTAACAGTATACTGGAGGTGAAATCAGGCAGAACAGAATATATCCTCTCACCGGTTTTTGAGCCTGTATGGAATCAGACCGGGAAAATATTTGCTTTTGAAATGCTCTCGGATATCCGTTCAGCAAAAGACGGGAGGAAAATCTGCGCATCTGTTTTTTTCAGAAGTGCGCCTCCGGATATTCAGTACAAAATACTCATCAGTCAGCTGAAGACTGCTGAAACGCTTCATAAATGGTGTCTGCAGAAGAAAATAATGCTGAGTGTCAATATTTCCCGGGTGGTAGCCCTGTATCTGAGAAAACATGGCATCCCGGGGCGGCCGGGAACACATATCAGGCTTGAGGTCAGTGAGGACTTTCCGGCAGTGGCGTTAAAACCCGGTGATGACCCCCTGTTACGTTTTTTGTCAGAACGTTTCACCCTCTGGCTGGATGATTTCGGCTCAGGAAATGCAGGCTTAATGTGGGGACTGTCCGGGATGTTTGAACGGGTAAAAATAAGTCATGAGTTTTTTCATTATGCCCTGAAAAACAGGAGTGCAATGCCGCTTCTCCATGCTGTGGCAGACACTGTTGCCTGTCATAACCGGGGCGTAATACTTGAAGGTGTTGAAAATGAAGCGTTGTTCCGTATTGCCAGAGACATGAATGTCCAGGGCTGTCAGGGATGGCTCTACAGGCGTGTGGGAGCTGATGAATTATCCGCGATTACTGAGCAGTATGGATAATCCTTTTTCACAGACTTGCCAGCAGCCAGCATTTATGTTCTTTTATCTGAGGAAATTTATCTGTCCGCTGTGCCGGGATATCTCAGTTATACAGAAATCAGGCAGGAATAAATTGTAGTGGAAAGTCGAAGTTTACCGGATGACTGATGCGCGCTTGTACACAGACAGTGTGTTTCAGTAATATGGAGAATAATGAAATGAATAACACAGACACATTAGAAAAAATAATCAGACACCAAAAAAACAAAGACCCCGCATATCCCTTTCAGGAACATTTGTTGATGCAACTCTGTATTCGCGCAAATAAAAGGATGCAGGATAATATATCTGAATTTCTGGGGGCGTATGGAATAAATCACTCAGTGTACATGGTTCTCACCACATTATTCACAGCGGAGAGTCATTGTCTGTCACCTTCAGAGATAAGCCAGAAACTGCAGTTTACCAGAACTAATATTACCCGCATTACAGATTTTTTAGAAAAAGCCGGGTATGTAAAAAGGACGGATAGCAGGGAGGATCGCCGTGCTAAAAAAATCAGTCTGACATCTGAAGGTATGTTTTTTATTCAGAGGCTCACTCTTGCACAAAGCATGTATCTGAAAGAAATCTGGGATTATCTGACCCATGATGAACAGGAACTGTTTGAAGTCATTAATAAAAAATTACTGGCGCATCTTGATGATGTCAGCTCATAAAGCGTGAAATGCCTGAGGATGCCGGATAGCTTCAGGCAAGAGAATAATGATTCTTGCAGACGTGTTTTGCCGGATACAAAAACAAATGATAAAAAATTGCAGCGCCAGGCACCTTTCAAAGCAGGGAGACCTGTACCGCGTCGAAAATTTCAGCCAGTTAATGTCATTGTCTGAACCAGGCACTTCGCCCGGGCAGGAGAAGGAGCGTGGTTGCGGTCATCCTGTATACTGAAGTCGTTATGAAGGAATAATACAAATAATTGCCCGTTTTCTCTGTACGATAGAGGCAGGTGTGTATGATTGCATCACTATGTTTTTGTGATATAAAAAACTAAATGGTGAGATATGCATTTTAAAATATAACAAAAATCACCATGAAATAAGAATAATTATCCACGGAGAACATAAGCTGCAGACTGTTACAATGCATGCTGTTCATCTTGACAATGTCAATGCTATTCTGTTACTTATTCCAGTTTTACAGGGGTAAAAATGAACAGCAACGCGTTGCTCAAAAATTCTTCCTTATTTGTGGCTTATATGGGATGTCTCGGATGGGGAAGTGCATATTTTTACGGGTGGGGTGTCTCTTTTTATTATGGTTTCCCATGGTGGGTTGTCAGTGCAGGTATTGACGATGTTGCAAGAAGCCTGTTTCATGCAATTACTATAATGGTCATCCTGTTTCTCTCATGGGGCGCGGGAGTACTTTTCTTTCTTGGAATAAAAAACAAAGCAAGCATGCATGAATTGAGCTTTTTCAGACTTTTTCTTGCCTCATTCTTATTGTTTGTTCCGGTGGTGATTGAGTTCTCTGTGCTAAAGAATCATCTGGCATTAAAACTTCTTACCTTATCAGTAGCGGTATCCCTTATTCTTGTTTTTCTTATAAGAACCTGTGGCCACCGTGTTTCAGCATCATGTTTTTCAGAGAGTATCTTTGTAAAGAAACATATTTCTGAAATATGTCTTGTCGGCTTTGTCATATATTTCTGGGTTTTTTCATTTTCTGTTGGCTTTTACAAGCCGCAATTCAAGAAAGAATATGAAATGATGAATTATAATGACGGGTGGTATTATGTTTTAGCCAGATATGATACCACACTTGTTTTATCAAAATCATTTAAGTCAGGTAATGGCAGATTTCTGGTGATCAGGTCTGAGCAGTTAAAAGATTATGAATTTAATATGGTTCGGGTTAACCTGTAGGTTGCTCTTCTGCTTCTTAAGTGCTCGCTTTGATGTTACGCTAATGGAACCAGGTTGACACGTTTTTAGTGCGCGCCAGCAGCGATTTAAGTGCTCTGCGTATTTTCATGGAAGGAGATCACCCAATAACCCCGTAACTCACCGATCTCCTTCACGGTAATACGTATGCACAGTATGGTGATTTGCGCAGTTGTGTTTCACCGGAGCGATTTATCCTGTAGCGACAGTCTTGACCGCCAGGCGGCAACTGCATAATTTTAAGCCACACTTTAACACTCCGGTGAACCATCCCGGTTTTCCTGGAGAGTATTTTATCTGTGAACTCAGGCTGCCAGATCATTGTTTCCGATGGAGGCATAATAAGCTTTTTCTGTTTCTGTCGGAGGAATATGGCCCAGCCTTTCCAGTAATCGTCGATTGTTATACCAGTCCACCCACGTTAGTGTGGCCAGTTTCACTTCTGTCCGGTTTTTTCCAGCTCTTACGGTGTATTACCTCCGTTTTGTAAAGACCATTGATGCTCTCCTCCATCGCGTTGTCATACGAGTCGCCAGGACTCCCTGTTGATACCAGTAATCCGGCTTCCTTAAGTCGCTGCATGTAGGCCAGCGATACATACTGAGAACCTTTATTACTGTGATGGATGGTGCCAGATGGACGACGGCCCATACTGCCTGCTCCAGTGCATCCGGCACGAATGTCGTTTTGTAGTGGCACAGTAAATTTGGCCACCTGATTAAAGGTGATATTCTCACCACAACATAAAACAACAAGAAAACAAAGCGTACCTTCTCTCCTGAGTTTAAACTGGAATGCGCCCAACTTATCGTTGATAACGGTTACTCATACCGGGAAGCTACTGAAGCTATGAATGTTGGTTTCTCTACTCTGGAGGCATGGGTACGTCAGCTCAGACGGGAACGTCAGGAGATCACGCCTTCTGCTGCAGCACCACTCACATCAGAGCAGCAACGTATTCGTGAGCTGGAAAAGCAGGTGTGTCGTCTGGAGGAACAAAATACGATATTAAAAAAGGCTACCGCGCTCTTGATATCAGACTTCCTGAATAGTTACCGATAATCGGGAAACTCAGAGCGCATTATCCGGTGGTCACACTCTGCCATGTGTTCGGGGTTTATCGCCGCCCCGTCACCCTGTCTTACGTATCCTGTACGCACTGTCTAATTCTAAGGGAGGTGCGTATGCTTTCTGTTCCAGCATCATCCTGTCGTCTGGTCGGTACTTTGGGGATGCTGTTTCTTTTCACCCTTGCCATACCCGTTCAGGCGGCTGAACGCCGAGGCTTAGGTCGAGCAGGGTAGTAGAGTGGTTTTTTTAACGGCTGGACACTTGATCCCGGACCGTTACGTGCTGGTTGATGCTCATCAACAGCCTGTAGATTTCACTCAAGGTGAATATGGGTTTACTGCTGGCGTTGGCTCAAAACTCCCGACGAGTCTTAATCTGTGAGCAATTGCTGGATTTGATCCACGGTGAGAGCACTGAGGTATTTGATCGCACCATCGATGTATTGATAATGCGTCTGTGTCGCAAAATAGAGATCAATCCCCATTGGTGTTTTGCAAGTCCGATACAACGGTTAGCCAGCTTCTGGTCGAACTTGAGCTGAAGGATCTTAAAACAGGTATCCATAGTGCTCCTGGATATTCTCTTTTTGGACATTGACGTCTCCATTGGTTTAAACACGGCAATGGAGACTGCGGTGAAAAGAGTTAATTCCCGGAGTGACTGGCTGGATGCCAATCAATGATCGGAAG
>NZ_JBJQKD010000007.1:0-266994 GCF_046487065.1 Escherichia sp. WS2035
TGGCAAGCCTGATGGATTTTGCTGTGCCGGTGGTGGCGTGTCTGCTGGTCTGGCTGTTGGTTAATCGTGGGTGAAAAAAGGTGAGCTGTATATGCAACGGAGGAAGAAACCCCGTTGCTGGAAGCCAGGAAAAAGTATCGGGTGTTGCTGTCCTCGGATGTTGTGCTAATTGGGTGATAACAGATCCTGTGTATGGGAGTTTCCCTTTTTGCGTGCGTTGATGCTGGTAACGGCAAACGTCATGATGAACAAAACCGCGAATAAGACGACAATCGTCGGAGCTGGTGCGCTGTCGATAAAAAAGGACAACCAGACACCAGTCATTGACACTATTACCGATATGCCAGTCGCCAGTAGGAGCGCAATATGAAAGCGTTGTGTCAGGAGTACCGCAATGGCGCCAGGCGCAATGAGCAGAGAAATGGAGAGAATGATACCTACCGCTTTCAGCGTCGCCACAATGGTCAGAGAGACCATGCACAGCAGCCCATAATGCAGCCATCTCGTATGCAAACCGCTTACCTGCGCCTGTTGATAATCAAAGCTGAACAGCAAAAAATCCCGCCATTTTACGCTAATAACAAGTGTAACCAGCCCGGCAATAATCATCGTCTGGATTATATCGCCGATGGTTATCCCGAGCATGTCGCCGAAAAGAATATGGTCAAGATGTACGTCTGGTTTGACTGCAATATACAAGATCAGACCTGCGGCAAACATGCCAGAAAAAACAATCCCCATCACTGTATCTTGCTTGATTCGGCTGTTGTCTTTCAGGTATCCCGTCGCCACCGCACAGAATACTCCGGCGACGAATGCCCCTGTAGCCAAAGGTAACCCCAGAATCCAGGCAAGCACGATGCCAGGAAAAACCGCATGACTCATCGCGTCACCCATCAGTGCCCAACCTTTCAGGACCAGAAAGACCGACAGCAGCGCACAGGGTATGGAAACTACCAGTGAAATCAGCAGTGCGTGACTCATAAAGGTGAACTGCAGTGGCTCCAGTAATAATGCCATCATGAGCGATCCTCCAGCGCCTTATGCGCACGCCGACGATTTGCCAAAAGCCCATGGGTGGGCGCAAAGACAAATGCTAAAAGAAACAGCAGTGTCTGCGCCACCACGATGATTCCACCTGTCGCGCCGTCCAGAAAGTAACTGACCCACGCGCCGAGGAAACTGGTTACACTGCCAATAGTTACAGCAATCATGAGCAGGCGGGGAAAACGATCGGTTAACAACCATGCTGTTGCACCGGGAGTCACCACCAGACAGATCACCAGAAAGGCACCAACCGTTTGCAGCGCCGCAACGGTCGAAACCGACAGCAGGGTGAAGAAGAGGAGTTTTAATCTGCCCGGATGCAATCCAATAGCACGGGCGTGATTCTCGTCGAAAAAGGTCACCATAAGATCTTTCCATTTGAAAAAAAGCACGATGATCGAGAGAATGCCAATGATAGTGAGTTGCAGGATATCCGCCGGATCGATTGCCAGAATATTGCCCAGGACGATGGTCTGAATGTTCACAGATGTCGGGTTCAATGACACCATAAACAGCCCCAGGCCAAAAAAGGACGAGAAGATCAGACCGATGATGGCATCTTCTTTTAAGCGGGTGCGTTGGTTAAGAAACAGCATGCTGCCCGCAGCCAGTCCGCCGGAAAAGAAGGCTCCCAGAGAAAACGGAAGCCCCAGCATATATGCCCCCGCAACACCCGGGACAATAGAGTGCGACAACGCATCGCCAATCAGCGACCAGCCTTTTAGCATCAGATAGCATGACAGGAAAGCGCAGAGACCGCCGACCATCGCCGAGACCCACATCGCATTGAGCATATATTCATAGCTGAAGGGTTCCAGTAGCACGTTCATCTTTCTTCCCTCTGCACCGCTGACGGTCGATGAGCCACAAAAGGGCGTTCATCGTCAGTAATAATGCTTTCTTCCGAGCCGTTAAGTGTGACATGGCGCAGTACGCCGCTAAAAGCCAGCTCTAGGTTCTCGGCTGTAAAAGTGGTGTCTGTCGGCCCGCTTGCCAGGACGGTGCCTTTGACCATGACCGTATAATCGCAAAATGTCGTGACGGATCCGAGATTGTGTGTTGAGACAAGCATCGTTTTGCCTTCCGCGCGTAACTCCCTCAACAGGCTGATGATTTTGGCTTCGGTTTTCACATCAACGCCAGTAAAAGGTTCATCCAGCAGGATCACATCACCCTGCTGTGCAATCGCTCTCGCCAGAAAGACGCGTTTCTTTTGTCCACCGGAAAGCTCGCCGATTTGTCGATGGCGAAAATTCACCATATCGACACGTTCCAGCGCATCGGTGACAATTTGACGATCCCTCTTTTTGGCGATACGCAACATACCCATATGCCCATAGCGGCCCATCATCACCACATCTTCCACCAGTACAGGAAATGACCAGTCAACATCTTCTGACTGAGGGACGTAGGCAACCAGGTTTTTCTGTAACGCCTGTCGCGTGGGAATACCCAGAACAGATATCTTTCCGCTGGTCAGACGCACAAATCCCATAATCGCTTTAAACAACGTCGATTTTCCGGAACCGTTTACCCCAACCAGAGCGGCAATAGATCCACTTGGTACTGTGAAGGATGCATCGCGCAGTGCTGTGTGCCCGTTACGCCAGGTGACAGTAACATCATTAACGACAATGCCTGCAGATTGCATCATTATTTCTCCCTTTTCCCAGCTTTAATTCCCTGTACCAGCGTACTGGTAGTAACCTTAAGAAGGTCGATATACGTCGGTACCGGGCCGTTTTCTGTGCTCAGGGAATCGACATAGAGCACACCGCCGTAGTGTGCGCCGGTTTCACGCGCAACCTGACGCGCTGGTTTATCGGAAATCGTACTCTCGCTAAAGACTGCCGGGATATGATTTTTCTTAACTATATCAACAACCTTACGTACCTGCTGCGGTGTTCCTTGTTGATCGGCATTAATCGGCCACAGATAAAGCTCTTTTAGCCCCAAATCGCGTGCGAGATAAGAAAAAGCCCCTTCACTGGTGACCATCCATCGCTGATTCTCAGGGAGTTCCGTAATCTGCTTACGCAGGGGGGCAAGGGTTTGGGTAATCTTGGCTTTATAAGTATCGGCATTGCGTTGGTAGGTTTGTGCATTTGCCGGATCGTATTTTATCAACGCATCACGAATATTATCGACGTAAATCAGAGCATTATCTGGCGACATCCATGCATGGGGGTTAGGTTTGCCCTCATAGGGTCCTTCGGTGATCCCTACAGGCGTCACACCCGAAGAGACAATTACTTCTGGAACCCCATTGAGATGCTGGTAAAAGCGTTGGAACCACAATTCCAGATTCATACCATTGGCGAGAATCAGTTGTGCCCCCTGCGCACGTTTAATATCGCCAGGGGTAGGCTGATACTCATGAATTTCTGCACCAGGCTTGGTTATGGATGAGACTTCTGCAGCATCTCCCGCCACGTTTTTGGCCATATCCGCGATGATGGTAAATGTTGTAATGACCTTGAATTTTTCAGTTGCACTTGCCTGAAATGCGATCGAGCAGGTGAGTGCGAGCCCCCCCAAGAGCATGGTTACTTTTTTTATCGAGTGCATAATTTAGTACCTATAGTGAGCAAAATTAGAACAAATATAGCAACGGCTATGTTTTATAGCACAGCCTATACAAAATGAAAATGATTATCATTAGCAGCTTTGAGGCCCAAAACAGGGATTAGGTTGTTTCCTGCTGGCGACGCGTTATTGAGGAAAAAAGTAAGGCAGCTAGTAGGCTTTGAAATAACGTTTTGCGGTTGGCTGATGCAATTTCGAGAGTGCATGTATTGAATGATTTCTAGCCGTTACTGATTTTCGTATTTTTTGTATGGGAGGATTTGCACCTCCCCCCACCGAGCCTCCATGACTTTACTCCACTGTCTCTAGGGCTGCTGTGTGCCAGGAGCGGAAGCAGGGGGGCCAGAGACTCCTTAAAAGTTGATAGCTCGTTTTGCAGGGAGACTTACACGGTAAGCGTTATTCCGAAGAGCTTAAAATTGAAGCAGTCAAACGGGTTGTTGAGCGTGTTTATGCGCTGCCATCTGATTAATCGACGGAAGCAGTTCCGTTTGGTCTATGATGCAGTTGTCCGGCAGGCGCTCTGTGACGCAAAAGAACGATAGGAGTAGCATTGAAGTGAACGAGGTTATGCTTGTCTTATATTATCCTCTATTTTAAAAACATCAGCTGGTTGTGTAAGAGTTTTTATTGTTTTATCTTGTTGACTTTGCTTTTATGAAAACAGAGTGATTGATACAATGAAAACCTTAAGTGGGAAAGAGTTTAGGAAATTATTTAATCGTTATGAGACAGGATTCTATCTAAGTGAGTTTGAATACTTAAAGGACTTTGATCCTTTGTTTCCTGAATGCGTAGGGAAAGAATTAAAGTTGGGTTATAAACGAAAAGTTGATGTATGGTGCGAAGAGGATGCTGCGCTATATGCAGAATTTATAGCTACAAAAGAAAGGCTGAAAAGAGGCCGGTTAATCCTAAAAATAAACCAAGTGTGGTCGCGTGTATATCCTGCTTATATTTATGCAATTGAAGAAAGAATAAATGTCAGGGCAAAGGGGAGAGAGTCATTTAAGTATGAAACTGTGCAAGAAAAACAATGTAAACTTTCCATAATGTTAGATGGTCTGAAAGACCTTGAATGTGAAATAGCTATGATTTCAAGTGAGTTTGAAATTGAAAAACACTCTATGCACTATTTTTATATGATTTTTGATATTGAACGCTATATAAATGACTGCAGTTACTTTGTTTTTTCTGCTGCTAAAGTTGTTAAAGGCGTGATTCAATGCATTGGTTACATTGACAAAAATAACAAAGCAAGTTGCGATGAATTTTATTCAGGCAGCTATGAATGCTTGGATGATGATCAGGAAACACTGAACTATTTAAATGAATCATGCGCAGAGGGTATAGACGCTGATAAAGATCTCATCAGGAAGAATGAGTTATTAGCCTTATCCCTGAAGGAATTGTATCAACTTCTCGTTTCAAAAAAATAACAAGTAATACGGCGAGCGATATGACGTGCCATGGGATATCCGCACCCAGCAGCATGTTGTCTCCACGATGTCCGCAGTTCGCTCATAATAGACATTCACTACAGTTATAGTAGAAGGTATGCATGCTGCTGAGTGGGGAAAGTGTGAAAGAAAAGAAGACAGCTGCTTTGTTTGTCGTCACGTTTATCTTCATTGGCTATGCAAGTCGTAATACAAGGCGGGACAAAACTGAGACACATAAGGCCTCGCAATGGCTTGCAAGGCCACACATGTATTGAGATGTTAATAAAATGTAGACTTGTAATTTTGATATAAATGGTAGAGAAAATCTTTCCCCAAAATAAAAACGAACGTCAATGAAATCAAACGGTTGAATAAAGTTGATTTTGGCTAATACAAAGACAAGAAAATAATATTTATGATTAAATATCAGCGAGTTGAATACATAATTTTTATATACTGCTGCGCCACATGGGTTGGACTGAAGCCGCAGACCTGATTGTTAAAGGTATGGAAGGCGCAATCAATGCGAAGACCGTAACCTATGACTTCGAACGTCTGATGGAAGGCGCTAAACTGCTGAAATGTTCAGAGTTTGGTGACGCGATCATCAAGAATATGTAATTTCTGCATGTGTTAAAAACGGTAACGGGCGTATAACACGCCCGTTGTTGTTATAAATATGTTAACCATTATAAAATAACGTATCAAAAGTCAAGTGAACACATTTCAAATATCAATTTGATCGTATTGGTCTGGTGATTATTTATGGGAAGCAATAAAAAGACAGTATTAATCATCCATAGGGATGGTCTCTGCACTTTTATTTCCATTATGCTAATGCCTTACTGAATTATGAAGCATTTCTTAAGCTCCCAACTTTAGCTAGATTAATGGTTTATTATTTTCTACATCTTCAATATATAAAAGCGTATTATCAATGGCGTAGTAACTGCGTTTGTTATGATTAACATCAGTAACCCACCGGAAAACGCCTGCGCCTGCCAGTGTTGAACAGTATTCCCGAAATGTAGATTTTCCGCGAATATGAAGCAATGCGGCCTCTTTTATTTTAGCTGGGTTCTTGGTCGTACTAACTTTTAACAGGTTCCTGGTTCCTCTTAATAACAAAACCGTGTCATCGTGAGTAATAATTCTGATGTTATCCGTAGCCAGATAATAAATGTAATGTGCAATACGGTGATGTTTTAATTCTGAATAAAACCAGGAGAAGTTTTGCTCTTTTCTCACTTGCTCAAACATCTTTTGAAAAACAACGACCTGATCCATCAGGATAATAACCTCTTGTTAGGTGTGAGACTGCGTAGTGTGCACGATCGGTTTTACCACTTCAATCTGGTCTGTCCTTTGGCTGTGATATGTACAAAGTGTCAAAGGGGGATTACCTGAATTCTCCCGGTGAGCATTTTGCAACGGACCAGCTCCGCTACAAACGCTGTTGTGGGTTCAGATTATAACATTCTGTCTAAGGGGCGGGATAAAGGTGAATTTAGGGGGCATGAAAGATGACTTTATAACCTTGCTCACCCCAGTGTTGTAAAAGTTCGTTTTGCCTTCTCGTTGGTGCCATGCCTGTCCAGACAATCAATGTTTGCGTTGGGAACAGTTCCGGGCGCGGCGATTCAATGGGATCAGCAAGAACAGAAATGTGCCATCCTGACAATGATAAACGCCATGCTTCCAGCCACAATCGTGCTCTCTCTTCAACATTCCACGCCATCAGAATGGCCTCTTTACCGGGCTTACGGCGCATTTCGAAAAGTGAGGCCGCTGCGTATTCAATTAATGCGCCGTCAAACATACTGCTCATAATGCGGGAGGTGTTGTGATCAAGCACGAGACGCTGGCGAACAGGAAGGTAAACATGATTAATCAATTGATCTACTGGGTACTCTCGACCCAGTGAAATAATTCGCGCGCGTAGTTTGGCTGGATTAGCCATACGAAGAATTGACATCATCTCTTCTTGCAGGCGGCTCCAGTCATCTTGCGTATCCTGGCGGGTAGTTTCCAGTAATGCTTTAACTTTGCCTACAGGAACGCCATTACTTATCCAACGCTTGATCTCTTCGATGCGTTGTATGTCTTCTTCATCAAAGAGTCGGTGTCCGCCTTCACTGCGTTGTGGTTTTAACAAACCGTAGCGGCGTTGCCAGGCCCGGAGAGTGACAGGATTAATCCCGCAACGTTCAGCAACATCACCAATGCTGTAATAAGCCACAATTCCTCCTTGCGGTCATAAATCTCCGTCGCCTCTACACGACCCAATAATACTTTGTACAATATACGCTAAAATTGTACAAAGTATAAATAAGATTTCAGCTAAATTGGATGAAATATTATTTTTAATGTGGATTAAATTAAAACATAACGTATTCATTTTCACGATGATTTCCAGAAATCATGCGAAATAATGTGCTGAAAATTATTTTTTCTCCGGCCACGCAACTGAAGGGATACCATTCAATTTAGCTTTGGAAAACAGATCTCCCTGAAACATCTCAATTCCTGCAGATTCAAGCCACATCCACTCTTCTGGTGTTGCCACGCCCATAGCAGAGACTTGAATTTCAAGTGATGTACAGCATTTCATGATCGCCTGAATAATTGCCTGCCGTGGTCCGCTTTTATGAACGTTGGTAATCAATTCCTGACTGATTTTAATTCTGTCAGGCTGGAAGCGTGACAGGAGTAACAAACCAGCAAAACCTGCGCCAAAATGATCAATTGCTACACTGATACCGGCAGCCTTTAGCGATTTAACCGCTTCGGCAAACTCATCAAACCGAGATATGACTTCACTTTCAGTAAATTCAACGATGATTTGTTCAGGCACCAGAGCATTGGCCTTTATTTCATCAAGTAAAAAAGAGACTGCGTCAGGCTCGTTAACCAGGGTCATAGGTAATAGATTGATTGAAATCATTTTATCACCGAGCTTAAGTGCGTGTGCCATCGCGAATGCAAGCGCCTTACTTTTGAGATCCGCTGTGTAGATTTCCCCTTCTTTACGCTGCCCAACCGCTATAGCTGACGGGCTGTCTTCATTTTTTTGCACAATGGCTTCAAAAGCGATTATCCGCCGCGATAAAGGGTCGACAATAGGATGAAAGGCAAAGTGGTCGTTTATATTTGATGAAAGGGTACAAGAATCAAGTTCTTTATCAGATCCGTCAGCGATAAAAAGCCAGGAGTCTTCAGCAGGAATCTCGAAATAGGTTGATTGTTCAGTTGCAAGGACAAAAGTACGAAAAAATTGTAGCGCTCTGTCATCATAAGTTAGCTGAAATTTTGATGTGCCTTTGTCGAATACGGCCTGTAAAACGTCATCTCGCTCGTGCAGGCGTAAATCAAATAATTCCATTCCTGCTTTGCCAAAACGGCGAGCAGGCGCGTAATCGCACAACAGTTCAACAATATTATAGTGCCGTGGATCCTGGCATATGGCCCGATATATCATTTGAACCTGTTCTTCCGGACCTTCCAGAAGCTGGAAAAAATGAGAACCATTAAACAGTAAGATCCCTGTTACGTCAGACCGCATGTTCCTGCGATTTGCTATCGAAACCATTTCTTCGATTTTTTTGACAGGTTCGGCGTCACGTATATGGCTACGATAAATAAGGGTGGTAAGCATTAACAATCCAGGGTAATGGGCGAGGCGAGAGTAAGACGGTAACAGACATATCTTCTTGTGTCTTTCTTTTAATACCAAAACATAACCGTTTCTTTACATTGATAAAAAGTGGAAAAGGTTGAAGACGGTTTGGTGAAAAAACCTGTATAGGTTGTCATTTAAATGATGCAATATGTTTTATCGTAATGCATTGTTTTATATGAATTAGCACTAATTGCGAAAAATTAATTTATCATTCTGTACACATATTTCGTACAAGTTTGCTATTGTTACCTCACTTAACATTGATTAACATTTTTAACAGAGGCGTAGCATGCATCAAAATTCAGTGACTTCAGATTCTGCAGGAGCAATCACTCGTTACTTTGCAAAAGCTAACTTGCCTACTCAGCAGGAAACTCTCGGGGAAATTGTGACTGAGATTTTGAAAGATGGACGTAATCTGAGTCGAAAGTCGCTTTGTGCCAAACTTCTTTGCCGACTGGAACAAGCGACAGGGGAAGAGGAACAGAAACATTATAATGCACTAATTGGGTTGCTTTTTGAATAATGCAACAGCCTGATTATTTAACAGGTTAGCTATGAAGTCGTTATGAAGACATCTGATAATGAAAGTATTAAATATGAAATTACTGGCCAGGCGGTGCTCCAGATACTGCGCATGAAGATAAATTTTTCGTTGCAGACTCTTATTAAGCAATTACTCGTAATGAAATCGGCTGAGGAAAATACTTTCCGACGAGATTTAATTGACAGCATAATTCGTGATTTTAGCAACAGTGATACAGGAGGGCCAAACCGAAGAACAGCGATCGCTGACAATAAAAATATGTTCACTGGTAAGAAAATAAACAGAATACATTAAAATTTCATAAGTAAGATGAGAGGTTACCATGCTTGAAGATACTACTATTCATAATGCAATATCTGATAAAGCGTTATCAAGTTACTTTCGTAGTTCAGGTAATTTGTTAGAAGAAGAGTCAGCTGTGTTAGGGCAGGCTGTGACCAATTTAATGCTTTCAGGTGATAATGTTAATAATAAAAATATTATCTTAAGTCTGATACACTCCCTGGAAACAACAAGTGATATTCTCAAAGCTGATGTGATTAGAAAAACACTGGAAATCGTGTTGCGATACACAGCTGATGATATGTAACTTTTAATTATAAAGTATAAGTTTATAGAAAACTCATTCATCTTATTTTTGTCTGTCGCTTTAGACTATACATAGCATAATTTTATTGGGTCACTATTCCTGCGAGGCTGACATGAATAATTCAATCCCAGAGAGATTTATTTTTCAATGTGCTTTGTTTAAAAACCTCGAGAAGGAGGTGTTCATGACACATGGATATGTTGATAGTCATATTATTGCTCATGCTTTACGGTTGCGTTTAAAAGATGAGACCAGTGTTATTCTTTCTGATCTCTATCTGCAAATCTTGCAGTACATTGAAATGCATAAGACTACACTAACGGATATCATTATTAATGACAGGGAATCCGTGCTCTCTTAAAACTTGAGTAAGGTTTTTGAATAAACATCAGCTGTATCACTATGCTGATGCAAAGTGAGCATTTCAGGCGTTATGCTTTCTTAATATATCCGCAATATCAGAGGGCAAACAGGAATGGAGAGCGCTCGTTTTCCATTCTTGACGCCTGATATCCCGCCTAATTTGTTTAATTCTGCCTACATTGTTCTAAATAATTAATAGGTTAGATGAAGTTGGAGAAAATTTTATCTTCGGCGTGGATATTTGTGATGCTCTCTACCATGCTATCTGTAGACCCCAGCGCGAGCGAATGAACGTCTCTTTAGCTTCTACAGACTTATCGATAAAGGCTTTGGGATTTTGATATTTATTCTGTTAATCGCCTGCGCCGCTGCCTTCCTTCTTGATAGGTATTTCAATAAAAGCGCAACGCCTGAAGAGATCCTGCGACGGGCTATAAATAATGGGGAGATCGTCCCTTTTTACCAACCTGTGGTAAATGGTCGGGAAGGGACATTGCGGGGAGTTGAGGTGTTAGCCCGCTGGAAACAACCTCACGGTGGATATATATCACCTGCGGCATTTATTCCACTTGCTGAAAAATGCGGATTAATCGTTCCGCTTACGCAAAGCCTGATGAATCAGGTTGCCACCCAGATGAACGCTATCGCGAGTAAACTGCCGGAAGGTTTTCATATTGGGATTAATTTTAGCGCCTCGCATATTGTTTCGCCGACGTTTGTCGACGAGTGCTTAAATTACCGTGACAGTTTTACCCGCCGCGATTTAAACCTTGTTCTGGAAGTCACCGAGCGTGAACCATTAAATGTTGATGAAAGTCTGGTTCAGCGGTTGAACATTCTGCATGAAAATGGTTTTGTCATCGCGCTGGATGATTTCGGTACTGGTTACTCAGGGCTTTCTTATCTGCATGACCTGCATATTGATTATATAAAAATTGATCACAGTTTCGTTGGCCGCGTCAACGCAGACCCAGAATCAACCCGAATTCTGGATTGTGTATTGGATCTGGCGCGTAAACTTTCGATCAGTATCGTCGCTGAAGGTGTCGAAACGAAAGAACAACTTGACTATCTGAACCAAAATAATATTACATTTCAGCAGGGTTATTATTTCTATAAACCTGTTACATACATCGACCTGGTCAAAATTATCCTTTCTAAACCGAAGGTGAAGGTTGTGGTTGAGTGAAAATTGATCAGTAAGGCCATGGTACGGTGTAATTATAGACAGCTAATTAGCTCGTTGCCTCTTGTTACTATTGTTCATTCTTTTGTTTGCTATAATTGTTTGAAAGTTTTGACTGGATTGCCATTAGTAGCATGAACAATAGTAATAATCTGGATTATTTCACTCTCTATATCATCTTTTCCATTGCATTTATGTTGATCACTCTCCTGGTCATCCTTATTGCAAAACCCAGCACCGGGCTGGGAGAAGTGCTTGTGACGATAAATTTGCTTAATGCCCTTGTTTGGCTGGCGATCAATCTGGTTAATCGATTAAGGGAAAGACTCGTCAGCCACAGGGATCAGCACTAATCTTTCAGTTTCTCACTGTCAGTATGCGGCTGAATGGGTTGCTGGCAGTGAACCCCTGGATCATTGAAGGAAAGGAATTATTGTGCAAATAGTTGTCAACCCTGGTGTTATCACAGTTGTTTTATATATCAGTGAAATAATTTCTATGGCAACTGTTGATAATTTTGATGTCGAAGAGTTATTTGTTAAACAAAATAGTTACCCCAAAGTGATCAATGTCATGAAAATAAGCTAAAAATGATAATGCTGACTTATTTATCATTTAAATATTGTCGCTGTTTATCTATTTAAATTTATTGTGCTTTTGTTTTTATCTTTGCCCTCCGTTTTGGTGATCTGAACTCATAGGTTATTTTATCAGGAATATTTGTTAATCCAATGAATGGATGGTTAATCTATGAAACTGAAAAAACTCCCCGGGTTCAGTTTAGGACTTATTGCTCTGGCGGTGGGTAACACAATTGTTGGATAATTATAGTGTAATTTCCTATATAACCGATGAAGAATCACCGATTGAAATCAAAAATAATACTTCTACAAGTAATGGAGAGTATCTAATCACTTAAGACGAAAGCCATGCTGTGAAAGTGGATGACGGTGTAACTGGATATATAAATAATGCCAGTGTGATGACTAGTGGTGATGGATCTTATGGTATTTCTGTTGATAGCCAAAACAAAGTATTATATATAAGCGATAGCAATATTAAGACCTCTGGAAGCGTATCTGACAAAGAAAATGGAGGGATAACAGCCAGCGCAGTAGTCAGTGAATTTGGTGGCACCATCGTTATGAATGGTGATAATTCAGTCGAGACGAGGGGGCATATTCAGCGGGATTTTTAAGTCAGGTTAATGATTCTGGGACTGTGGAAAATAACACCAGTCTTGAAACCACAGATAAAACGAACATTGTTACCTATGGGGAAAATGCAGTAGGAGTTCTTGCATGTTCAAGTCCTGGAGAGTCTCGAACATGTGTCGATGCTGTAGATGATGAAGTTTGTGATTCTAACAGTTACGAAGTTATTAGCCGTGCTGATTTAAAAATGAATGGTGGTTCCATAACAACTAATGGTATTAATAGCTATGGTACTTATGCTAATGGGAATAAAGCATATATTAATTTAGATTATGTGGTACTTGAAACTGTGGCTGATGGAAGTTATGCAGTTGCTATTCGACAAGGTAACATTGATATAAAAAAGTTCTATTACAACAAATGGCACTAAAGCCCCCATTGCAAAAATATACAATGGTAGAGAGTGATTTTTTTCCAATGTCACTTCAGAATCAACAGAAACGCCTACCCCCGTCCTGCGACCCGACGCTGGCAGTTACGTCGCCAACCTGGCAGCCGCTAACACTCTTTTTGTTACGCGTCTGAACGATCGTGCGGGTGAAACGCGCTATATCGATCCTGTAACTGAACAGGAGCGTTCAAGCCAACTTTGGCTATGTCAAATTGGCGGGCATAATGCCTGGCGTGACAGCAACGGACAGTTGAGAACGACCTCGGCACAGGCCATCTGGATGGGCGTCGATCATAATGCGCACACGGAAGCCAATGGCTCACGTATTGAGAATGACGCAAATTACAACATCCAGAGCCGACTTGGTTTCCGCACCTTTATTCGTACTCAGGAGAAAAACAGCGGTCCGCACGGTGACGACTTTGAACCTTTTGTTGAAATGAACGGGATCCATAACAGTAAAGATTTTGCTGTCTCAATGAACGGTGTGAAAGTCGAACAAGACGGGGCTCGTAATCTGGGGGAAATGAAACATGGCGTAAATGGCAATCTGAATCCGGCGGCCAGCGTCTGGGGTAATGTGGGCGTGCAGCTGGGTGATAATGGCTACAATGACACCGCAATGATGGTGGGCCTGAAATATAAGTTCTGATCCCGCCCGTTAGCTAAAAAACCGCGTCGAATTCATCGACGCGGTAACATATGAAATATTATTTTTTGCCGATAGCACGCATGGTGTCATCAATTGCCGTGATCAACAGCATTTGCGGATCTTTAGCGCAAACCTGATTCAGTTTTTCTACCACTTTGGCGCTCAGTTCCGGAGATTGCTCAATTTTTAAATCACGGCTGGCAACGCTGGCATTACCCATTACCGCAACAATTTCTGCAACCTGTGCGCTGTCAGTTTTTGCCATTTCGTTGGCTTCTGCGCAAGTAATATAGGTTTCTGATGGCAAACCGTTCTTAATATTGTAGTCCTGCGCCCAGGTCATTGGTGCGAAAACAAACAGACCCGCCAGTAAAGCAAATTTTTTCATCATCATTCCTTATTTCATTTTACCCAGAATTGCACCACCCGTACCGCCAATCACGGCACCTTTAATCGCCCCTTCGAGGCCATTGCCGGTCAGAACGCCAGTGACAGCACCAACGGCGGCACCCACTTTTGCACCTTTACGCGCATTTTTACCGTCACGGCCTTTTTCTGTTACTGCACCAACACCAGCGCCAACAGCTGCACCTTTCAGTACGCCATTAACACCATTGCCAGTAAGTAAACCAACGCCTGCACCTAGCAATGCACCTTTCGTGGTGCGATTCATATCCGCCATTGCTGGCGTGGAGCAGAACAATGCTGAGATAAGCCCGAAGGCGAGTATTTTTTTCTTCAACTTAGTTGTCCGGTATTAAGTAAGTTGCACACACAATAATTTCGTCTTCAATTAAGATCTGCTTAACTAAAGAACGCTCGCTATTATTCAGATAATTCAAAATGAGCGTGACTGTGATGATAGGAATTATGTTTTTTACGGGAATGAGAATAATCTCAAATGAGAAATAACTCATTGATTGACAATATTTTTATTCAAGAAGTGTCATTGGCTGTTAATACAATGTTGTAAAGGTAAGATAATCTGATTTATCAATATTATTGTGTGATTGTTATGTGAGCAGAAGATATTCATTAGCAACGATTACATTAGTCATTTTATTTTGTGGACGGCCTCATTGTCGAAAAATAAGCGTACGACAGTATTATCAGAAAAGAGTGTTTTTTATCCAACAACACTTCAGCGCACTGCGTTTAAAAAATGCCTCTTTCTTATACGGGATATCATCATTTCATCATGATGTCTTTGATGAGCGGTGAACACAATACATTTGCGCTGTCTCTTCAGGATGAATCCCCTGGTCTGGTGCCTGCGGGCTGATGTTGCAGCAGAGCTAAGGTCACTTAGACGCTACTATCATTTATCCAATGCATGGAATCGAAATCAGTCGATACCCGCAGTATATATCGTGAACTGGGCGCAACGCTGAGCTACAACATGCGTCTGGGGAACGGTATGGAAATTGAACCCTGGCTGAAGGCGGCTGTGCGCAAAGAATTTGTCGATGATAACCGGGTGAAGGTGAATAGTGACGGTAATTTTGTCAATGATTTGTCGGGCAGACGTGGAATATACCAGGCAGGTATTAAAGCCTCATTCAGCAGTATGTTAAGCGGGCATCTCGGGGTGGGTATAACCGTGGTGCCGGTGTGGAGTCCCCGTGGAATGCGGTGGCCGGTGTGAACTGGCCGTTCTGACCATCAACGATTAACTGCGTTTCGGCGCTGTTTTCGTTTACAGGGTGCTAAAAGGGAAAATTCTGGGGCAAAAAAAGCCCGCCAGTTACGGCGGGAAACCTCATCCTATTGGAGAACAATGAATAATGAAATTGCGGGTTATCATCTCCCTGGATACCCATGCTAACAATAAGGTTATTTACTCAACCAGGCGTAAACATTTTGTTCTGTGCGTGGGAACAGCCTTAAGGTGTAAAGGGGGGGGAAATAGCAATGAGTAGTATCAGCAAGAATACTCGCCGCTTTACCACAACGTGGATGAGAGGGATGAAAAACTCAAGGCAGAGATGACTCTGCCTTGAAGATAAATGCGCTTTTACAGGGGGCTTATTTCAGCTCTTCTGCTTCCGGTAAGGTCACGTTCAGCTCAAGAATAGAAATATCGCCATCTTTTTGCTCAAGCTGTACGGTTACCATCTCAGGATCAATTTGTACGTATTTACAAATGACCTCAAGAATATCTTTACGCAACTGCGGCAGATAATGCGGTTCTGCATCGCTGCGACGGCGTTCAGCAACAATAATCTGCAACCGTTCTTTTGCAATGTTGGCTGTGTTTTTCTTCCGCGAGAGAAAGAAATCGAGTAATGCCATAACTTATCCTCCGAACAAGCGTTTGAGGAAGCCTTTCTTCTCTTCTTCAATGAAGCGGAAAGGACGTTCTTCTCCCAACAGACGTTCTACGGTATCTGCGTAGGCTTTACCCGCATCGGCGTTAATGTCGAGAATGACCGGTTCACCCTGGTTAGAGGCGCGCAATACTGATTGATCCTCTGGGATCACGCCGACGAGTTTGATGCGCAGGATCTCCAGCACATCTTCCATGCTCAGCATGTCACCTCTGCTTACGCGGCCTGGGTTATAGCGCGTTAACAGCAGGTGCTCTTTAATCGGCTCTTCGCCATTTTCTGCGCGGCGTGATTTCGACGCCAGAATGCCTAAAATACGGTCAGAGTCGCGTACTGAGGAGACTTCCGGGTTGGTGGTAATAATGGCTTCGTCTGCAAAATAGAGTGCCATTAACGCACCGGTTTCAATCCCTGCCGGGGAGTCACAAACGATAAATTCAAAATCCATCGCTTTCAGATCATCAAGAACTTTGGCGACCCCTTCACGGGTGAGGGCATCTTTATCGCGAGTTTGCGATGCCGGAAGAATATAGAGATTTTCAGTACGTTTATCTTTAATTAACGCCTGGTTTAGCGTTGCATCGCCCTGAATGACGTTGACGAAATCGTAAACGACCCGGCGTTCACAACCCATAATCAGGTCGAGATTACGCAGGCCGATATCAAAATCTATCACGACAGTTTTCTTTCCCTTCTGGGCCAAACCAGTGGCGATGGCCGCGCTGGAGGTTGTCTTACCAACCCCCCCTTTGCCCGAAGTAACAACAATAATGCGTGCCATAGAAATTCCTTGTTAAAAAGGGATCAATTTAACGGTTGAACGGTCAAAGCGTTTTCGACTAACTGCAGTCGTGCCGCTTTGCCATAAAATTCTGCTGGGATTTGATCACTCAGCCAGTATTCACCTGCGATGGACACCAGTTCCGCCATCAGGTTCGTACAAAATATTTGCGTTTCCCGGTCACCACTTGCCCCTGCCAGCGCACGACCGCGCATCATGCCATAGACATGAATGTTACCATCGGCAATCAATTCGGCCCCTGCGCTAACGTGGCTTGTAACAATCAGATCACATTGTGGAGCATAAATACGCTGACCGGAACGCACTGGGGTATCAATTAAACGCGTTTTTGTGACCGGCGTTGTATTTTGCGCTGGAGCCTGCGGTGCGGGGGCTGGACGCGGCGATTTTTCCTTTCCTTCCGTCAGGATAGGCAGCCCCATCTTTTCAATTTCGGCTTTAAGTTGCGCATCTTTGCAGCCACTTACGCCAATAACCCGCAAACCAGTTGCCGAAACCGCCTTATGCATCGCCGACCAGTTTACCGGGTCTTCCAGTGCACTGACGTTGAGTACAACGGGGGCATGTTTTAAAAATGCGGGGGCCTGAGCGATTTTGTCTTCCAGCGCCTGATGGATAACCTTAGGTTCTGCCTCATGCAGATGAACCACAGATAAAGTGAAGCTACTGCCTTTAAGCTCGATTGGCGTGTTTGACATCCTGGCCTTACTCAATTAGCTATTAATCATCGCCAGCGCGCGATGATGTTCCGAAGACTATAAGGCATGTTATAGTCTGGATTATATTGAGGCAAGTCACCCTCCCATTTATTCAGAGTAAAAGTCTATTCTGTGATAAATGGCGTTGATTCATAGCTTAAAAAATACCCTTGTCAATCAACCCATTGCCGTCGTACTTTTGATTGTTCTTATTTACGCTTCCTTTTTCCGCACCCTAATCGTGACAGCATCTTCAGACCTGTTTAAATATCCAGTATTGAGGCGAGTGTATTTTTTCACCACGCCAGGCTTTCTTAACTTTCCATTTTTTGCAGCATCATTAAAGAACAGATACCCGTTATCTTAATATCCGCCGCAGAATTGCTCTATCATAGAAACCGCAGAAGACGTCTGATACTTCTGTCAGGTCATCGTAACTCGTCCAGGTCAGCGGTTTTGATTACGGATTGATGATGAAATGAGCATAAGTGTTGTACGGTTGGATTATCAGGATGTGCTATGAATATGATGCGTATTTTTTATATCGGATTGTCAGGTGTGGGGATGATGTTCTCATCAATGGCGTCTGGAAATGACGCTGGCGGGCTTCAATCTCCTGCGTGTGGCGTTGTTTGCGACCCGTATATTTGTGTGAGTTCAGATGGCATTTCCCCAGAGTTAACAAGGAAATATCTCGGCGAAAAAGCCGCTGAAAACTTACAATCATTACAAGGCTACGATCCCAGCGAATTTACATTCTCTAACGGTGTATTTTGCGATGTTAAAGAAAAATTATGTCGTGATGATCGTTATTTTGGTGTGGATGGTAAGCGGAGTGGAAAAATCAATCAAACCACCACAAAGATGTTATTTATGTGTCGTGAGTGATGTCTTGTTTACATTATGTTCTATTCGTCATTAACCTCTTAAGCGACAGAGAGGAGTGTGGCGTTAACGTTTATGACGGGGAGAGTCCCCGTCGGTTGACATTTACTTAATTTGAATATCGACGTTATATTTTTTAGTTTTGTTTTTACGGGCGTCGTTTCGGGTTTGCAGCACTCGCAGCTCATATTTGCCAGAAGCAGGGAGTGAGTATTGTCCGTGACTATCGAGTTCTGGGGAATATCTGGATAAATCAACAGAATCATCGATTCCTGGCCCGAAGAGGTAAGTATCAGCGCCTTCATTAGAGATACTCACATGCACTTTCTGACCTTTTTTGGCATAGAAGGTATATGTATCGTAATCGTATCCCTTTATTTCGCCGGAGTACTGAGCGCTGCTATGGCCTTTTCTGAACTCAACATTGACATTCTTACCCGCAGCAAAGCTCGTGGAAGTTAGCAGTGCAAGCAACAATACAGCCTTACTGATGCCCTTAATTTTCATTGGTAGTCTCCTGTTCAGAATGAGTACGATGAACTGTTATAATATAACAATCCTTCACGGGAGAATTCCAGTGGCTTTCCTGTGTTCGGTTAAATCCTGGCGCGGCATTTTTGCCGGGGGATTACTTATAAAGGGGGCATGGACTGAACAAACCGTAGAAATCTACAGCTGGCTGGCTTGTGGCGCGGGTTTCATTGATGTTAGCTTATGCCAAAACCTGGCATCTTAAAGAGTAAAAGTATGTTTTGTGTGATTTATCGAAGCAGCAAACGTGACCAGACCTATTTATATGTCGAAAAAAAAGACGATTTTTCGCGTGTTCCTGAGGAACTGATGAAAGGTTTTGGTCAGCCTCAGTTAGCGATGATTCTTCCGCTGGATGGGCGGAAGAAACTGGTCAATGCCGATATTGAAAAGGTTAAACAGGCATTAACCGAGCAAGGTTACTATTTGCAGTTACCGCCACCACCCGAAGATTTGCTGAAGCAACATCTTTCCGTCATGGGGCAGAAAACAGACGACACTAACAAATAACCGATATCCGGCGGTGGCATTATCTTTGTCGGCGCGGGTTTTCATATCCACGATAAGGTGAGGGGAACGTTATGTATCAACATCACAACTGGCAAGGTGCGCTGCTGGATTATCCGGTGAGTAAAGTAGTCTGTGTTGGCAGTAACTATGCCAAACATATTAAAGAGATGGGCAGCGCAGTACCCGAAGAGCCAGTGCTGTTTATTAAACCAGAAACGGCACTGTGCGATCTGCGGCAGCCATTGGCGATCCCATCCGATTTCGGTTCAGTTCATCATGAAGTCGAACTGGCGGTGTTGATTGGCGCGACGCTGCGTCAGGCTACGGAAGAGCATGTCCGCAAAGCCATTGCCGGTTACGGCGTGGCGCTCGATCTGACATTGCGTGATGTTCAGGGAAAAATGAAGAAAGCCGGGCAGCCGTGGGAAAAGGCCAAAGCGTTTGATAACTCTTGTCCGCTTTCCGGGTTTATTCCCGCGGCGGAATTTACCGGCGACCCGCAAAATACAACGCTGGGCCTGAGCGTAAACGGCGAGCAACGCCAGCAAGGTACGACTGCGGACATGATCCATAAAATCGTTCCGCTGATCGCTTATATGAGCAAGTTTTTTACCCTCAAGGTCGGTGACGTTGTGCTGACAGGCACGCCTGATGGTGTCGGCCCGTTGCAAAGCGGTGATGAGCTGACAGTCACTTTCGATGGGCATTCTTTGACAACTCGCGTTTTGTAATACTTTTTGCCGCCTGAAAGCGGCGGCAAAACTTGCATCGCTGTGCCAGACTGGTTATAAGGTGCGTTTTAACGTAATGGCGGAACACCTGATGAGCGATGTACCTTTCTGGCAAAGTAAAACCCTGGACGAAATGAGCGATGCAGAATGGGAGTCGTTGTGTGATGGTTGCGGTCAGTGTTGCCTGCATAAACTGATGGATGAAGACACCGACGAAATCTACTTCACTAACGTCGCCTGTCGCCAGCTCAATATTAAAACCTGTCAATGTCGGAACTACGAACGTCGTTTCGAGTTTGAACCCGACTGCATTAAATTAACCCGTGAAAATCTGCCAACATTCGAATGGCTGCCAATGACCTGCGCTTATCGTTTGCTGGCGGAAGGTAAAGGTTTACCTGCGTGGCATCCGCTACTTACTGGTTCGAAAGCGGCAATGCATGGTGAACGTATCTCTGTGCGTCATATCGCAGTGAAAGAATCAGAAGTGATTGACTGGCAGGATCATATCTTAAATAAACCTGACTGGGCGCAGTGATAAATTTAATAGATGTTGATGGGGGCTTTCTTAATATACGTCTGGATGCTCGCCATTTCGTAGCCCTGTTTTTGAAAGCGCTCTGTCATAATGAGAGTTACCCGATACTTTATTATCAACAGGTAACTCTCAATCTTTAAAAAACGTCTGTATTTTTAAATGTGATAAATTTTATACCTTGAGTACATAGAGAGAATAATCGCTTATCAGACTTCAGGTATCTCAAAGAGTGTCTTCTTACCGTGTCTTTTCTGATACTCATTACAGGTGTTAATCATTTTTTGGGCCGCTTCTTTTAGTAAAGAAAGCATTAAATCATCATAATCAACGTAGAATCTGGCTGTTTCAGTTTCCGTTTTTATCTCCCCGATGGCGGCTATTTCGGTGGTTAATTTCAATTTGGCGGCATCGATATCTTTATTCGCTTGTTTAACCGTGTTAGACAGGGTGGTAAAGAAACTCTGCACAGATTTTAACTTGTTCTTCAATTCTGGAATCAGTTTCCCTTCAACTACGCCCGCAGCAATAGAACACAGTTTCTTGATGCCGTCATCCAGTACCTTAATGAGAATGCCTTTCTGGGCGAATGCTTCGATTCTATTTTAAACCAGGTGATATTTTTCCTTTCTGCTGGATGGACGCTGTCGCCAGAAGGCCGCGTGAGCACAGGATAAGAGAACGAAAAATCAGCAGTCTATGCAGCGACAAATATTGATAGCCTGAATCAGTATTGATCTGCTGACAAGAACAGACTACTGTATATAAAAACAGTATAACTTCAGGCAGATTATTATGTTGTTTATCAAGCCTGCGGATCTCCGCGAAATTGTGACTTTTCCGCTATTTAGCGATCTTGTTCAGTGTGGCTTTCCTTCACCGGCCGCAGATTACGTTGAACAGCGCATCGATCTGAATCAACTGTTGATCCAGCATCCCAGCGCGACTTATTTCGTCAAAGCAAGTGGTGATTCTATGATTGATGGTGGGATTAGTGACGGTGATTTACTGATTGTCGATAGCGCTATTACCGCCAGCCATGGTGATATTATCATCGCTGCTGTTGACGGCGAGTTTACGGTGAAAAAATTGCAACTACGCCCGACGGTACAGCTTATTCCTATGAACAGTGCGTACTCGCCCATTACCATCAGTAGCGAAGATACGCTGGATGTCTTTGGTGTGGTGATCCACGTCGTTAAGGCGATGCGCTGATGTTTGCCCTCTGTGATGTAAACGCGTTTTATGCCAGCTGTGAGACGGTGTTTCGCCCTGATTTATGGGGTAAACCGGTGGTTGTGCTATCGAATAATGACGGTTGCGTTATCGCCCGAAACGCTGAGGCAAAGGCGCTGGGCGTTAAAATGGGCGATCCCTGGTTCAAACAAAAAGATCTGTTTCGTCGCTGTGGCGTGGTTTGCTTTAGCAGCAATTATGAGCTTTACGCAGACATGAGTAATCGGGTGATGTCGACGCTGGAAGAACTATCGCCCCGCGTCGAGATTTACAGTATTGATGAGGCATTCTGCGATCTGACAGGTGTGCATAATTGTCGCGATCTGACTGATTTTGGCAGAGAAATTCGCGCAACGGTGCTACAACGTACCCATCTTACTGTTGGTGTGGGGATCGCCCAGACCAAAACGCTGGCTAAGCTTGCCAATCATGCGGCAAAAAAATGGCAGCGGCAGACGGGTGGGGTGGTGGATTTATCAAATCTGGAACGCCAGCGTAAATTAATGTCTGCTCTCCCCGTGGATGAAGTCTGGGGGATTGGACGGCGGATCAGCAAAAAACTGGACGCGATGGGGATCAAAACCGTTCTAGATTTGGCAGATTCAGATATCCGGTTTATCCGTAAACATTTTAATGTCGTGCTCGAAAGAACGGTGCGTGAACTGCGCGGTGAACCCTGTTTGCAACTGGAAGAGTTTGCACCGACGAAGCAGGAAATTATCTGTTCCCGCTCGTTTGGTGAACGCATCACGGATTATCCGTCGATGCGGCAGGCCATTTGTAGTTACGCTGCCCGGGCGGCGGAAAAACTTCGCAGCGAGCATCAATATTGTCGGTTTATCTCCACGTTTATTAAGACGTCACCATTTGCGTTCAATGAACCTTATTACGGCAATAGCGCATCGGTAAAACTGCTGACGCCCACTCAGGACAGCAGGGATATCATTAACGCCGCTACGCGATCTCTGGATGCCATCTGGCAAGCGGGCCATCGCTACCAAAAAGCGGGCGTGATGCTGGGGGATTTCTTCAGTCAGGGAGTCGCGCAGCTCAATTTATTCGATGACAACGCACCACGCCCCGGGAGTGAGCAATTGATGGCGGTAATGGATACGCTGAATGCTAAAGAGGGCAGAGGAACACTCTATTTTGCCGGGCAGGGGATCCAGCAACAATGGCAGATGAAGCGTGCCATGCTTTCACCATGTTATACAACGCGAAGTTCTGATTTACTGCGGGTCAAATAAACATAGCGGCAGGAAAAAGCGCTCCCGCAGGAGCGCCGAATGGATTAGCGACCGAACAGGTCACGTTTTTTCGCTTTAAACGGCTGGGAAATCACCACCAGCACCGCGACAATCAGGTAAGCGATAAAAATACCGAGCAGCCACTGCGGCATTTCCAGACCTAAAAATTCCCACTGACGCTCGGCGCAATCGCCAGAGGCGACAAACACTTGCGGCACCCATTTATCCAGCGGCAGCCATTCCGGGAAACGAGCCATAAAATCACAGGTCGCAAACGGCGAAGGATAGAGCTGAAGCATGGTGTGCTCGTAAGTTAACTGCACACCGCGGAACGCACTATACAACCAGATAACCATCGCTACATAACGCAGCGGAGTTTTCGGGGCGATCGCGCCAATCAGCGCAGCACCCAGAACGCCGAATAACGCGCAGCGTTCATAAATACAGAGCACGCAAGGTTTCAGTAACATCACATGCTGGAACCACAGCGCCGTCAGTTCCAGTGCCAGAGCAGTAAACGCCATCAACAGCCATGCGCCCCGGCCTTGTGAACATTGGTTCAAAAATCGCAACATAATCATTTCCCTGCAATATGCATAGAGTGCGCAGTTTAAACCAATTCATTCGCTGCGCCACCAGGAGGCAGCAAAAATAGGACGCAATTGGACAATTATCGGGCGAAAAGGCAAACCGGGCATTTATATGCCCGGTAAGTTGTTATCAAAGCGTTGCTATCCAGCCCATTTGCATAAACCATTCGGTTACAGGAGCAAGCGTAAACTCGACGCAGAGTAACCCGGCAACCGTCAGTACGAGGGTGTAAGGCAGGGCCATCCACACCATGCGGCCATAAGAGAGACGAATCAATGGCGCGAGTGCAGAGGTCAGCAGGAACAGGAACGCAGCCTGACCGTTCGGCGTAGCGACGGAGGGCAGATTGGTACCGGTATTAATGGCGACCGCCAGCAGCTCATATTGCTTCAACGTGATAGCGCCACTTTCCATTGCCGCTTTCGCTTCGTTGATATAAATCGTCCCCACGAAGACGTTATCCGAAATGGATGACAGCAGACCGTTGAAAATATAGAACAACGACAGCTGAGCATGTTCAGATGCCTGCAACACAAACTGAATAATCGGCGAAAACAGTTGTTGGTCGATAATCACCGCGACTACTGAGAAAAACACCGTCAACAGTGCGGTGAATGGCAGAGATTCGGTGAAGGCTTTACCGATAGCATGTTCATCGGTAACACCGGTCAATGATGTCGCCAGAATAATGACTGACAAACCAATCAAACCAACTTCCGCCAGATGCAGTGCCAGCGCAGTCACCAGCCAGACGCCGATAATCGCCTGGACAATCAGACGGATTTTATCCTGACGGGTACGCTGGTTGCGGCTTTGATCGTCAAACTGTTGCAGTACTTCGCGGACTTTCTCCGGCAGCGTTTCACCGTAGCCAAACCAACGCAGCTTCTCTACCAGCAGGCAGGTTAACAGGCCACAAATCAGAACCGGGACGGTCACCGGCGACATGCGCAGGAAGAAATCGCCAAAATGCCAGCCAGCCGCTTTAGCGATGATCAGGTTCTGTGGTTCGCCCACCATGGTCATCACGCCGCCTAATGCGGTGCCGACACCGGCATGCATCATCAGACTACGCAGAAAGCCACGGAACTGTTCCAGAACCACTTTGTAATGCTTGTCGATATGACTATCGTCTTGCAGGTCGGTATCTTCAGTACGGGAAGAGGCTACGCGGTGATAAATACCATAAAAACCGACTGCAACGCTGATCACCACCGCCACGACGGTTAAGGCATCGAGGAACGCGGAGAGGAGCGCCGCCGCCACGCAAAAAGAGAGCGACAGCAGCATTTTGGAGCGAATGCTTAACAGCAAACGGGTAAATATGAACAACAACAGCTGTTTCATAAAATAGATACCCGCCACCATAAACATCAGTAACAGCAAGACTTCAAGATTTGCCGCCACTTCTTCACGAACATGTTCCGCGCTGGTCATGCCGATGAATACCGCTTCGATAGCCAACAGACCACCGGGGAGCAGCGGGTAGCATTTCAGGGCCATCGCCAGAGTGAAAATAAATTCCGCTACCAGCAACCAGCCAGCGACGAAAGGGCTGATGAGGAAAATTAACGGATTTACGATTAAGAAAATGATGAGGGCGAGTTTGTACCAGTCGGGGGACTGGCCCAAAAAATTGCGCCATAGTGCGCGGCCCCAGGAGATCTCCATGATGGTTTCCCTTACCTTAGAAATAATCAATGATGTTTTTATGTTTAAACGCAAAGCTTAACGGTCAGACAGGAGTGAGGCAAGTCTTGATAGTCAAGGGGAAAGAGATGCAGAAAATGAAGCCTTGATCCCTTTTTTCTTCTTTTTGTCTTCTATCAGCGTAGTTAGCCCTCTGGTATGATGAGTCCAACTTTGTTTTGCTGTGTTATGGAAATCTCACTATGGTCATTAAGGCGCAAAGCCCGGCGGGTTTCGCGGAAGAGTACATTATTGAAAGTATCTGGAATAACCGCTTCCCTCCCGGGACTATTTTGCCCGCAGAACGTGAACTTTCAGAATTAATTGGCGTAACGCGTACTACGTTACGTGAAGTGTTACAACGTCTGGCACGAGATGGCTGGTTGACCATTCAACACGGCAAGCCGACGAAGGTGAATAATTTCTGGGAAACCTCTGGTTTAAATATCCTTGAAACACTGGCGCGACTGGACCACGAAAGTGTGCCGCAGCTTATTGATAATTTGCTGTCGGTGCGTACCAATATTTCAACTATTTTTATTCGCACCGCGTTTCGTCAACATCCCGATAAAGCGCAGGAAGTGCTGGCAACCGCTAATGAAGTGGCCGATCACGCCGACGCCTTTGCCGAGCTGGATTACAACATTTTCCGCGGCCTGGCGTTTGCTTCCGGCAACCCGATTTACGGTCTGATCCTTAACGGGATGAAAGGGCTGTATACGCGCATTGGTCGTCACTATTTCGCCAATCCGGAAGCGCGCAGTCTGGCGCTGGGCTTCTATCACAAACTGTCGGCGTTGTGCAGTGAAGGCGCACACGATCAGGTATATGAAACAGTGCGTCGCTATGGGCATGAGAGTGGCGAGATTTGGCACCGGATGCAGAAAAATCTGCCGGGTGATTTAGCCATTCAGGGACGATAATCCCTTCCGTTTAAAAAGCAAACCCCTCAAACGAGGGGTTTTTCGTTGTTTTTACAGATTTCCCATTCTCGGCGGGCAACGTTCCAGCAACTCGATGCTGCCGTCTTCGTTTTGCTGTTCCAGCATCACATCAAATCCCCACAGGCGATGCACATGCTTCAGCACTTCTTTGCGCCCCCGATCCAGCGGTGCGCGATTATGTGGAATGTAACGCAGCGTCAGCGAACGGTCACCGCGCAAATCCACGTTCCAGATCTGAATATTCGGCTCCAGATTACTTAAGTTATATTGCGACGATAACCGGTTACGGATTTCCCGATAACCTTCTTCATTATGAATAGCGGAAATCTCCAGATAATTATGTCGATCATCATCCAGCACGGTGAAGAAGCGGAAATCACGCATCACTTTCGGTGACAGGAACTGGCTGATAAAACTCTCATCTTTGAAATCACGCATCGCGAAATGCAGCGTTTCCAGCCAGTCGGAACCGGCGATATCCGGGAACCAGTATTTGTCTTCTTCCGTCGGCGACTGACAAATCCGTTTAATATCCTGGAACATGGCGAACCCGAGGGCATATGGGTTGATGCCGCTGTACCACGGGCTGTTATAGGGCGGCTGGAAGACCACATTGGTGTGGCTGTGCAAAAACTCCAGCATAAAACGTTCCGTTACTTTCCCTTCATCATACAGATGGTTAAGGATGGTGTAGTGCCAGAAGGTCGCCCAGCCTTCGTTCATCACCTGAGTCTGTTTTTGCGGATAAAAATACTGGCTCACCTTACGCACAATACGCAGGATTTCACGCTGCCATGATTCCAGCAGTGGCGCATTTTTCTCCATAAAATAGAGCAGGTTTTCTTGTGGTTCGGACGGATAGCGGCGCGCTTCAGCAACCGTTTTCTCTTCCTCGCGCTTCGGCAGGGTACGCCAGAGCATATTGACCTGACTTTGCAGATACTCTTCGCGACTCTTCTGCCGGGCTTTCTCTTCTTGCAGCGAGATTTTTTGCGGGCGTTTGTACCGGTCCACGCCGTAGTTCATCAGCGCGTGGCACGAGTCCAGAAGCCGTTCTACTTCATCAACGCCATAACGTTCTTCGCACTCGGTAATATATTTACGGGCAAAAATCAGATAATCGACAATCGAACTGGCGTCGGTCCAGCTACGGAATAAGTAATTGTTTTTGAAGAAAGAGTTATGCCCATAGCAGGCATGAGCCATCACCAACGCTTGCATGGTAATGGTGTTCTCTTCCATCAGGTAAGCGATACACGGGTTAGAGTTAATGACGATTTCATAGGCCAGTCCTTGCTGACCGTGCTTATACAGCCGTTCAGTCTCGATAAACTTTTTACCGAATGACCAGTGCGGATAGTTAATTGGCATGCCGACGCTGGAGTAAGCATCCATCATCTGTTCTGAGGTTATCACTTCAATCTGGTGCGGGTAGGTATCCAGCCGGTAGAGTTTCGCCACCCGGTCTATCTCTGCCAGATAAACATCCAGCAGGTCGAACGTCCAGTCGGGTCCATCGCTCAAACGTGTGGTGTCCTTATTCATAGAATCGATCGTCGCCATACGCGCACCTCATTGTTGTCGGCGCTCTCTGTGTGGAGCACCTCATTTCAAGCATAGAACACCTGTTAAAAACCGCGTCGCCGGAGAATTTTTTTCTTTGCGATTTCTTATTATCAGAGTGCCACTAATCCGCTTCTGAACGGAATTTTATGCTGGATAAAAAGGGCGTTCAGCAGGAGATACTAAAGACGCCATATTGCCGCAGAGTCAGGGAGATGTGAGCCAGCTCACCATAAAAAAGCCGTATGTTGAATAATATTTTCAACTGAGTTATCAAGATGTAATTAGATTATTATTCTTTTACTGTATCTACCGTTATCGGAGTGGCTATGCGAGTTGTCATACTGGGAAGTGGTGTGGTAGGCGTTGCCAGCGCCTGGTACTTAAATCAGGCAGGACATGAGGTCACCGTCATTGATCGGGAGCCGGGGGCCGCCCTGGAAACCAGTGCCGCGAATGCCGGGCAAATCTCCCCCGGATATGCTGCACCGTGGGCGGCACCAGGTGTGCCTTTAAAAGCGATTAAATGGATGTTCCAGCGCCATGCGCCGCTGGCGGTTCGTCTCGACGGTACGCAGTTCCAGTTGAAATGGATGTGGCAAATGTTACGTAACTGCGACACCAGCCACTACATGGAAAACAAAGGGCGGATGGTACGTCTGGCGGAATACAGCCGTGATTGCCTGAAAGCATTGCGCGCCGAAACCAATATTCAGTATGAAGGGCGTCAGGGTGGGACGCTGCAACTGTTCCGTACCGAACAACAGTATGAAAACGCGACCCGCGATATCGCCGTGCTGGAAGATGCTGGCGTACCGTATCAGCTGCTGGAATCCAGCCGCCTGGCGGAAGTGGAGCCCGCGTTGGCAGAAGTAGCGCACAAACTGACGGGCGGCCTGCAACTGCCCAATGATGAAACCGGAGACTGCCAGCTGTTTACCCAGAATCTGGCGCGGATGGCGGAGCAGGCGGGGGTTAAATTCCGCTTTAATACGCCCGTTGACCAACTGCTTTGCGACGGCGAGCAAATCTACGGCGTGAAGTGTGGTGATGAAGTGATTAAGGCCGATGCGTATGTGATGGCGTTTGGTTCTTACTCGACGGCGATGCTCAAAGGCATTGTTGATATTCCGGTGTATCCGCTGAAAGGCTACTCGCTGACCATTCCAATTGCGCAGGAAGATGGTGCGCCGGTATCCACTATTCTTGATGAAACCTACAAAATCGCCATTACCCGTTTCGATAACCGCATTCGTGTCGGCGGAATGGCGGAAATTGTTGGTTTTAACACCGAGCTGTTGCAACCGCGTCGTGAAACGCTGGAGATGGTGGTTCGCGATCTCTATCCACGCGGCGGTCATGTTGATCAGGCGGCTTTCTGGACTGGCCTGCGCCCGATGACGCCAGACGGCACGCCGGTTGTCGGGCGTACACGCTTTAAAAATCTGTGGTTGAATACCGGTCACGGCACGCTCGGCTGGACGATGGCTTGCGGTTCCGGTCAGTTGTTAAGCGATCTGCTCTCGGGGCGCACGCCAGCGATCCCGTATGAAGCTCTAAGCGTAGCGCGCTACAGCCGTGGATTTACGCCATCACGCCCGGGCCATTTACATGGCGCACACAGCTAAGGAAACGAGATGACCCGTCCGATACAGGCCAGCCTCGATCTGCAGGCATTAAAACAGAATCTGTCCATTGTCCGCCAGGCCGCGCCGCACGCGCGCGTCTGGTCGGTGGTAAAAGCGAACGCTTACGGGCACGGTATTGAGCGTATCTGGAGCGCGCTCGGGGCTACCGATGGCTTTGCATTGCTTAACCTGGAAGAGGCAATAACGTTACGTGAGCGCGGCTGGAAAGGACCGATCCTGATGCTGGAAGGATTTTTCCATGCTCAGGATCTGGAGATTTATGACCAGCACCGCCTGACCACCTGCGTACACAGCAACTGGCAGCTCAAAGCACTGCAAAATGCGCGGCTAAAAGCACCGTTGGATATTTATCTTAAAGTGAACAGTGGGATGAATCGGTTGGGCTTCCAGCCCGATCGCGTGCTTACCGTCTGGCAGCAGTTGCGGGCGATGGCGAATGTTGGCGAAATGACCCTGATGTCGCATTTTGCCGAAGCGGAACATCCTGATGGAATTTCCAGCGCGATGGCGCGTATTGAGCAGGCGGCGGAAGGGCTGGAGTGTCGGCGTTCGTTGTCTAATTCGGCGGCGACTCTGTGGCACCAGGAAGCGCATTTTGACTGGGTTCGGCCTGGCATTATTTTGTATGGTGCTTCGCCGTCCGGTCAGTGGCGTGATATCGCCAATACCGGATTACGTCCGGTGATGACGCTAAGCAGTGAGATTATTGGTGTCCAGACGCTAAAAGCGGGCGAGCGTGTGGGCTACGGCGGTCGCTATACTGCGCGCGATGAACAGCGAATCGGCATTGTCGCCGCAGGATACGCCGACGGTTATCCGCGCCACGCGCCTACCGGTACCCCTGTTTTAGTGGACGGCGTTCGCACCATGACGGTGGGGACAGTCTCGATGGATATGCTGGCGGTCGATTTAACGCCTTGCCCGCAAGCGGGTATTGGTACGCCAGTTGAGCTGTGGGGCAAGGAGATCAAAATTGATGATGTCGCCGCCGCTGCCGGAACGGTAGGCTATGAGTTGATGTGCGCGCTGGCGTTACGCGTCCCGGTTGTGACGGTGTAACTTGTTATCGCTGGATGCGACCAGCGTCGTATCCAGCGTTACGAAACACATTAAACTTAAGATTCGGCTTCTTCCTCCGCTACCCGAACACCAATCTTCAACACTTCATTATCTTCTTTCTCGGCCACCGTCCAGATCATCCCGGCAAACTCTACCTGGTCACCGACAACCGGTGCCGCGCCTAACAACTGCTGGACGATTTCACCCAGCGTTTGCTGCTTATCGCGATATTCTCGCCCGTCTTCCAGACCATATATCAGCGCCACATCAGCATATTTGGCGCTGGCTTCGAGAATGAAGTCACCAAAGAAGCGTTGATCCAGCGCGACCGGCGGCGACTGGCTGAACAGTTTACCGAGCGCCGGGAGATCGCGTTCCCGACCAATTACACACAACACATCGCCTTCGCGCAGTCGGGTGCTGCCGGTGGGATGAAGCAACTGGTTATCACGAAACAGTGCCGCAATACGCGTCTCTTTTGGCATATGCAAATCACGCAGTGCCGCGCCCACGCACCATTTATCGGCACTCAATTGATAAACAAACTGCTCCCACGGATTTTCCGGATGAATATCCAGGCCAACGCGTGACACCGGACGTCCCACTGGCGGAACGACCACTTTGGCTTTTTTCGCCGCCCACGAGAGTGATGTTCCCTGCAATAGCAGTGAAACCAGAACCACAAAGAAGGCGACATTAAAGAACAGTCGCGCATTCTCCAGCCCCGCCATCATCGGGAACACAGCCAGAATAATCGGCACCGCGCCGCGTAATCCTACCCAGCTGATAAACACGCGCTCACGCAGATTGAAGCCACGGAACGGTAGCAATCCGGCAAATACCGAAAGAGGACGGGCGAAGAAAATCATCCATGCGGACAAAATGAGCGCCGGAATGGCAATAGGCAGCAGATCGCTTGGGTTAACCAATAGCCCCAGCACCAGGAACATGGCGATTTGCGCCAGCCAGGCGAGGCCGTCGAAATTTTGCAGGATGCCGTAGCGGTTGCGAATCGGCCGATTACCCAGCAGAAAACCGCACAGATAAACAGCCAGAATACCGCTGCCTTCCAGCGCCGTGGTTAAAGCAAAAATTAAAATACCGCCGCTTAATGCCAGCAATGGATATAATCCGGCGGGCAGGGCGATGCGATTAATCATTTGCAGCAGTAAATAACCACCGCCAAGCCCGATGACAATCCCGAGGCCAAATTGCTGCAGAATATCGACCACGAACATCCAGCTGACACTGCTTTCATGCTGCTGGATCATCGCAATCAGAGTAATCGTCAGAAAGACCGCCATTGGATCATTACTGCCGGATTCAATTTCCAGCGTCGAGCCAACACGTTCGTTAAGCCCCTTACCACCCAGCAGAGAAAAGACCGCTGCAGCATCGGTGGAGCCGACGATAGCGCCGATTAATAATCCTTCAATCAAATCAAGATTAAACAGCCACGCCGCCATCATGCCGGTTAAACCAGAGGTGATAAGTACGCCCAGCGTCGCCAGCGACAGTGCCGGTCCTAACGCCACACGAAAGGAACTGGCCTGAGTGCGCATCCCGCCGTCGAGCAAAATAATCGCCAGCGCCAGGTTACTTACCATGTAGGCGAAGGGGTAATTATCAAACGGGATACCGCCGACGCCATCAACCCCCGCCAACATGCCGATCGCCAGAAAAATAACCAGAATAGGAATGCCAAGACGGGAAGAAAATGAACTAAGTAATATACTGCTGGTGACAAGGATGGATCCTAAGATGAAAAGGCTAATTATTGTTGTGGCATCCAACGGTCGGTTACTCCTGATTACGCTGTCTCTGATATAAACCCTACCATATTAGCGGCAGAGACAGCGTTTTACTTAGCCCTGAAGCGTGATTTTTTTACATTTTAAGAACAGGATGACCGCTAATCGTCAACTGAGTGCCTTCCTCGGTGTTATTCAGAATGGCATGTGCGCCCAACGGCAGCGTAACCGTGCGTTGTTCATGACCAAAATCGAGGCCGGTAATGAGTGGAATCGACAGGCGGGAACGCAAAAACGCGTACACTGACTCCAGGTTGTAACCTGCGTCATAATCATTAGGTGTGCTGCCGCTAAAGCTACCGAGAATAATCGCCTTCTGACGTGGCAAAATTCCAGCATGATAGAGCTGCAACAGCATGCGTTCGACGCGGAAAGGGTGCTCGTTAATATCTTCCAGCACCAGAATACCGTTCTCAATTTTTGGCATCCACGGTGTACCAATCAGTGAAATCAGCATCGCAAGATTGCCTCCCCACAGCGTGCCTTCGGTCTGACATGTCGGGCCTTCCCCTTGCCATTCAATGGTGAACGTTTTATTGCGTAACGCCAGCCAGAAGTGGTGCTCGGTAAAGGCATTTAGTTCATCCGCGCCAAAGTTTGCTACCAGCATGGGGCCGCTAAAGGTGATGACATTGCCTTGCGCCAGAAGACCGCACTGAATGGCGGTAAAATCGCTATGTCCGCAAATGAGTAACGGGTCATGTTGTTGGCGAGCCACCAGTGCCTGCCAGTCAATATCTGCCAGTAAACGACTGGCACCGTAACCGCCGCGTACAGCCAGCACGATGGTGTTGGGGGTAGTCAGTCTGGCAAGAGAATTGAGATCTTCCAGACGCTCCGTTTCCGTACCCGCAAAACGCTCACAACGACGGGCAATAACCTCGACGTTATTGACCTGATGCCCCGCGTCGGTAAGGCGCTGGATACCACGCAGCGCGGCGTGCTGTTTAATGCAGTAACCCGATGGGGCAATTAAGTGAAACAGAGACATGGCAATTCCTTGCTGACAACAGAAACGAAATGTATATCATGCCGCTTAGGTGTGCCGTTGTCACCTCAACGGCGATTCCAGGCTATAAGGATAGAAGAAGTGAAATTGAGATGGTTTGCCTTTTTGATTGTGTTATTAGCGGGTTGTTCATCAAAGCATGACTATACGAACCCGCCGTGGAACGCGAAAGTTCCGGTGCAACGTGCGATGCAGTGGATGCCAATAAGCCAGAAAGCCGGTGCAGCCTGGGGCGTCGATCCACAATTGATCACGGCGATTATCGCTATCGAATCGGGTGGTAATCCGAACGCGGTGAGTAAATCGAATGCCATTGGTTTGATGCAGATAAAAGCTTCAACCTCCGGACGTGATGTATATCGTCGTATGGGCTGGAGCGGTGAGCCGACGACCAGCGAGCTGAAAAATCCGGAGCGTAATATTTCAATGGGAGCGGCTTACCTGAATATTCTGGAAACCGGCCCGCTGGCAGGCATTGAAGATCCGAAGGTACTGCAATATGCGCTGGTGGTGTCATACGCTAACGGGGCAGGTGCGCTGCTACGGACTTTCTCGTCAGATCGGAAAAAGGCGATCAGCAAAATCAACGATCTGGATGCTGATGAGTTCCTCGATCACGTAGCGCGAAATCATCCTGCGCCGCAGGCTCCGCGCTATATCTACAAACTTGAGCAGGCACTGGACGCGATGTAAATCAGTCACGCACATTGTCCGCTTTTTTCCGGGCTTCTCGCTCGAGAGAGAAAATAATCCGCTGTAATTGCCGCTCCACCGTCGGGCTGACGTTAAGAAAACGGAAGCTCAGACGGGGAGTGGTGATGGTTTCATTTTTGCCATCAATCACTTTGCGCTCGCTGATGGAGATTAACTGGGCGTCAAAGTGAAAAACACCCCATTGCCCCATGTTGACTTCAATCTGAGCGAAGCGCATGCCTTCGTGTAATTCGGCAGGCTTTGCTGTTTCCAGTAATGCGCCCATGCCGCCTAACGACAAATCATACAGGCGGAAACGTAACGTACTGTTATCCGCCAGTTTGGTCTGGCAAAAATAAGGCGGATGGAGTGGGGCGGTGATGCGGAAATATCGGCGTCGTTGTACAAACCATAAGGTGGGAGGCGGTACGGTAATAAATGCCGGAAGCTGCAAGTATTCACTCTGCTGTAGTTGTTCAACAGTAAACTCGACTTTCGCACCCTGAGTTTCGGCGGTAATGGTAATGTGCTGCGCCTTTAGCACGGCGATGTTGTCTTCGGCCTGGCTGCCGAAATCCAGCACCAGTTTATCCGGAGTTATTGCCAGTATTTTGCTGATCAGCTGCCCGCCATTCCAGCTGATACGCAAAGGAATTGCGGCTTTGTTCAAATCGCGTAACACGCCCAGGACGGCTAACGGATTTTGTTTCAGGAACTGCTCATGGTAATGACTCACGCGGAAAAACTCCTGACTGACAAACTGTCTTTGGTTTATCGGTCGCAGTTAACAAAACTTAATACAAATGCGCGAATATTTTTTACATGTTGTTCTTAAATCAGCCGACATATGCCCAGCATCGATCCCGCCCTTGCCTATACTTAGAGCGTTGACGTAAGCATTTCTTGCGTCCGATTCATCGAAACGAGGGCCTGAACATGGGAATTATTGCCTGGATTATTTTTGGCCTGATAGCCGGCATTATCGCCAAGCTAATCATGCCGGGGCGAGATGGTGGTGGATTTTTCCTGACCTGTATTCTTGGGATAGTCGGTGCGGTGGTCGGCGGCTGGCTGGCGACCATGTTTGGCATTGGCGGCTCCATCAGCGGTTTTAATTTGCACAGCTTCCTGGTGGCGGTGGTGGGCGCTATCCTGGTGCTGGGCGTATTCCGCCTCCTGCGAAGAGAATAAGATTTTCATAAGGCGGATAGCGATACAGATGCCGCTATCCGCTTTCACATCAGAACGTATACTCGATACCTGCCCAGAAATTGCGACCTTCTTCAATAAACCCTTCACTGTAGGCATATTTGGTATCAAACAGGTTATTGACCGACGCATTAACGCTGAAGCCATGACCTAAGGTGTAATCGGCTCGAATGTGAGTCACCGCAAAACCGGCGGCTTTTTGTGAACCGTCACTGTTGCTGTAGCTGGAGGAACGCGCCTCTTCCGACAGCGTTACGCTTAACGGCTCCCACGGTTTGAGAGTCATCCATGCGGTCATTGTCTGCGTTGGCAGATCGGTTATCTTGCCGATGTCTTTGCGTTTGGCATCAGCGTGGATCAGGGCGTAGCTCAATCCTACATCCAGTATATTGCTGATTTTCCCCTTAATACCGGCATCCAGACCGCTGTAATCCACCGTGCCGCTGTTCTGATTTTGAATGGTATCGGCATCGATATTGTGCGAGAGGATGGCATCACTCACCCGGTTATAGTAAACGCTGACCTCAAATCCCCAGTCGTGCGTGAAGGCACCATTCCAGGTTAAATCCACCCCGCGCGCGCGTTCCGGCTTGAGCTGCGGGTTAACAATCGCTATCTGGTTATACGCAGGTTTGGACGTGGTATAGCGTTCTTTCAGCGTCGGAAAGCGTGTGCGGTCATAGTACGAAAGCGCCAGCGTGTCTTCATTGGCAAAGTGGTATTTCCCCATCACCTGCCAGTTAAAAGCTGACTGATTGTTGTCGTCATAATGGGTGATACTGCCATCTTTCTCATGTTTTTTCGCTTCTACGCTATCGCGCCAGTCATAGCTGATTCCAGCCACGACATCGACATTATCGGCAGCAGCCCATTGATATTCACTGGCGAGCGACCAGGTACGATCTTCATAGCGATCGTAAGCGGCGTGCGGCGCACCTTTTTCCCGGTGTACGTCATCTTTCCAGTTAACGGCAAACGACAGCAGATCGTTTTCACGCACATCGGCTGCCAGTTGTAACCCGGCACCGTCGCTGTAATCGGAATAATGGCTGTAGCTGCCTTTTTTATTTTTCAAATCAGCCAGCGAGTTGTACATCATTAGCGTATTTTCAAAGGTGTCGCGATACAGCCGACTTTTCAGGGTAAAACGATCGTTTAGTTGGGTCGTTCCCTGATAATAAAAACTTTCTTTGTCATACTCTGGCCACTGCCAGTAGCGTGATTTCTGACCACTATTTCCACTGTATGGCGGGTTATCTTTTTCACCATCCTGCTTAATGTAAGTCAATGTGTATTCATCGTTTTCGCGTGGTGTAAAACCGAGCTTCACAATGCCGCGTTTATCATCAGCCGATGAATTAATCATCTTGCCGTGTTTGCCTGCAATATCATTATTTACACCATGCGGCAGGCCGAGAAAATCCTGCTTTAGCTGGCTACCGCTGACTTGCAAATACCCCAGATCGCTGCTGGCGGCAAATGAAGCATGCATATCGTAGGCATTGTCCTGGCTACGGCTCCATCCCTGGCGATATCCCAGACTTGCTTCCAGAGGTTTTGTTGGCTTCTGGGTGGTGATATTAATGGCTCCGCCCATCTGATTAGGCCCCTGAAGCAGCGACGAATACCCTTTGGAAACTTCAACTGCCCCCAAATTGTTGGTCAGAATCCGCGCCAGATCGAGGTTGCCGTCATAGGGAACATAAATGGGCACACCGTCGAAATAGACCGGCACCTGACGACTATCAAAGCCACGAACTTTGACCTGTTCTTCGTTGCGGCTACCTGACTTTTGCAGCACCACGCCGGGGACGACACTTAATGCCTGAGCGACATTCTGTTTATCCAGGGCCTTCATGGTGGGTTGATCGAGAACGGTGGTCGTCGTTGATGATACCGGACTGGACCATACGGTCAGCGTGTCACTCTCCTGAGCCGCTACGGCCTGCTGGGTAAAGGCAAGTGATAATGCTGTGCAGAGATAACGTTTTTTGAGTCTCATAGAATAAATTCCGTTTAACAAAGAATTAAATAGAGGCTGCGGGTTGCAGACTGACTTTAATGTCAGCTGGTGTCGCGTAATAAGGCGCGGAGGTAATAAAAAGGCGAATGCCGCAGTCGAGGTAATTTTTGAGTGTTGTCAGATTAATTCCGCCGGTCAGAGCCAGCGTGCAGTGGGGAGCCAGCGACGGTGCTATTTGCGCAATTTCAGTTGCCTGTTGCGGACTAAATTTGTCGAGCTGAAGTACGTCTGGTTGCGCGCGTAACGCGGCGATTGCCTCTTTCGGCGTGTCGGCTTCAACAACTATTTTCTTCTCGGGTGCGTGGCGACGTAACTGATTGATTGCGCCTGACCAGTCCTGATTGTCATGAAGAAAATGGCGGTGGTTGGCAAACAATAATATGGTTTCCGCACATCCGGCACGATGAATCAGTCCTCCGGCAGCCAGAATTGCCTGCGAGGCCAGTAAGCGGGTGCCCGGAATTGCTTTTCGGGTGCAGGCGATATTGCCATCAGGGTAACGTTCACGAAGTAACGCCAGCATTTGAGCGAGATAATCAGAAACACCGCAACTCCACTCCAGCACATTCTGGACTGCCTTCCATCCCTGATGAAGTGCTGCGGCATTACCTTGCGCACGGATTAGCCGCTGACCCGCGTTCGCTTGTGAACCGTCGCTGACCGCGTCATCAATAGTTAATCCCAGCGTAGTTAACATCTTACACGCGACAGAAATGCCGCTGATGCAGCCGCCCTGACGGAGAAAAAACTCTATATAGCCATGCTGGTGTCCAATATTTAATGCTCGCGTGGTCAGGTCACCGCCCTGGATATCTTCCAGCAATAACGCATCGATTTGTGCCTGAGAAAGGAAAATCATCGCAGTGTCTCCTGCGGTACGCTATCCCACCAGATGAGCGCCCAGTCGCGGCTGGCAGGGGCGAGGGCACGAGCATCTTGTTGTTGATACCAGCGATATAACCGCTCACGCTCATCGTCGTTAAGCGCGCCCAGACTCCAGCTGACGTTCTGCTCAAAACGTTCCCAGGTGCTGTTATCCTGTTGGCAATTTTGTCCGCGGATAAAATCAACGTGAGCATAAATTCCCATCTGATACAGGACGTTGAGTGCAAAGATATAGTTGGGTAATTCGATCACTTCCCGACCAGCCGCCCGCTGAATGGCTGGAGAGACGAACGAGGTGCTGACCAGATGAGTCGTATAGACGCGAAGCCGTGCCTGATTATTCAGTTTGCTCATTGCCTGGCGCATATCAGCCACCAGAGTGGAGCGGGAAGCCACGGCAATATCGCAGCGTGGCAGGTCACTCCAGTCCTCTTCCCAGGCGCGCTGGATCCAGTGGACATTGTCTGCCTTTAGCGCGGCGGCACGACGGGCGGCAACGTTCAGCATCCCCTGACTGTAATCAACGCCATAAATCGTCGTGAGTTTGTCCGCCAGCGCCAGCGATACGGTACCCGGTCCGCAGCCCATATCGAATAAGGTTTGCGCGCCTTGCAGGTCAATTTTTGAGGTCAGTTGTTGCAGGTAGCTGTCCGTAGGCGAGGCGCAATTTTCCGCCATTTTTTCCGCCCGTTGATCCCAGTGATCCGGCGTTTTTTCTGTGCGATGGGCCAGCCTGAGTTGCTGAAGGTAAAGGTCTGCAAAATCAATATCGTCAATGAGCATGATTTTTCCTTAGTGCTTAATTGCAGAGAGGTGATGGTGAATCTGGTCGGCAGAAACCCGGTACAGGGCAGCCAGTTTTTTCGTTGTTAACTGTTCGGTCGGTAAGCCTTGTGTTACTCGTCCATCTGGCTCTACCTGGATAATGCTGTCGGCAATGGCGTTTGCATGGAGCGGATGATGAGTCGACATTAACATTGTCATGCCGTTATTTTTGAGCTGCGCCAGCGTGTCCAGAAGTTGGATCTGATGACCGAAATCGAGGCTGGAGGCAGGCTCATCCAGTAATAACAAGCGCGGTTGCTGGACGAGTGCACGGGCGATTAAAGCCAGCTGACGTTCACCGCCGCTAAGCGTATTCCAGCGTCGTGTCGCCAGATGCAAAATGCCCAGCTTTTCCAGTTGCTCCGTTGCTTTCAGGCGTTCTTGCTTACCGGGAACGGAAAAAGCGCCTATGGTGGGGGCCAGGCCCATCAACACCATATCCAGCACACTAAAAGCAAAAATGCCGTCGTGCGCCTGCGGCACCCAGGCAATAGCCTGCGCGCGCTGGCGATGGCTGAGTGTCTGCACAGGGAGGCTATCCAGTAAGATCTCGCCTTTTAATAACGGTATAACGCCAAGAATGGAGCGCATGAGTGTGGTTTTGCCGCAACCATTGGCTCCTAACAGACAACAAATTGTTCCTTGCGACAGGGTGAAGGACACGTCGCGTAGCACCGGATGGCGGGAGTAACCCAGAGACGCATGACGGACGGCAAGCAAAGTCACTGGCGACCTCCGCGTAACAACAAAAACAGGAAAAACGGTGCACCAACAAAAGCGGTCAGAATGCCAAGTGGGATTTCTGTTGTTCCAATGCTGCGTGCCAGCGTATCGGTAAGCAGGAGCAGAATCGCGCCAGTACACATTGCCATGGGCAACAGCTGCTGATGGTTATGACCGGTCAACAAGCGGGCAATGTGCGGAACGACCAGGCCGACCCAACCAATTATGCCTGCTATTGCTACCGTGCTGGCGGTGATGAGTGTGGCGCAGACAATCAATCCAAAGCGCAGACGTGTCACGTTCAGTCCCAGCGAACGGGCTTCGTCGTCGGAAAGCGTGAGTAAATTCATGCGCCAGCGGAGAAAAAACAGGGGCAAGGAGCCTATGAGAATGATCGGTGCAGCATAGCAGAGATCGCGTAAGGTCACGGTGGACAGCCCCCCCAGCAACCAGAAGGTAATTGACGGTAACTGGGTGTAAGGATCGGCCAGCGTTTTTATTAGCGATATCCCCGCTCCGCACAACGTTCCTAACGCAATGCCTACCAGCACCAGGGTTAAGATCGGATCGTGGCGGGTCACCCGACGCGTAATCAACCAGACGCCCGCGACCACCATCAGCCCGCCGCAAAATGCGTACAGCTGGATGTAAACAATGGATAATCCCCACAGGATTGCCGCGCAGGCACCAAGTCCGGCACCGGCGGAGACGCCTAAAATATCCGGTGACACTAAGGGATTACGGAACATTCCCTGATAGGTGGTTCCGGCCCCTGCCAGCGCCGCGCCCAGAAACAGCGCAGCAAGAATACGCGGCACGCGGATTTGCCAGAAGACAATTTGTTCCTGCACAGGAACATTTTCTTGACGAAGAATGAGCGCCAGCAGTTGCTGCATATCGAGATGATAAGCCCCACTTACGGCGGCAAAAGTGATACTGATAGCTGCCAGCAGCAAAATACATCCGTTTACGGTTCTCATTAGCTCGCCACCAATTTTTGATAGTCGGCGTCACTGAGTGAACAATGCCAGAACAGTTGGGCGTAATGCTGCATGTCACTTTTAAACTGGCGATTGATGGCGGGATCCAGCCAGGCGTGAAGTCTGCGTAATCCCAGAAGACGGTTGATTCCCGGCGGGGCATCCAGCCAGCCAAAGGGCAGGCCACTTAAAAATAAGATGCGTTGTTCCGCAACCGCTTTCACGCCCTGCCAGAGAGGATCACGACGAATAAAATCTGCAGTAACGGCCTCCTGAACCAGAATAATATCCGGCTGCCAGCGCAGGAGATTTTCCATGGAAACCTGTGTCAGACCGTGGCGATCGGCTATTTGCGCGACGTTGTGCAAACCTAATAATTCCGCCGCCTCGGTATGCAACGAACCCTGTAAGCCCGTTTCCAGCCCTCGAGGACCGCGCGCAGCATAAAAGCTGAGATTAGCGGCGGGTGAGGTGGCGAATGCCTGAGCTTCACCAACGAAGCGGCTGGCGAGATTGGCTTGTTCTGCGGCGCGGTGCTCTTCGCCTAACGTTTTGCCAAGCGTTGTTAACTGTTCTGCTGATTGTTCCAGTTTCCCGTTAAGCAATAACCAGGGTATTTGTGTCTGTTCGCTAACCTGCCGTGCCTGGGAGATCCAGGTTTCATCCGTATTGCCGCAATCAACGACCAAATCGGGATGTAACGCCATAAGCCCTTCCAGCGAGAGTGTGCTGGCGCGCCCGGCGAGTCGTCCCAGCCTGGGGAACTGGCGAATGTGCTCTGGCAATGGAATTAATGCCTGACGGGCAAAATCAAAAGAGGAAAAACCGACCATTTTTTCTGGCGCGACAGCCAGCAATAGTAAATCGGCGGGCGCGCCTGCGCTGACGATGCGTGTAATGTGTTGGGCTTCGGGAAGCGTCAGTGAGGCCCAGAATTTGACTGATTGTGCAAAGGACGGCAGATGATGCAGGAACAATGTCGACGCAAGAATCTGTGTAAACCTCCGTCTGGTTAGTGACATAAGTAATATCCTGATAATTAAAACCGCTATATACTTACACATATAGCGAAAAAGATCATGTTTGATGTCAAAATTTGTCTAAAGAGACAGAATGATTTGCTTGTTTCTTAAATAACACTTTGTTCCACAAGAAAATTGTCAGGGAGAATGGGGAGTGGGGGAAAATATAAATAGAGGTGTGATGATTAACAAGTTGATAAAATAAAATTAAAATCTTCTCTAATAAAAGAAAATAAAGGCATAGACCGTAGAAAGAGTGGTATTTCGTGATGAAGAAAGAGCAATGCCAATTTTATGCACGTAATGGCATTGCTCGATATACAGTAAAGTTAAGGCGTAGGTTCCGCCTCTTTTTGTTTTAGCGGCTGTGTTGTTGATTCACTGAGTGGACGCGTCGCCGGAACATTGTCACACGGTTGCTCTTTCGGGCAGATCAAATCCAGCATTTTCAGCGTCACGCCATTGGTCCAGCCAAAGCCATCCTGTAATGGATATTCGCCACCGCCGCCCCCTGTTCCGGTGGTGCTGACATCATATTTTTCCACCAGCTTTTTCTCCCGGTCATAGGTGTGCTGAACATTGGTCAGGAAGTGCCAGCTAATGTCCATCGCTACCTCTTTTTGCCCGTAGTTTTGTAATCCTTCTGTCGCGACCCACTGCAACGGCGCCCAGCCGTTTGGCGCATCCCATTGTTGCCCACTTTTCACCGACGTGGTGTTCAGGCCGCCTGGTTGCAGCAGATGTGTTTTCGTCGCCGTCGCCATTTTGCTGGCGCGATCTTTCGCTGCCGCATTGACGTACAGCGGGAACAGGGCGGCCGCGGTTAACTGATTGCGCACTTTATGACTTTTCAGGTCGTAATCGGCATACCAGCTTTGTTGATCGTTCCACAGGTATTTTTCGATCCCTTTTTGACGGGCATTTGCCAGCGTTTCGTACTGGTTTGCCATCGCGTTATCTCCGATAGCTTTGCTGGCGCGGGCGAGGATTTTTTCCATTTTGAACATCAAGCTGTTCAGATCGACCGGTACGATGCTGGTGGTGCGTAAGGTGTTTAACTGCTGCGGATTGTCCATCCAGCGCGAGCTGAAATCCCAGCCAGACGCAGCGGCAGAGCGCAGGTCGCGGTAAATTTCAGTGGCAGGTCGATTCGGATTGCTTTTGGCAGTGGCAATATCTTCCACCCATGACTCTGGTCGTGGCGTATCGCGATCGTCCCAGTAGCGGTTGAGAAGGGTACCATCCTGAAGTTTTACAACGCGTTTTTCCTGTTGTCCGGCTTGCAGGTTTTCAACACCGTCCATCCAGTAAGCATATTCTTTTTGCATTTGCGGCAGGTATTGTTTCAACGCGGCGTCGCCTTCATGCTGCGCCAGTAACTCTACCATCAGGGCAAAGAAGGGCGGTTGCGAGCGGCTTAAATAGTAACTGCGGTTGCCGTTGGGAATATGACCGTAAGTGTCTATTTCATGAGCAAAATTGGCCACCATATCCGCGACTTTATCCCAGTGACCGCTTTCGGCAAGTCCTAACATGGTGAAGTAACTGTCCCAGTAATATACCTCGCGAAAACGTCCGCCTGGCACGACATAAGGCTTTGGCAGCGGTAATAGAGAATCCCATTTTTCGGTGTTTTCGGTAGAACGCGTTAATACCGGCCAAAGTCCGTCAATATGTTCGCGCAGTGATTGCCCCTCTGGCGGAACATATTTCTCGCCCTCTTTCGGCAGGGTGAAATTGACGTTAACGAAATGGCGTAGATCAAATCCGCTCTGGTTTTGCTGCATCCGATAATCAGCAAGGATCATCAGCGGATCGCTGTTCGGCACGGCATCGGCAAAGGTTTTTTGGTCCGGAAAAAGTTTGGCGTTTTGCACATCATTAAACAGCGGCCCTAATAAAATATCAGGCGGTTGTGGTGTTACCGATGTTTCTTCTGCCTGCACCGATAGCGCAGCGAAACACAAAAAGATGCAGGCTGGAATTAACGCCATTTTTTGCGGGCGAGAAGGTGCGGGGGATTTCATCAATCATTCTCCTTTGGCGAAACCGAATAAAACGGTATTCAAGTATCAGAAAACCTTAGTTCAGGATCGCACTAGCTGCATGATCGAAATCACATTCTGCGAACTGACAGACATTTTAGAAAAGGGAATTAAAGGGATAAATAACGGCGAAATAGAGTGATAAAATAACATCTGTTTATTCGTCAGCCAGCGACGTTGGGTTCGCGATTAGCGAAGAAAAATCATCATAATTTGGTGAAAAATATAACAGGTAGTTAAAAAACATCAGTGCAGAGTAAATTGCCGGATGACATCAGAATGATGCCATCCGAACGGTGGTTTAACCCTGACGGTTGAAACGTTGCGTTTTAACGTCCAGCGTTAGCGTTTCTTCTGGTTGTATCGCATACAGTTTCTCACCCTGCTGGCAAATCCAGCCAATTCCCAGTTCACGGGCGATTAGGGCACTGTGGGATAGCGGAGTTCCGGCGCTAAGGCAGATACCTTTTACAACCGCTGGATCCAGTTGCAGTACTGTGGAGGGATAAATGTTCTCCGCCAGTAGAATAGTTGGCGAGTTAAACTGCGGGAGTTCTTCTTTCGTTTGGGTCAGGTGGACCAGGGTGCGATGCAGAAGATCGTCCACATCGATATAGCGAGCCTGTAGATATTCATCATCCAGCTGTTGGTATTGCTGGCTAAGTTCTTTAAGAACTTGCTGCCAGGCATATTCCGCCGTGCAATGTTCATGCTGAAGGAGTTCGCTTGCCGCCGCCTGCAGTTCCGGATCATCTAACAGTGTATGGTGACCAGAAAAGATTGCGGCAATATCGTCAAGCCCGCTGGTTTCTGCTTTCGCTGTTAACGTCATCAGATCTAATAACGTGAAGTCAATGGCCTGGCGTAATCGTTCTTGTTCTTCTTCCACGGTCAGGGTTGATTTTGCCTGTACCGTACATAAAACAGGTTGATAATAAAAGGCTTTACCCGAAACAGGCGGAACGGGACGCAGAGTAGGTGGAGCAACTTCCTCCGTTTCACCAAAGTTATCTTCAGCCAACTGACGGAAAGCGATCAGTGCCTCTTCAGCTTCTGGTCCTTTCGCAATCAGGCGCAGCGTATCGTTATAGCGAACTTGTAGTAACGCAATCTGGTTAATACTCTCCGGTGTAACGCATTTGCCGTTTTTCTCCAGCAACATATCGGCATTAAATGTCGATAAGGTATAAACCAGCCGGGAGGCCGGACGTACATGCAGGCCGTTACGGTTTTTTATGACCACCGCCAGAGAACGGGCTTCTTCATCGTACGGAGGACATGTGTCAGAGATTTCAGTGTCGGAGGACGGTAAACCCAGTTGTTCACGTTTGGCTTCCAGCGCATGCATGGCGTCAAAGATAACTTTGTCGATATCCGCCCCCGAGGCCGCGCTGACCGTTGCTGCCAGTGTACCTTCGACCAACGGCGCAGCACACAAACGTACTTTTGCGGCGATCTCGGGAGCCAGCAATTCCAGCGCAGTTTCAGCACTCAATAATGCGCTACCCATATCCATCATGACCAGCACATGGTCGGCATCGGCAACAGATTCGATGGCCTCCATCACTTTGACGGCATCGGTACCAATGGGATTTTGTGGATCGTCAATTCCCGCGGCAATGGCGATTTTACAATTATCACTCATTAACATCTGACGGGCTAATTCACCGACACCTTCTCCCAGTCGGCTGCTATGTGAAACTATGACCAGGTTTACCATCACCAATTCCTTACTCTTTTGCGGCTAACGCCAACATTTGCATCATAAACATCACCGAGGTCGCGCCGGGATCCTGGTGACCAATACTGCGTTCACCGAGATAACTGGCGCGGCCTTTGCGGGCTTGCATCGTAATCGTACTTTGTGCAGCGGATTCGGCGATGCTACTGGCAGCGTCGAGCGCCGCCGGAACAGAGAGATTTTGCTCGCAGGACTGACGTAACGATTCCACCACCGGCACCCACACATCACACATGGTTTTATCGCCAGGTTCGGCTTTCCCGCGACTGATTACGCCGTCCGCGCCATCGCGGAACATCTGATAAAGCTCTTCCAGCGTCAGGCTTTGCCGTGCCTGGGTTGTCTGTGCGGCGCGGATAAAGAAGGTACCGAACAGCGGACCACTGGCACCTCCGACGCTGGAAAGTAGCGTCATGCCGGTATTCTTGAGAATGAAACCGATATCTTTATCTGCGATAGCAGGGAGTTTTTCCACCACTTTGCCAAAGCCTCGGTTCATATTTAGCCCGTGGTCAGCGTCGCCAATCTCGCGATCCAGTCCAGTAAGATACTCGCTCTCGGTGCTGAAAATATCGCCACAACGAGTGAGCCAGTTAACAATTTGAGTTCTGCTCAGTGACATTGCTTTCTCCTTATTTACCCCAGTTAAGGGCCGGGGTGTGGACCGGGGCGTCCCAGAGTGCCAGCGTTTCGTCATCAACTTTCAGTAAGGTGATTGAGAAACCGGTCATATCCAGTGAGGTGCAGTACGCGCCAATTAAATTACGTTCGATAGTCAATCCCGCTTGCTGGCAACGTGTGGTCAGGCGGTTATAGACGCCGTACAGCTCAGAAAGCGGAGTTGCGCCAAGATTGTTAACCAGCGCAATCACCCGATCGCCAGACTGGAGCGGTTGTTTGGTTTGTGGTTCTTCCTGCCAGCTGCCTTGTTGATAATCCCATAAACGCAAAGTGCGATGGTATGAGCCATTTTCCAGCAGGGTGTCGAACATTTCATCGACGGTTTGATCAAGGGAAGAGAAGGGGCGGCGGTCAATACCTGGCTCACCATGAATGCCGACGCCAAACTCCATCTCATTATCCGCCAGGGTAAAAGAAGGTTTGCCCGCGGCAGGAACGGTACAGGCACCGAGAGCGATACCTATTGAGTGGCCTTGATTATTCAACTTACGCCCCAGTTCCGCACAGGCGTCCAGTGAGTCGCCACGCTCCGCCGCTGCACCTACGAGTTTTTCAATTAATACGGTGTTGGCAACGCCGCGTCGCCCGGCGGTATAAAGACTGTCTTTTACTGCAACGTCGTCATCAATGACCACAGTGGTCACTTTTACGCCGCTATCGTGCAGTAACTCGGTTGCTGTTTCGAAGTTAAGAATATCGCCGGTGTAATTTTTGATAATCAACAGTACACCTTCGCCGCCATCAATTTGCATGGCGCATTCAAAGATTTTATCGGGCGTCGGTGAGGTGAAAATTTCGCCCGGACAGGCCCCCGAAAGCATCCCCTGACCGATATAACCACAATGCATCGGCTCGTGTCCGCTGCCGCCACCCGACAGCAGGGCGACTTTTCCTGCAACGGGGGCATCAGCTCGGGTGACATACACCGGATCCTGATGCAGTGTCAGCGATGGATGCGCTTTCGCTAGTCCTGCCAGTTGTTCGTCCAGTACGTCTTGCACATCATTGATCAATTTTTTCATTATTTTGCTCCAGCAATTACGGTAGGGCATGGATGATGTTCAACGACACGGCGACCACTGACTGCCGATGAATCCATTGTGCATCAGGCAAGGGAAAAGAAAATTAGCCCAAATTATGTTTCATAGTGAAACATATGCTTTAATGAGTGTTCCATATTGAAACTTTTACGTGTATTAATACTTAAAATTGCGAGCCGGAACACCTTTTGTCATAAGGGATGCGGGATATGAGTGGCGCTTTTAACAACGATGGTCGGGGCATATCTCCCTTAATTGCAACCTCCTGGGAGAGATGCAATAAGCTGATGAAACGGGAGACATGGAACGTACCACACCAGGCCCAGGGCGTGACATTTGCTTCTATTTATCGGCGTAAGAAAGCGATGCTGACGCTCGGGCAGGCTGCGCTGGAAGATGCCTGGGAATATATGGCACCGCGAGAGTGTGCGTTGCTTATCCTCGATGAAACCGCCTGCATTCTCAGCCGTAATGGCGATCCGCAAACCTTGCAGCAGCTAAGTGTACTGGGATTCAATGACGGCACGTATTGCGCCGAGGGAATTATTGGTACTTGTGCGCTATCGTTAGCGGCTATCTCTGGTCAGGCCGTGAAAACGATGGCCGATCAACATTTCAAACAGGCACTCTGGAACTGGGCCTTTTGCGCAACGCCGTTGTTTGACAGCAAGGGCCGATTGACGGGAACAATAGCGCTGGCGTGTCCGGTTGAGCAAACTACCGCAGCTGATTTGCCGTTGACGTTGGCAATCGCACGCGAGGTCGGAAATTTACTGCTGACGGACAGTTTGCTCGCTGAAACTAACCGTCATTTAAATCAACTTAATGCCCTGTTAGAAAGTATGGATGATGGCGTGATTAGCTGGGACGAGCAGGGTAATTTGCAATTTATCAACGCCCAGGCGGCGCGAGTCTTGCGCCTTGACGCGACGGCAAGTCAGGGAAGGGCAATCACTGAACTCTTAACGTTACCCGCCGTATTGCAACAAGCAATAAAACAGGCACATCCGCTCAAACACGTAGAAGCAACCTTTGAAAGTCAGCATCAGTTTATTGATGCGGTGATAACCCTTAAACCGATAATAGAAACGCAGGGAACCAGCTTTATTTTATTGCTCCATCCTGTGGAACAGATGCGGCAGTTAATGACCAGTCAATTAGGAAAAGTCAGCCATACCTTCGCTCATATGCCACAGGACGATCCGCAAACCCGCCGCTTGATTCATTTTGGTCGCCAGGCGGCGCGCAGTAGCTTTCCTGTCCTGCTTTGTGGAGAAGAGGGCGTGGGCAAGGCACTGCTAAGTCAGGCAATTCATAATGAAAGCGAGCGTGCAGCGGGGCCTTATATCGCCGTCAATTGTGAGTTATATGGTGATGCGGCGCTGGCGGAAGAATTTATTGGTGGCGATCGCACGGATAATGAAAATGGCCGTCTGAGTCGGCTGGAACTGGCGCACGGCGGCACGCTGTTTCTTGAAAAGATTGAATATCTGGCGGTGGAGTTACAGTCTGCTTTGCTTCAGGTTATCAAGCAGGGTGTTATCACGCGACTGGATGCGCGGCGTTTAATACCCATTGATGTCAAAGTGATTGCCACAACGACCGCGGACCTCGCAATGCTGGTGGAACAAAATCGTTTTAGTCGCCAGCTGTATTACGCGCTGCATGCATTTGAAATTACCATCCCGCCACTGCGTATGCGGCGTGGCAGCATTCCGGCGCTGGTGAATAACAAATTACGCAGCCTTGAAAAACGCTTCTCTACGCGGCTGAAAATTGATGACGATGCCCTCGCTCGCCTGGTTTCCTGTGCATGGCCTGGCAACGATTTTGAACTTTACAGCGTCATCGAGAATCTTGCTCTGAGTAGTGATAATGGGCGCATTCGCGTCAGTGATTTGCCGGAACATCTGTTTACCGAGCAGGCGACAGATGATGTCAGCGCCACCCGCCTTTCCACCAGTCTGTCATTTGCGGAAGTTGAAAAAGAGGCAATTATTAACGCAGCCCAAGTCACAGGCGGTCGCATTCAGGAAATGTCGGCTTTACTTGGAATCGGCCGCACTACGCTGTGGCGGAAAATGAAGCAACATGGCATTGATGCAGGGCAGTTTAAGCGCCGTGGATAGCGGGAGAGTATGTACTTTCCCGCTATGAATTACTAATTAATAGCGACCATGACTGCCGTGATTTGGTCCACCATTTGAAGGTGGCATTGGCTTACCGGAGGGCGCAGGACCACGAGGGCCATCGCTGTGGCGGTGATGATGGTGGGGAACACAAGCACTCAACAGGCTTGCAAAGACAATTGCTAACAGGCTGAAGGTAAATGTTTTTTTCATGACAAACTCTTGAACGGTTAATGCACTGTGATTGTTATCACATAAAAGCTGCATTGTTAATATTGTCAGGAGTCTGATTATGAGTTTTGGTAACTCAGAATTGAAAGAAGACGCGTAGCAGGCGTAAAAAAGCCATTACGTGCAACTCACATAATGGCTCGTTATTAACCGCCAGAGTAGTATTAGCGGAATTAGACGTTGAATTGTAATTTTTGCTGTATCTGATTGAAATTTATACTACATTTAATGATATATTTTTTTTGTACTCATGTTCGTACTCATTTTGGAGTTAGCTCGCATTCGTAATGCGAAGGGCGTAGGTTCTACTCCTCTCAGCAAGGATACTGCCGGCAGAATCCTTCATGAGGCTGGAATGCTCAAAAAGTCCACCAGCGTGGAGGGATGGCTGATACGTATGCCACGGCTGAGACACCTCAAGCATGCACGTCCCTGGGCTTATACGCTGTTGTTTACTCCGGTATCTGAAACGGAAACCGGAGAAGAATAAAAAAACACGTAAATATGAAAACTGTTAGCCCACATAGCCCAACAAAAATATTTGATAGTTAACCTTCTGTTACTAAAGAAAACAGGAAAGTAAAAGTGGGCTAAAGCTTATGCGCCCTCGATGTTGGGCTAGCCCCAAAAACGGTAAATTTAGCTTAAGTGCATAATTGGTTAGCTCAAAAGCATTATTTTTCATTTAAATAAATTAGTTAATTGGTCTTGTTTAGATGATTCAACTGGGCTGACTACTTTCTTTGTATATACTCCGGATAAATTTTCCCAGCTAACTTGCCTAATCATCACTCTGATGCCAGAAATGAACAGAACGCAAACCATCTATAACTTATTGAGGATTTTGAAAAAAATTGATTGGGGGCTTGAGTTATATGATGACTATGCTAATTTAATACGGCACATGCAGGTAGATTTGTTGGTTGTGGTATCGCAATCAGTGTTAACAAGGTCGGGAGTATTCGCCCTCTGACTGCCGTCAAGTCATCTTGGCGTCACCGTTAAATGCGTAAGAGTACCTGCATGTGCATTAACATAATCAATAATGGAATTTACTGTTATGTTTAAACCTACCTATCTGGCAAGGCTGCAGGCTTGTTGTAACAAATTTGAACTGGCTGATTTGCTTCAGATTAAAGTTACATTTCTGACTAATGTTTTGTATAGAATAAGGCCAGAAAATCAATACAAAAAATTTACTATAAAGAAAAAGTCTGGAGGAGAGCGGGAGATCTTTGCTCCTGATGAAAAACTGAAAGATATTCAACAACGACTTTCTGAACTTCTATATATATGCCAGGAAGAAATTTGGGCAAAAAATAATATTAAACAAAATGTATCACATGGTTTTGAGAAGAATAAAACTATAATTACAAATGCTGAGAGGCATCGAGATAAAAATATTGTATTTAATATTGATATTGAGAATTTCTTCCCATCCTTTAATTTTGGTCGCGTGCGAGGATATTTTATTGCAAACCAAAATTTCAAGTTACATCCAAATGTTGCAACCATTATTGCGCAGATAGCCTGCCTGGATGGATCGCTTCCGCAAGGAAGCCCTTGTTCTCCAGTAATAACTAATCTTATTTGTAGGATTTTAGATTTCAGATTATCAAAGCTAGCAGTCACATATGGTTGTAGTTACAGCCGCTATGCAGATGACATTACGTTTTCAACAAACAAAAAAAACATCCCTGATGCATTAGTTTCTAATGAGAAAGAAAACGAACCAGGTAAGATATTGGTAGAAGAAATTCATCGTGCAGGCTTCACTTTAAACCATAATAAAAACAGAGTGTCTAGGTGTACATCAAGACAGCAAGTTACAGGTTTAACTGTAAATAAAAAAATAAATGTAAGCAGAGAGTATATAAAGAATACAAGAGCGATGGCGCATTCTTTATACTTTGAAGGTTCGTATACACTTATTGAGAAAGATGGAAAACATAGAAAGGGCACCCTTAGTGAATTAGAAGGGCGATTTGCATTTATCGATATGCTTGATAAATATAATAATGTGGAAGCAAAGAAAAATGCGCGTCCTGAGAGATATGTGGTTAAAGGATTTGGGTTGGATTTTAAGCAGAGACTTAACTCCAGAGAGAAAGCATACAGCAAATTCCTATACTATAAAAATTTCTATGGAAATGAGCAAATAACAATCTTAACAGAAGGGAAAACTGACCCGGTTTATCTTAAGTGTGCAATTGATTCTTTGTTTTTGGATTACCCTCAGTTAGTTAGAGAGGAAAAAAACACAAAGAATAGAGTGTTAAAAGTTAATTTATTTAAAACCAATGACAAGAAAAAATATTTTCTCGATTTGTCTGGTGGAGCTGCAGACTATTCGAGGTTTTTCAGACGACATGGTTTACTTTGTAAAGCGTATGAAAAACAGCCTCCTAAAAATCCAGTGATAATTTTATTAGATAATGACACAGGGCCATCTGACTTCATAAATCAAATAATAAAGGATTATTCGCATCTACCAAAAAAAGCGGAGGATGTTAGAAAAGGGGCGTTTTATCACTTAGAGAGTAATTTATATGTTCTTTTTACTCCGTTATTACCAGGGGATAACTATTCTTCACTAGAGGATTTTTTTGAACCAAAAGTTTTGCAAATGAAGTATAATGGAAAAAGCTTCGATAAAAGCAATAATCATGACAGTTCTACTACATTTGGAAAAGATAGATTTGCTACTTATATAGTAAGGGAAAATAGAAAAACTATCGATTTTTCATTATTCAAACCCATACTTGATTCAATTATTGAAATCAAAAAACATTTTATCAATCTACACCCATCAAAGTGATGGTTATGAAAAGAGATAAAAATGCTGATGTCAAAAGAGGCTTATGCTCGGCACAGTGGAGTGAGCTGCCAAACTGTCGATGACTGGGTAGCCGGTGGGGCGGAAGTAGTTATGTCCCGTAGCAAGGTTAAGATTTGCTCTTGTGTGTGGGGAACCTTAGTCAATTACTTTCCTGGCGCACTGTGTTAGATTTTGTAAAATTTTAAAAGACTAAAGATTTAATATCACTTCTCCATGGAGGTTGTGGTGGTAGAGAAGATGAAACAAAATTCAAGTTCGACGCTTGGCGCGCTTTCTGCTCCTACAACGTGGCCGGGTGCGAACGCTCGGCTGCTTGGGTTAGGTGTAGGGCTTCCAATAGCCCCCTTGGATCGTCTGGCACAGTTTAGCGCCGCCGAATTTGAAAGGTTTACACTCGAATGGGCCTCTGAATACTTAGCTGGTCAGCAATATGTCAACGAAGTACAACAACGTGGCGGGGCAGGAGATAAAGGCAGAGATATTGTTGTATGGCTTGATCCATCTGATGCTGTTCCTCGAAGATGGCACTTATATCAATGCAAACATTATGATGCGAATTTAGGCCTTCCTAAGGCAGGCATCGAAGTTGCAAAAGTTATCTATTATACTTTCATCAAGGACTACACAGTACCTACACAATACCATTTTGTTACACATAAAGGGGTAACATCGCCATTCCAAGACCTCCTAGATGATCCAACTAAACTCAAAGAGAAAATGCTATCCGAGTGGGCAACTTTTTCAAAGCAAATTACATCGAAACATAGTGTTGACCTGACGCCTGAACTTGAAAAATATATTAAAGAGTTTGATTTTAGTATTTTTCATGCAAAACAGCCTATTGAGATACTTGCCGAACACAGTAAAACCTCTTTTCATCTTATGGTCTTTGGCGCACCATTAATTGAGCGGGATCCACCAACTAGGCCCCCATCATCTGTGGCTCCCATTGAAACTGTATATATTGAACAACTCTTTTCAGTTATCAGCGCTGATATCAAAACCAACGTGCGAGATTTAGTTGATTTTCAATCAAGTATCAGCCATGTAAAACTCTTTGAACGGTCCCGAATAACTTTTTATTGCTCGGAAGGGCTAAAGGAACTCGCTAGGGACCAAATGGCGAATCAAGAATTCTTTAATTCTTTACTTGTAGAGTTTGATGATGGTCTGTATCACTACACCTCTGACCTGACAGGGACTCCACTCCTTCGGTTAAAAAATACCGTCAAGGCCGCTCAGACCCTGCAACTTGGTGCGCACCCACTTGCCATTCACGTAACGAATAAGGATCGTGAAGGTATATGCCACCAACTAGCCAATACAAACTTGATTAATTGGTGCAATCCATGAGCGAAATGCAAGTATTTGAAGGAAACTTTGAGCAGAGACCTTTTAACACTCCGCTGGAGTATGGATTTCGTGCTCTGTTCATATTGGATGCAGCGGACAATGTAGCAATGGACCTACAAAGGATAGTTTCGTATGACTATCTTCTTGTGCATACCAGTGACGTACCTAGGGGGCCTAAAAGCCTTCATCCAGCAGTTCCTCACCGGGGAGCAGAGCTTCTTGTTAAGCGAAGCGCAATTCAGGCAGGGCTGCATTTAATGCTATCAAGAGAATTGATTAAGGTTGTCTTTGCTGCCGAAGGTATTTTGTATCAGGCTACCAATTTAACAGGAAGGTTTGTGCGGCTTTTGATGTCACAGTATTCAAAAGAGCTCGCAGAACGTGCCTCTTGGGTCACAAAGCAATTCTATGAATATACGGATGAAGAACTTGCTTCATATATATCTCAGAATGTGGGGCAATGGGGTTCTGAATTCGACCGATTGACCGCAATTGATCTACTGGATTTATAACATGCTTCGTATAAGAAAAATACTATTGCGCGGAAACAGCGTTCAAGACGCTTATGTTGATTTCTATAAGGGTGCGAATATTCTAGCAGGGGAATCTGATACTGGGAAAAGTTACCTTGTGAGTTGTCTTGACTACATTCTTGGTGCCGAAAAACTCAAAAAAAAGCTTAAAGAGGCCACCGATTACACCCATCTTTATGTTGAATTCGAAAATGATGAAGGGGGGGTGTTAACGCTCAAGCGCGGTCTTGAGGGGGGGAAATTAGAGGCACATGATGTCGCTATTCAAGACATCCATGGAGAAGGTAAAATAATTGCTCCTGTGCGTAAAGGAACGAGTAAGGGGCCAGATGTGACGTCCATACTTTTCCCTTTTGCGGGGATCAAAGAGGCGAAGCTTCGCAAGAATGCTCGTGGCGAAACGCAACGTTTCTCGATTCGAACGCTCGCTCCTATATTTTTGGTAGATGAAGTATCCATTATCGACGAATACTCGCCAGTAACGGGACGTTCCGGTTATGACGACACTGCTCGAAAACGCATGTTTTCATACATCCTTACCGGGCACGATGATGGTGGTGTTACCGTAGAGGAAAAGCCTGAAATTGTAAAAGCGAGGTTGATGGCGAAGCTTGAATTCATCCAGGATTTGATTCGACCACTTGATGAACGTTTCTCAATTTGTTCGCCCAAGTTTCCATTAACGAGCTCAGCAGATGATTTATCAGATCAATTGATTGCACAAGCAATTGATGAAGTTGAGAGGGCTGCAGCCGCTATTTCTGACTTGCTCGAGGGAATAAAAATGGAGACAGCGTTAACGTTAAAAATAGAATCTCAGTTAATGGGAGTATCTGAAATTCAATCGAGATATAGCCTATTAGAAGAACGTTACCATTCCGACCTGAAGCGGTTGGATTTTATTTCCGAAGGTTCTCACTATTTCACTTCACTTCAGGAAGTTCCTTGTTCCCTTTGTGGACAAAATTTACTACATCCACACAGTGAGAACGCTAAAAAATTAATGAACAGTAATGAAGTCCGACGTTCTTCTTTAGCTGAAGCTGCAAAAATTCATGGATACCTTGCAGGCCTGCAAAAAGCGATGAGTGATCTTGACCGAAGAAAAGAAGCTCTGAATATAGACAGATATAAGTCAAAAGAAAGCTTGGATGGAATGAAGAACCAGATCAAATATACTTTTGAGCCTCTTCTTACACTTTCCAAAGAAAGCCTAGATTTAGCTATTGAGCAGCGAGCTGAAAGAGACTCTGAGTTGAATGATCGACAGAGATGGTTTGAGTTACTAAAACATCAAAAGGATATAGAAATACTGCTGGAAAAGAGCAGTCAACCACGGCTCGAATGGGAGGGATTATCTACCCGTACGCTGGCCGAACTTTGTAGAGAAATTGAAACTGTTTTAAAAGACTGGAAATGGGGTGCCGAGCCTGACGTTTCATTTAATGAAAAAGAGTATGACATCATTGTTGATGGACAACCTCGGCAGTCTCACGGTAAAGGTGTTCGTGCCATTCTTTATTCAGCTTTCATCATTGGATTACTAAAATATTGTATTAAAAAAGGATACCCGCATCCTGGGCTAGTCGTGATTGATTCACCGCTGACAAGTTATAAGAAGAAAGCCGCTGCTACGGTATCGGGCTTCGATGAACCCATATCGGCTGGTATTGAGGAAGGCTTCTGGCATTCACTGACCCAATTGCCTGATACCTTACAAATCATAGTTATAGAGAATAAAGAACCGCCGGTATCAATCATGAATAAAGTTCATTACGAATGGTTTGCGGGTGAACATGCAATGGATGGAGAGCGCAGAGCCCTTATCCCGCTGCCCTCAAAAAATAGTGCTATTTTAATGAAGTAACTTAGGATGGGTAGCCATCAAATCGCAGTTATACGATTGGTGGGGTTTGTAAAAGCGGTAGTCTTGATTACCACTGCATTCATTCTACAAGCACATACTTCCCTAGGTTGCTGTAGTTATCCGATTACACGCCTTTTCTGAAAGCAGCCTCAGGGAGCCGGATAAAACCCGTTAAAAGTGGCTTGCCTATACTGCTGCGCGGCGCTGACGCTTTAGAGGCCCCAGGATTTAGGCAAATCAATGTAGTTAGCTCAGTAGCAGGTCATATCTGGGCTATAAATGGCATTACGTGACACTGAAAGAGCTTCCCAGTGGCATCGTATTTGGTGAGCCCCAACCTACAAGACGGGCGGGGATAGCCGTGATTGGCACCCACAGCAAGGCGATAAAGATGTTCAACGGAGCGGCTCAGCAGGTATGGGGATGGTAGGATTTAGTCTTCATATGCCTGTGGAATTAATCAACCCTCAGAGCCCGACACACCCGGCATTGCTTACGGTATAAGACTGATTGAGAAGGTGTTTGACGTTTTTGTATCCCAGTCTGTCGGTAAAGTAAACACAGTGATCAGTAACTGGTAGTACTGGAAGTGATTGCGGTCGTAATGCTGATTTTGCACGCTACGACAGGTATATTCTGTTTGGTATCTGTAGAGGTTGTGATGGCGCTGACCTTGCACATGCCAGGTACGTTAGACTTAATAATAAAGGGAGTATTAGCAGGAGGGATTTTTTCGGACTCAGTTGTATTGTGTGTAACGAGCCAACTAAATGTGATAATAGCTATAATGGTAAATATGATGATCTTTTTCATAGGGTTTCCTTTTGGAATAAAACATGAATTATTTCACCCAAAAGGAACCCGGATGTTATTCAGTGATTATAAACCTGTTACGTTTATATAAAACGGACCTTTACCCTCATCAGTTTTCTGAATCCGGTAGGTGATTGGTAGAGAATTTTGCAAATCTGGTTTTGTAAACGTTAAATCAGCAGCGCACTGATAAACATCCAGATCTGATTCATGGCTAATTGTTCTGACATTTTCTACAGAAATACGCACATCCTTATCCAGTTTCATCCCTTTCTCGATTGTCTTTCTTGCAATATCCCCGACCAGATTTTTTGCATCATCACTACTACATTTTGGCGTTTTCTCGCCGCAGCCAGCCAGCAAACCAGCAGCAATTAATACCAGAAGTATTGCTCTTTTCATCTGTAGTTCCTTCGTAAATTAATGATACTTTTATTTCTTATTAAATAGACCATCCATTGCGCCTGCCGCAGAAGCCCCGCAGTATCCCTCGCAACCACGTGTCATAATGCTGGCCTTACCGTTTGTCAGTTCACTAATTACTGCAACACACTCGCTGGCATTGTCATTCCAGACCCAGCGACGCTTCTGACTTTCTCCGGCAGCTATTTGCTGTGCTGTCCCCTCCATATTGCATACGCCCGAACCATCCCCCGTTGAGGCATTAATGTTGAATTCAGCGTTATTCTGTCCCGGATGCAGGGTTAGAACCGCTCCGGGTTTTACGTACTGCGCTGCTGCGACTGGTAGCGTTATGGCTGCCATGAATAAGGCCAACAGTTTTCTGTTCATTAATTAATTCCCTGTTAAGTGATACGGATGTTTTTGGTGATTTTCCCCAGTGCCAGCGGTCTGCGTTTTTCCACAAAGAAATAAACGACGTTGAATGCAGACTTGCGATGATTCCCTCGACCAAGAGAGGGCCAGTTGCGGAAGGATTCAATCTGTTCTTCTGAATAGGGTGTGTCAGAGAAATCAAACAGCACAAGCAAGGCTTTGCCGTCATGTTTCATCAATTTCTTTACTTCTGTACTGTTGACGGTCGCAGAGACATTGGAACGTGCCGCAGTTGGTTTACGTACTGCAAACTCAACGGCCACATCGTCAATGACAAAATCAATGTAACCGTGCCCGGATACAGTTCCTGGCAGTTTGCTTTTTACTTCCGGTGAGACGTTATCTGCAAACCAACCCAGCAAATAGCAACGTACCAGAGGCAGTAATTCCCGCTCGCTACATTCGTTCAGACGCAGGGTTTTGACGAACTCCCTGCGATAAAGAGAACTGAAAAAATACTCAAAGCATTCCGTTATTTCAGTGATGGTGGTTGCCATGGTTGCATCCTTTACCTGCTATTAGGTCCATTTTTAAGGGCATACCTTTCCGGCCATAATGTTTCCGGTGTCGTATCCAGAGCCCCGGCAATAATGCGCTCAGCTCTGGGATAATGACGCTCTAAGGCGTTATTTAATGTCCGTGGCGCAAGGCCGTGACTGCGTGACAGTAACGCCAGCGTTAACCCTCGCTTGTGAAGTGCTGCCACAATATCGGCACGATGCCAGTTCCCTGAACTTCCTTTGATTTGCTTTTTCTGCGATGCTGTTGAGTTACGCACAGTATTAACTCCATGGAATCAGTACATGGATATTAAATGCGAATAAAAGATACCTTTCAAGTTCTTTTGGTATCTATTTATTGGTTTTCATATTAACGCATTGATATCTGGTGAAATTTATATGAGCAGTAAGAGAACAGTTTCGGCTATACCTACTCATCCTGAAGCTTCTGTTGAAGAGGCTAAAGACTGGCTGACAGCAGAGGAATTCACTCATATTGAGGGGATGCCGGGCACTGCGCGTGGCGCCAGGATGCGCTTGGAAAAGCTGGCATCCCTGCACCCGGAAATACGTCGTAAAAGGACTGCCGGGAAAGGTGTGGTTTACCATATTAGCGCAGCCACAATGTCGCTTGATGATGAGAGAAACAGGGCTAAGGGCGAAGCGTTTACTCTCAACGACAGTGATCGCCAGCTAAGCCTCTGGGTGCAGCTGTATCGCAATATGTCGCCAGCTTCGCGGGCGCAACTGATGGAGCAGGCCCTCAGGCTGGTAAAGGACGATCTGATGTCTCAGGGGCCCAATGTTTCTGAACTGGCGGTACAAATCATGAAGCTGCCCGAAGATGAGCGTAAGCGCCTCTTTGAAAAGCTGAACGGGAAGGTGTGATAGCGTCAGTTTTCCGCCATGCCAGACAGAAGGAACCACCCCGGAATCCTGACCTGTCTGACATGGCAGAATGGAAAGTATGCCATCACTTAATAATGAATAAAAACCTATTGCCAGTTATTTCATTGCTGAACCACATATTAGTTTCTCTTTGTTACTATTTGCATAAAAAGTATATTTTTGATATAATAATATTGCTGGTGAACTATATTTTACCCAGTCAGTACGTTGTCATGCACTTACCATTTATTAGGTGATTAAACCCCACCTGTGCTGGTGCAGACATAACGTCTTATCAGAATATATTGAACAGGAAAATCACTGATGAATATTGTCCATCAGGAAGGGCTAGCTATGCCCGTCGATCAGGAATTAATAAATATCATATTAAATGAAGCGGGAAATCCACCGCCGCATAAAGCCAAAATTACAGCCGTCAGTCTGTTATTTAAAGACCTGAGTTACAGCGCTGAAAAGGGTGGTTACCATCCTGTCGAAATACGGATTATTTCACGCAATGATGAATGGTATTTTGATTACATTACCGACTTCAGTTATATGGGGACGGTATACCCCGAACTTGAAAAGGAAATTGATATCAGCTGGAGTCAGCAATATGTCTTTCTTGCTTATGTTGGTGACCTGCCTGTTAACGCCGGAAGGGAGCTGTTTGAACTCTGGCAATCCAACTTTATTCAGTATCACGGCATGAACATCTACACCATTACCGTTCTCTGGGAAAGCTAATCCCCCTGTACTAACCATCACTAATTTATGGGGAATTATCTGTGACGACTGACAGAGGGATACGTGCGTCTCAACAGGGCGAACTGGACTGTCTTTGCGGTGCTTATTGCGTGGTTAACATGCTGAGCTGGCTGTATGACGGCAGGGTGAAACGACGCCCGTTAATGAACTGGCTTATTCAGACTTATCAGCAGCGCTGGCCTTTGCATGAATGGCTGACTGAAGGAATTGAAGAAGACCACTTAGACTGGTTAATAGCTCAGGTGTTGCAGAAAGGGCATTACCGCCGCCAGTTCCCGGTTGAAATCACCAGACCCTTTGCAGGGAAGCGGGGGTTAACAGACGGGCGGCTGTTCAGGGAAATGCAGCGGTTTCTTGACGTCACTGACCACTCTCGCCTGATTATGCTCAGCGACCAGTTTCACTGGTCCCTTCTGGTCAAAATGGACGAAGAAATGCTCTGCTTCTTCGACAGCAACGGGCGAACCACCATGCCCCGTAAAGCTTTCTCCCTGCGTACTGGCGTAACCCGCCGCCAGCTGTTTCCAGACGCCATTTACTTCATTGAACGGGAGTTCTGACATGACCATGTTTACCCAGCGTGAAACCCGTATCCTTGACCAGGCGCGTGACATTATTAGCCGGTACTACCAGCGTGGGGTTCAACTCTGTTCCCCTGATGATGTTCGACGGTGCGTGATGGTTGAGCTGGCACCGCTTGAACATGAAGAGTTTGGCATCATCCTACTCGATAATCATAATCAGCTGCTGCACCGCGAAATCCTGTTCAGGGGTACGCTAAACTCGGTCAGCGTTCACCCCCGTGAAGTTATTAAGCGTGTGCTGAAACATAACGCCGCCGCCGTCATCCTTGTCCATAATCACCCCAGCGGCGAGCCTGAACCCAGCCGGTGTGACATCCAGTTGACCAAAAAGCTTCAGGAGCTGCTGGAAATACTGGATGTGCGGTTACTTGATCACTTTATCGTGGCAGGAACTGAAACGGTGTCGATGGCTGAGCGAGGACTGGTGTGATGCTGAAAGTTACTTGGTTTAATGTACGTTATTGCGGGTTACGCGCATGAGCAGGACAGCGTTGCGTCAGGTCGTGCCGGTGGTGCAAACCACCGTGTTCGATGCGTATATTGTCGGTCTGGCCCCCTCGGGACGGCGAGGTATCACCAGCCTGTTAAACCGCAGCGCCAGCATACTTAAACACGGTGCGGATGCAGCAGACTATCCGTGGGAACAACTTAACTACGCCGCCGTTGCCAAAGTGCGCGCGGCACTGCTGGATGACGGTTACGCCGTGTCATCGGTCAACATGGCGCTGTCAGCACTCCGGGGCGTAGCGCAGACGGCCTTTAACCTCAATTACATGGATGCCGAAACGCTGGCACGTATCCGGTCAGTTAAGCGCGTGAGCGGCGATGTCCAGCGCAAGGGAAGGGCGCTGGGCAGGCAGGAAATCCGGGTACTGATTCAGGCTGCAAAACAGCATCCGCAATCTGTACGGCGCTGTCGCGATGTCGCCATTGTGCTGATGCTTTGCGGAACGGGCCTGCGGGCCGGGGAACTGGTTAAACTTGAGCGCCGGGACTATGACAACGGCATCCTGACGGTGAGGCAAGGGAAGGGGCGTAAATACCGTGAAATTCACGTGGCGGATGCGGTGGACAAGGCTATTCGTGCGTGGCTGAAAGTTGGCGCAGACGAGGCTGACAGTGCGTTGTTTAGGCGAATTCAGCGCAGTGGTAAGGTCGCAAGCCAACCGCTGACTACGACCGGGTTAACGGGTATCCTGGCTGAGTTACAGCAAACGGCAGGTATAGCACGTTTTACCCCGCATGATATGCGGCGCACCTTCATCACCCGTTTGCTGGAGCAGGGCGTGGATATCAATACCGTCCGCCAGTTGGCAGGCCACAGCGACATATCCACGACGACGCGCTATGACTGTCGTGGTGATACTATGAAGATCAGTGCCAGCAAGCGCATCAGATGTTTTTAGCAGTTGAGGCGTTGCCAGACTCGGTTTCAGTTTCATCTTCAGCACTCAACCGCGCGTACTTTTGATTCTGGATGTTAATTTGTGCATTGATATTTTCAGGCTGAAGCATCCACGCAACATCCTCACGCGCCCATTCTTTACCGTCAGAGAGTCGTTTTAACCGGGGTTTCCATATTCCATACTCATTAAGTTTTTCTGCTACCGAAGCATATTTCTCACGATCTGACTCCCCCGTATGAAGCTTGTCAAAACGACCTTTTACAAGCTGGTAAACAGTATAGATTTCCAGTGCCTTAGGGGACCTGGCCGGGACTATCATGGGGTGTTCCTCCGGCCTATAAATCCCGTTTGGCTCTCCCTCATTGAGCAGGTCATTAAACATGTGGTTCACGCAGGCACTCAGCACATCTGCCGCTTTCTCCGCAGCGAATTTATCCGGGCTAAAACCCGCTCCCGTCAGTTTCCGGGCAATCAGTGCCAGTTTTTGCCGGGTATCCCGTCCCAGATAAAGCTTCTTCTCCAGAAATTCAAAGACCTCGTTACTGCTTTTCCGTTCCCGGTGGCATCTGGCGTCAGCCTTGTTGCTTTGGTTACCAATCATAGTCACCTCCATGACAGTGTTTTGTACAAAATATCACCATTGAGCCTCAGTGAAAATTGCTTCTTTATATGACCGTTCTGGAGACAGAAATAGATGATCTCGAATGACATCCACATTAAAGATGCCCTTAACGTGCTCAACGAAGGCATCGTTGAGTGAATCCTTGCGTTTTTTGGTGGTTGTAAATAACCCGCTCCTGAAACAGCTCAAAGGAGCACAAGCATGAACACCAACCGTATTTTGCGTAAAAAAGAGGTACTTCATCTGACGGGGAACTCGTCAGCGACGTTGTACCGACTCATCTCGAAAGGATTCTTTCCTTTGTCAAAGAGGCTAACGGGCGACAATGGCCGGGCGGTAGGCTGGCTGGAGAGTGATATCAATAACTGGGTTAACAGCCGTATGCAGGCGGGAGAATGAAATGAAAGAGATAAAATCGAAAACCAGTTCTGCGAAAAAAACGCTGGTTCCTTGGTTCGAAACTATGGGGAAACAGGTTGGTTTATCACAAGAAACGATATCAGCAGTGTTAAAGGAGCAGCGTTTACGGATACGTAAGCTTAACTACGCATCTGCATATACAGTGTCCAATATTCTCATACAGGATTGCGGCGGGGCCGATGACATGTGGAGCAACTACGCTAAACTGGCGCTTATCCTTGAGCGTTGTAAATACATTCCCTGCGGGAGCAGGGCCTGTGCATATTGTTCTACCGCTCAGCAATTACATTATCAGGGGGTGGATGTAACCGGGGAATACGCTTTATATCAGTTGCCTGAGTTATTTTTAGATTTTTTAGAAACAAACGACAAAAATTCCTCTTATCATTGGGATTACAATAAGTTAGTTGAGCGGCATGAAGATGCTCAGGCGAGGTCATTCGGGTAATAGCCATTTCTGTATGGTGAAAAACTGACATATTACCCTGCCACTGCATTTTGGTGGCAGGGTAATCAATACAGCTAGGAATATTAAATGAACGATTCTTATTACTTCAGAACATCTGACCCGGATTACATTCGTCACGCACCGTCAATGCTTGAGATTTTAAGTAAAGCATTCCCCACTATTATTACCCAGCAGGAAAGTGAGTATGAACTGCAGCGTCTTAACCATTTACTAAATAAACTGAAAGGCAGCAATCGCTGCTACAACATCATTGCTCAAAAACTAAGGCAGTGCAGAAACGGATCTCCATGCAACAGTCTTATATGCCCGCATTGCCAGCGGGAACGCATTCTGGCGCAACTGGCTATGTTGCATGTCTTGCCGGGGAATTCAGCAGAATACGTGGGAGTGGTCCTGTTTTTCAACAAGGATACGCAAACTCCGCCGCCATGGAAGAACATTGGGGCGCTCAGGGCGCAAATCGGTCGTTATAAGCAGAGGATAAGCCGGGTACTTAACCGCCTGGGGTACGCCGGTCCGGCCACAGGCACCTTCAGTATGATGCGACATATGCCTGATGGCCCAGAAGAGCGTATTTTCTGGGTTCCACAGTTGTGTTTGTTCCTGCCCAATGACAGTACGTTGATTAAGGGGCTAAAAGCGCATATGTCGCGAAGTGGTGGGGCATTCATTGATGCATCGACGCTTAACACACCAGTGATCGTGCTCAGGTATAAAGATCCCGCGAGACTGATTTCATGCGCCCTGAATCCAGTCTGGCACACAGCAGATTACACACTGACTGATAAAGACGCTCTTGTTAAGTCAAGAATGGAGCTACTGAAAGGCCGGACACTGTTAAAAAGTCTGCTTACCCTGGACTCACTCGGAACAGGTGTCGTTTCTTTTTCGTTTGGGCAACCCCCAGGGAAAGTGCACTGATTTACCGGTAATGCAGCAACTGCAATGCACTTTTGCTGTTGATTAAATTGCAGTGGAACGACGAATAACAGCGGCAACCACTGCATTTTCGTTGTTGTAAAACTGCAAAGCTTGCCAGTGATTTTGATGGCGCTGATGCACTTTAACATTCCAACTGTCTCGATTTTAACGCAACCGTCTGTTTTCTGCAGGGGCTCACGGATGCCTCTGCACACCCGATCCTTACCATCAACTGACGAGTTAGCGCATCTGTGAGGGCTTTCTGTGTTTCTGTCAGTGAATATTCTACACACAATGGGGGGAGCGGTCAGCGAGCACCATTGCCATTGAGCGCAACGGAGAGCTTGGGGACATGCAGCACTACGGAGGCTTCATCTCCTTCTCATGTCATTAAACGATACGGCGAACGAGCGCAGCGAGTGAGGGAAGGCGTCAGCCTGAACAGGGGGAAAGATTTGCGACCGGAGTGGAGCAAATCATGGGCGGAGCCCATCCTCGCGACTGGGGTTTTGACTTTCGAATTGCCCAGCGTTGAGTTTGGTTAATGTAGTGAGACGAGGATGCTGAGAGGGGACCGTGAGTACTGAAAAGGATTATCCAGTGAAGATCCCTAAGTGGGTTTATGACCGTATTACTGAAATAACGGATTATGTCGTGGGGGATACGCAATGGGCTGTTACCCGGCGGCAGACAGTACGGTGGTTCCTGGCTCACATATGGCTGGAAACAGACGATGATGGCTGGACTATATGCACTGTCCGGGATATCCGTAGCAGCTATGCCAGTCTCCTGGGACAGTGTGAAATTAGTTACCAGGGGGAGTGCTTTATGTCCACGCTAACTGATTTCCTGCCGACACTTTCGGATATTGAATTTCGTGCAGGAAAAGCGAGCAAAGACCCGGAAAAGCGTAGAGCCAGTGCATGGCGGTTCAACCCCCTGCTGCCTGTGTGTGATGAGTCTGCCAGGGGTAAGTTAAATCTGGTTGACTTGGATACTGGTGAGTCTGTTAGTTTTAGAGCTCTGCTTCAGGGGAACGGGAAAGCTCCTGGGCATGCGATAGATGTAGAGAAACGCCAGACGGCCCTAAAACAAACGGAAAAGGACTTCTTGGCCAAAGTTGGGCGGGGGCGCATGAGTATACAGTTTGTGAAGGAATTGCGTAGCCGTGAGCCGGATCACTATTACCGCGCAGGAATACGCAGCCTTAACCATCTCTACAATGGCAGGATTGAGGGACAATATGTCACTTACGACCATCATTATCGTCTGACGTTTGGAGGGCGGTATTATGATCAAGCTTTCCAGAATCTGCCCAATGAGTTCAAAGCTAAATTTCGGACCGGGTTACTCAACTATGACATCGAAGCGTGCAATCTGGCCTGTCTGAACCATCTGTTCAGACAGTATGACGTCGATTATCGTGTGAAGTCATCGATATATAAAACCATGATGGAACATACCGGGCTGACCCGTAAACAGTGCAAACAGATGGTCCATACCACCACCTACAGAATTGGGCGTGTGACTATTGGTGTTAATGATGGCCTTGGGGCAAAAGTGTATGGATGGTGCGGTAACAGCAAAAAAAAGGCGCTAAAGATTTTGCGTTGGTGGAACCGTTATATCAGTCCATTGAAATCTGCGCTTGAGTCATTGCTGGAACGTGTGCATGGCGCACACCGCAAGAGTTGTTCATCACCGCGTAACTATCACAGGTACGCTAATGAAGTCGGATTAATACTGGATCTTAATAGTGAGGTGTATCAGCGTGAAAAGACTCACCATCATCAATATGCGCGGAATAAGGCACTGTTGGCGTTTATGATCTGTGGTGTGGAGCAGGCGTATATCCGTGAGGTTGTCAGTATGAACCCTGGTCGTGTCTGCATGCTGGATCATGATGGGGTAGTGGCAACGGGCGCGCTTTCACTACCGGACTGGCGTGGTTTCACGATGAAAGTGAAGGACTAGCTTACTTTCTTGAATTTAACTATCTGCGATCTCTGATAAGGGCGTATTACGTTGTCAATCATAATGGGATATGCGCATTGGAACGATGTGCATATCCAGTAAGTGATCCATGTCCGCTTTGAGCTGTGAGTTCAACGGGTCGATGCAACGCTGTCCCTAATCAAGGGGGACGTTGCCATGAAACGAAGAACTCGTATTAACTACACGCCAGAGCAAAAGGTGATTATTTGGGACAGATATAAGCAAGGTGATTCCCTGCATGATATCCCCCAGAATGTTCGACAGATTTCACTCTACTATCATGCCTACAATCCACCAGGCCGGTGGCTACCGTCCTCCCGTGCGAAAGCGGCACCGGTTAGCGTTTTCGCTTGATGAAAAAGAGGAGATATCCAGAGGACTGGTAGCAAAACGCATCATCAGGGACATCGCTGCTAAATTATCAATAGCTCCCTCAACGATTAGCCGCGAGATCAGGAGGCACGGCGGTGCAAAACAATACCGTGCAGCAAAAGCCGATCCTGCTGCGTGGGAAAATGCTCTGAGACCAAAACCTTGCAAGCTAATTGAAAGCCCCACATTGTGTAAAATCATTGCAGAGAAGATGCATCAGGACTGGTCGCCGGAACAAATTGGCGGTTGGCTAAAACGCTGTTATCCCGATAATCAGGAAATGCATGTGTCACATGAAATGATTTATAAAACGCTTTTTATACCAACCCGGGGAGCTTTAAAAAAAGAGCTGCAGCAATGCCTCAGAAGCGGAAGAGTAGTGCGTAGATCCAAAACCTCATCACTTAAAGTAAACAGAGATACATTCTGGTCACGAATGCCCGGTTGTTCGTGCTTTGCGTTTTAATCGCATTTTACAGTTTCTGCCTGCGTGCAGAGGTTGATGGTATTTTCTGAAAAAGCGGCTCGCTTTGCTAATGCATATGGCACAAATACAACAGTTTGTGTCATTCTGACCCATCTTTATACCGCGACGGTGGAAACATGGATGAGCTGCTAACCCTTGGCTGCATTGCTTTATTCTTCGCACTGGTGGTGGTTCCCATCCTCGCGATTATCGCGCTCAGCCGCAGCACGGCTGTTCGTTCTGAGCTGGCGACCCTGCGTCGCCGGGTGGAGGTGCTTGAGCAGCGCGGTGTGACTGAAGCACCCGCCACAGTGGTAACAACTGTGCCGCAGAGTGTTTCGCAGATGGTTGTGCCTGTTGAAACGTCTTCGCCTGCGGTTAACATCGTGCTGTCGGAGCCTGTGGCTGATGTCACGCCTGAGTCCGTTGACCCCTGGCGTCCACAACCGAAGCCGCAAAACGAGGCGCTACCCACACCAGCGGTCGAACAATCTTCCGCTTTTGGTGGGGTGATGTCGTCCCTGGTGCGCTGGTTTATGCAGGGCAACCCGCTGGCAAAGCTGGGTATTCTGCTTCTCTTCCTTGGCTTCTCCTTCCTGCTGCGTTATACGGTTGAACACTCCCTGTTCCCGCTTGAGCTACGTCTGGTGGCGACTTCGCTGTTTGCGATTGCCCTGCTGGTAGTGGGCTGGCGATTGCGGCATAAACAGCTGGTTTATGCGCTGATCATACAGGGTGGAGCTACGGGGACGCTCTATCTCACCGTTTTTGGCGCATTCTGGCTCTGGCAGATGCTGCCGATGACGCTGGCGTTTGCATTACTGGTGGCGATTTGCGCGGCGAGCGTGGGACTGGCGATTATGCAAAAAGCGCTCAGCCTCGCGATGCTGGCAAGTATCGGTGGCTATCTGGCACCGCTGTTGCTTTCCACCGGCGGCGGTAGTCATGTGGCGCTCTTCTCTTTCTACCTTCTGCTTTCCGTCGGTATTCTCGCCATCAGCATCTGGCAACACTGGCGCGAGCTTAATCTGCTTGGCCTGTTATTTACCTTTGGTATCGGCGGTCTTTGGGGACTCGACGGCTATCGATCAGAGTATTACCTGAGCAGTCAGCTTTTCCTGATAGCCAATACGATCATTTTTGGTGTGCTGAGCGTGGCGCTATCGCTACGAGCACAGGAGAAAGGTAAGCAGATTATTGATGGCGTGCTGTTGTTTGCATCGCCGCTGGTCGGTTTTGGCATGCAGTACGCCATAACCCGGCATATGGAATATGGTCCGGCGCTTAGCGCGCTGGGTTACGGCGGTTTCTATCTGGCGTTAGCATGGCTTGCATTGCGTCGCTATCCCTCTTTGGGGAGGCCGCTGGTGCTGGCGGCGCTGGCGCTGGGTGGGGCATTTACCACGCTCGCTATCCCACTGGCGCTTTCGGCCCGCTGGACGGCGATGGCCTGGGCGCTGGAAGGTCTCGGCATCCTCTGGCTGGGCGTGCAACAGCAGCAGCGGCGTATGAGCTATAGCGGCACTGCGCTGCTGGTGCTGGCAGTGTGCAGCGCGCTGTGGGCGCAGATGAACGGGATGAGCGCGCTTTCTCTGGTGCTAATCTTTGCCGTACTCAGCCTCAGCTGGCTGGCTGCCGCCTGGCTGTGGCGCAATATTCAGTTGCAGGGTAGTTGGGTTCTGTTGGCTGGCGGTTTGATCTTCTGGATAATCGCGCTCATTGGGGCATCGCAACTGGTGCTGAAAAAGGACTCGCTGGTGCTGTCTGGCGTGCTGGCGTTAATGGCGATATCGGTCTGGGGCTGGCGGATTGTCTCTGGTCGTCTGGCCTGGTGGGAGCTGGATGTCAGCAAATGGTTGCTGTGGCCGACGATGCTGGTGATGCTGCTGTCTCAAATTTCACAACATGAGATTTTTGCTGCGGGCTGGCAGAATCTGGCCTGGTGTCTGGCGTTACCCGCTGCGGGGGCATTGCTCTGGCGTGATGCTGAGACGTTGCCGCCGCGCCTCTCCAGACTGGCGCACCTTTCACTCTTCTGGATGATTCTGCTCGCGCTGGCGGCGGAGCTATTCTGGTTTGCGCAAGATCTGCCATGGGGCATGGCGGCGTGGGGCTCCGGCCTGATGATGGCCGCGGGGGGCCTGCTCATCTTTCTCGTTCATGAGGCGGTTCATCGTCAGCTATGGCCATTCCGAAGCTGGCCCGCACTCTACGCTTCTCAGGCGATGATACCGGTAGCTGCGGTATTGGTTGTTCTGCTAGTACTGACGAATTTGCAGGATGGCGTAGTTTATCGCCAGACCTGGCTGCCGCTGGTGAATCCACTGGAGGAGGGGGCCGCTTTTGCGCTACTGGGACTCATTGTATTTTATCGCGTTTCGCAGCGCTTTTTCCCGGTGCAGATTTCGGTATGCCGTCCCTGGCCGCTCATTGCACTGCTGGCGCTTAGCTTCTGGTGGCTGAATGGCATCCTGCTGCGCGCATTGGCCTGGTACGGCGAAGTGCCCTGGAGCGCGGAAACACTGTGGCATTCGCGGCTGATTCAGACCTGTTTTGCCCTGTTCTGGATGCTGGCGGCATTAGTGGTGATGCTACGTGCGACCCGGCGTTGCTCACGTCGCGAATGGCTTTGTGGATCCGTATTGTTAGGGATTGTTATTGTGAAACTGATGTTGGTAGACAGTGCGCGTGGCGGCGGCCTGGCACGCGCGGTCACGTTTATCGGCGTGGCAATTCTGGTGCTAATCGTCGGGTATTTTTCACCGTTACCGCCCAAAGCGGGAGAAGAAAAATGAAATGGATGAAAGCGGTGTTATGCAGCGTGCTACTGAGTACTGCGGGCGCGGCGGTCAGCAGCGATGAAGTGAAGGAAGCGCCAACGGACTACGCAACAGGCGTCGCGCTGGAAACCACGGGGGCATTCGCCCTGGTATCGCATTTCGCTGCCGCAGGTGGTGTATCAGAGCACTGCATGGCCGGATTTGCGCGATGTGCGGGTTTTTAACCATCTGGGGGATATGGTGCCGTTTGCGCTGGTGGCGCAGAAAACCCAGACCGTTACGCCAGAGACAGTGGCTCTGCGTCTTTTCCCGCTTGATATGTCGCCGGTTCCGCCGCGTGATGAGGGTCAACGTAGTGGGGATGCTGTTGTTTTACGTTCAAAAAACGGTATTGAAATTCATTTGCAAAGCGATGATGTCACTGCGCTCGGGCAGAGCTATTTACTGACGTTGCCGGAAGAGAGGAAAGACTCTCTTTCACTGACGCAATTGCGTCTGAACTGGGGGACGCCGACGGGCAACTGGCAGGGGAAAGCCTCGGTTTATGTCAGCCGTGATTTACGCTACTGGCGACCCGTGCAGGAAGATGCGCCGTTAATGGATCTGACGCGGGATAGCGATCGTCTGAAAATGGACGCCATCAGCACCAACCTGACATTGTCACTTGAAGGAAATCGCTACCTGCTGGTGATCCTCAACTCGCAAAGCCCGGCACTGACGTTAAACAGCGTGAGCGCTATTGCTGACAGTAATGAGCCGGAGTCCGAACGTATTGTGATTGGCGCTCGGGCGGATAAGGTGTCGGATGATGAAGCCGTCTGGCGATGGACACAGCCGCAGCCCCTGACATCGTTGCGGATCGATCTGGAAAATGAAGGCGTTTTACCGGTGGAACTGGTCTGGCGCAGCGGCGAAAAAGAACCCTGGCAGTCACTGACAAAAACGGTGTTGTATCGCCTGGACGGGAAGCGTTCAGAAGATATTCGTCTTCCTGGCCAGTTAGTTGAGGCTGTTCGAATACGTACAATTAATGCGCGATTGCCGGAGGCATTGCCAGCATTGAGCGGTGCGCGCGACAGTTATCAACTGGTTTTTAACACGCAAGGCAAAGGTCCTTACATGCTGGCGTGGGGAAACCGGGCGGCGAAAAAGGCCGATGTTGGACTCGATATGTTGATCCCTGCGTCGCTGCGTAAAACGCAGGAGATAGATAATCTGCCGTGGGCTATACCGCAGGAGAGCGTAACTCTCGGCGGTGAATTGCGACTAACGGCGACGTCGGCAGCCGAACAACAAAGTCAGTGGAAAACGCTGCTGGTGTGGGGGGCGTTAATACTTGGCGTTGCCGTTCTGGCGTTTATGGCATGGCGAATCTGGCGAGAAGTTAAAAAGGACGGTGCGGCGTAAGCCATAAAAAAGCACAGTTGCATAGTTCACGGTGTTGATAAACTGTTACAACAGAGGCGTTTAAGCTGAGGCGGGGAAATAATCTATTTGTGAATAATATGTTACTTCACTGGGGCGTGAGTCATGGGAATGATTTTGATACCTGCGTTTTTTATTTTAGCCATCCTGATTATCGCTATCTTCATTTCAGTTAAGAATGGCCGTCACGTATCCGTTGTATGCCTTGTTGCCGTGGGTGAGATTTTCGTATTCCCATTCTATTTTACGGCCCTTAAGCGTTTCCGGAGCATCAAAACTTGGTAAAGATTTACCATGTTGACCCATTATGCGGCCCCTCTGGAGACCACTTTCAGGTATTTTCTCTACTGATATGTACACATGGAGAGATGTGATTGCAAATTCCCATCAGCATTACTACCAAAAGAATCAGACAGGAAGCAGCATAGTATTAATAAGAATATTTTCAAACATAAAGGATGATTATGAGTAACCCAGGCCCACTTGCAGCGTTAGTGTATGGTTTTATTTTGATAGTTTTGCTATCGGTATCTTTAATCCTTTATTCAATTGGACGTACCATAAAAAACGAGATTGGAAAAGGTATAGCATACGCGCTTACTGGTATTTTATTAATTCTGTCATTATTAGTTGGCGCTTTCATTTTGACGCTTCTTACATAAATTCCTCGAAAAATACGCTGACAGCATCAGCTAATGGACCCGACTCTCCGTTGAACGCATGCTCGCCTGCGGCACCTGTGCCATGGGCGTCCGCCGCTACGGGCAGGCATCAAGGTTCGCTTCACAACAGCGGACCTGCTGCTACAGCTATCCACTTCATAGCGCCAGGGCCGTTACAAAACGACACTCAATCGCGGTGTCATGGCCCCGAAGCTACTTATCATCGATGAAATAGGTTATCTGCCGTTCAGTCTGGAAGAAGCCAAGCTGTTCTTCCAGGTCATCGCTAAACGTTACGAGAGGAGCGCGATGATCCTGGACTCCAACCTGCCGTTCGGGCAGTGGGATCAGACGTTCGCCAGGGATGCAGCCCTGACATCGGCGATGCTGGACCGTATCTTACATCACTCACACGTAGTCCAGATAAAAGGAGAGAGCTATCGACTGAAGTAGAAACGAAAGGCCGGGGTTATACCTGAAGCTAATCCTGAGTAAACAAGGTGGATCAATATTAAACCGTTGGTGGTGACGGTTAGTGGATCACTTTATTACCCGTTGTTGACAGTAAACGCAGGAAGTCAGATGTGATGCGCCGAAAGCTGCTTTCGCACATGTTACAGGGACTGGAAAGCCGGGCTGTTTACGATTACGTTGCCAGTCATAAGGGCGTTTGCGCACTGGAGCACGATGGGTTTTTTTCATATAAAGAGGTCACTGACTGGTCCCATCCATATCTGTTGATTGAGAAAAAGCATTAAGGGGAGCCACTCAGTCAATTACAGCTTATCTCGGTTGATAAACAAGACGGGACATTTAGCACTTTCATGATATGCATAGCCGGCAGGTGATCTTAGCCTGCTTTCAGCGATGAACCACACAATATTCCCCTTTTGTTACTTTGATATGATTGCTCAAAATGGGTGGTAACACTGAGATCGTTGAAATGACTGCATGTTATATTGTTACTTTTGTTACCGTTGAAAACATCACGTTGGAGAGCTAAATGGATTGGCCAAAGGAGTACAGCAAGACGACTCAAGTGGAGTGACCACATTCCGGTAGACAGTTTCTGTCCTCACGGTGAGGCCTTTTCGAAGGCCTCCGGGCTGACGCCACCCAGATGACTGTGGCGCCGGGTCCGGTTGTAGAACACTTCAATGTAATCGAAGATATCCGCCCGGGCCATGTCCCGGGTTTTATATATCCGCTTTCTGATGCGCTCTTTTTTCAGTGAACTGAAGAACGATTCTGCCACCGCATTATCCCAGCAGTTGCCACGACGGCTCATACTCGGCGCCAGATTGTTGGCCCTGCAGAACCGCTGCCAGTCATCACTGCCATACTGACTGCCCTGATCGCTGTGCACTATGACGTTTTCTGCAGGCTTACGCCGCCAGACTGCCATCAGCAGCGCATCCAGTGCCAGCTCGCGCGACAGCGTTGGTTTCATCGACCAGCCCACCACATTACGGGCAAAAAGATCGATAACCACCGCCAGATACAGCCAACCCTGCCAGGTGCGGATGTAGGTAATATCAGTCACCCACACCTGGTTGGGTTTTACCATCGTAAATTCCCTCTGTACGCGATTAGGAGCTATCAGTGACGGCCTTCCCCTGACGCCACGCGGGACCTTATAGCCATGTACGGCCTGTATCCTGTTCCGCTTCATGATTCTGGCAACACGGTTTCTGCTGCATACTTCACCGATTTCACGAAGATCGCCGTGAACCCTGCGATAACCGTAGACTCCGCCGCTCAGTGCATAAGCATCGCGGATGAGCTCCAGCAACCGCTGATTATCCTTTTCTCCGGCAGAAACAGGGCGATGAAGCCAGACGTAAAATCCCGCACGGGCGACCTTCAGAACCCGACACATTGTTACGATCGACCAGATTTCACGGTGATCGTTGATGAAGCGGTACTTCAGTCGGGCTCCCTTGCAAAGTACCGCGCTGCCTTTTTCAGAATATCCCGTTCTTCCTCAGTACGTTTAAGCTGCGCTTTAAGCCTGAGAATCTCCGTCCGCGCATCCAGTAAATCCTGCGCCTGATGCCCGCTGTTATCCGGTCTGACTGACCGGACCCACTTATAAAGGCTGTGAGCCGATACGCCGAGGCGTTCAGAAACATCGGCAACGGAATAGCCCCGTTCAGTGACCTGACGGACAGCTTCTTCCTTAAACTCTGGGGTAAATCGTGGTGTGCCCATAGACTCCTCCTATGCTCAAACTATAGGGCAGATTTGTCTACGGGCTTGGGGGCACTCCAGAACCTTGAGGAATAAGTTCTATCCTCGTGGTTCACTTTGTGCAGCAAGTTCTACTTGAATCCTGCTACCCATTTGTCCAACATATCAGCCCATTCCTGCATCATCACTTTACGCTCATCAAGATAAGTTGCATGGTTGTATGTGCGACGAACATTGTTGGTATCAGCGTGCGCAAGTTGGGCCTCAATAGCATCAGGTCGATAGCCCAACTCGTTTAAACGGGTACTTCCTGTGGTCCGGGTTGCATGTGGGCTATATGTACCACTCCAGCCGAGGCTTTTAAGTAGCTGGCGCAGTGAGTGCGATGTCATTGGACCTAGCGGATTGTCTCTGCCCGGGAAAAGGTGCTGCCGATGCCCGGTTAATCCCTGTAGTGTTCTGAGCATTTTGACAGCTTGGAAGGGTAGGGGAATAACGTGTTCTCTGCGGGCTTTCATTCGCGCTGCCGGAATAGTCCATAGGGCGTTATCAAGATTGAATTCTGTCCATTCTGCTTCGGTGGCTTCTGCAGGACGCGCCAATGTCCACCACATAAGCCACATGCAATAGTTAACCTGATACGAGCCACGACTATTGTCAAAACAGCTTAGTAACTTTCCGATTTGTTGGGGATTTAGTGCCTGTTTGTGCTGTGTCTTATTAGCCGGAAGGGCCTTGCGCACAGGCCATACGGGATCGCTATCAGCTCTAAGCGTCGCGACTGCCAACTCAAAAACTGATGAAATGGTGCGACGGGCTTCAGCGGCAACTGTTGGTGCTCCTCGTTTAGCGGTTTCCTGAAGAATTTTAAGTATATGGTGTGGAGTGATCTCTCTGACAGGGAGCTTACCGATGGCGGGAAAAACCACACGTTCAAGCATATCCAGTCGCCGCGTTTTGGTAATTCCGGCCCAGTCTTTCATCTGCAACCATTCTTTAGCGATTAGCTCAAAGGTGTTGGATGCGTCGTTGACCTTGCGGATCTTATCTAACTGACGAGCCTGTGTTGGGCTAACTCCATCTGCGACTTGCTTACGCGCTTGCTCGCATTTCTCGCGAGCTTCGGCAAGTTTTACCGTCGGGTACTCACCCAGCGCAAACATGCTGGATTTACCGTTGAGTTTAAACCGATAGCGCCATGCCTTTTTACCATTGGGTTTCACTTCGAGGTAGAGACCATTGAAATCATTAAGTCGATAGAGTTTTTCTTTCGGCTTAGCAGTGCGGCATTGCGTATCAGTGAGCATAACGGGGCCTTGTTTATTTATTATACCGTTATTGTACTCACTTAAAATGAAGATGGAAGAATGTTGTACTCATCCATGTACTCATTTTTGACAGCGTTGTTATGAGATGAATTGAGACATTGCGAAATGAAAAATCCACGCAATTGCGTGGATTTTATAGAGTTTTACGGTTCTTATGAGATTCAGTGAAACCTCATGAGACAGCAGATTTAATTTAGACGTTGAACAGGAAGTTCATCACATCGCCATCTTTAACGATGTAATCTTTGCCTTCTGCACGCATTTTGCCTGCTTCTTTCGCGCCTTGTTCACCTTTGTAAGTGATGAAATCTTCAAACGAGATGGTTTGTGCACGGATAAAGCCTTTTTCAAAATCAGTATGGATTTTGCCCGCTGCCTGCGGCGCGGTTGCACCAACCGGAATGGTCCATGCACGCACTTCTTTCACCCCAGCGGTGAAGTAAGTTTGCAGGTTCAGCAGCTTATAACCGGCACGGATCACACGGTTCAGGCCCGGCTCTTCCAGCCCAAGCTCCTGCATAAACTCGTCACGCTCTTCGTCGTCCAGTTCGGCAATGTCTGCTTCAACAGCAGCACAAACCGGAACTACAACAGAACCTTCTTTCGCTGCGATTTCACGCACCTGGTCAAGATACGGGTTGTTTTCAAAACCGTCTTCGTTGACGTTGGCGATGTACATTGTTGGTTTTAGCGTCAGGAAGCTCAGGTAACGAACAGCCGCTTTCTCTTCAGCGCTTAAATCCAGCGCGCGCAGCATACCTGCGTTTTCCAGCTGGGGCAGGCATTTTTCCAGTACCGCCAGCTCGGCTTTCGCGTCTTTATCGCCACCTTTGGCTTTCTTCTGTACGCGATGAATCGCACGTTCACAGGTGTCGAGATCCGCCAGCGCCAGTTCGGTGTTGATAACTTCAATATCATCCGCCGGGTTAACTTTGCCGGAAACGTGAATGATGTTGTCATTTTCAAAGCAGCGAACAACGTGACCGATCGCTTCGGTTTCACGGATGTTGGTCAGGAACTGGTTACCCAGACCTTCGCCTTTCGATGCGCCTTTTACCAGACCGGCGATATCGACAAATTCCATGGTCGTGGGAAGTGTACGCTGCGGTTTTACGATTTCAGCCAGTTGATCCAGGCGAGGGTCAGGCATTGGTACGACGCCAGTGTTCGGCTCAATGGTGCAGAATGGAAAGTTGGCCGCTTCAATACCGGCTTTGGTCAGCGCGTTGAACAGGGTAGATTTCCCGACGTTGGGCAAACCGACGATACCGCATTTGAATCCCATGATTTAAATCACCTTAATATCTTAATAATCAACCTGTTATTGCTAACAGATTGCAGAAATGGAAATAACTTTGCCTATTATACACGGCACTCGGCAAAAATGCCGCAGACAACGACTTATTGCGCTTTAAAGGCGTGCAATCGGTTCGTTGCTTTGGTCAAGCCATCTGTAAACCACATTTCAGTACAACGCGCCGCTTCGTCGATGGCTTCATCAATTAACTTCTGTTCACTAACAGGCGGTTTGCCTAACACAAAACCGACAACTTTATTTTTATCGCCCGGATGACCGATTCCGATGCGTAAACGGTGAAAGTTAGGGTTATTACCCAATTTACTGATGATGTCTTTCAGTCCATTGTGACCACCATGACCGCTACCCAACTTAAATTTGGCGACGCCAGGAGGCAGATCCAGTTCGTCGTGGGCCACCAGAATTTCGTCCGGATTAATGCGGAAAAAACTGGCCATCGCCGCAACGGCTTTGCCGCTGAGATTCATAAATGTAGTCGGGACTAACAGGCGGACATCTTCGCCTCCAAGGGTGACTCGCGAAGTATAACCAAAGAATTTAGCCTCTTCGCGCAGCGGAGCGCGCAATCGCTCTGCCAGTAAGTCAACGAACCAGGCACCAGCATTATGTCGCGTTGCGGCGTATTCAGCACCGGGGTTCGCCAGGCCGACAATCAATTTAATCGTCACGTTTTTTTGTCCTGAGTGTGTACATAACTGGCGCGTAGTTTACTGGTTGCGGCCCCGCTTGACAAAAAACTGCGTATCAAATGCAGATAATGCAATTATTGCCTAAGTGGACTATTAGAAAGTCAAGGTGTTCAGGCGTTTATTTGTAAAGTTTTGTTGAAATAAGGGTTGTAATTGTGATCACACCCGCACATAACCCACAGGGTGTTGTCTATACTTTACACATAAGGAAGAGGGGTATTCCCTGTTACAACCCAGAAAGTTCCGGAGGTGACATATGAAACGCAAAAACGCTTCGTTACTCGGTAACGTGCTCATGGGGTTGGGTCTGGTGGTAATGGTGGTCGGCGTGGGGTATTCAATCCTCAACCAGTTACCACAGTTTAATATGCCCCAGTATTTCGCACATGGTGCTGTGCTAAGTATTTTCGTCGGTGCGATTCTCTGGCTGGCGGGTGCCCGTGTTGGCGGGCATGAACAGGTGTGCGACCGTTACTGGTGGGTTCGCCACTATGACAAACGTTGCCGCCGTAGCGATAATCGCCGTCATAGCTAACAAATAATGCAGTTTGCTGACCAGTCAGTTTGCGCTGACTGGTCAATCTCGTACTTATAAATCCGCCATCGCCGCGCGACGATTCGGGAAGAATGCGAGGCGTCCCGGGATCGGTTGAATGCCTGCGCGAGCCATAGTGCGCAGTGGCTGGAATTCCAGGTTGCACACGCGCAGTTCACATCCTTCGGGCAGACGCTTCACAAAACGCTGGAACGCATCAAGACCACCAGCATCAAGTACCGGAACGGCATCCCACTTCAGAATCACAATCCGTTTGCCTTCAAGACGTGACTCCAGGTCCGTGAATAAGCCTTCAGCGGCAGCAAAAAACAGCGGGCCAATAACGCGCAGAACCAGGACATCGTCTGGAACGTCTACGACTACCGGTGCCAGGCGAGTCATACGTGCGATACGACGCATAAACAGCAGCGATGCCAGCACGATCCCCACGCTGATGGCAATAACCATATCGAACAGCACGGTCAGCGACATGCACAGCAGCATGACGATGATGTCATCTTTCGGTGCATGACGCAGCAAGTCGACCACTTTGTGCGCTTCACTCATGTTCCACGCCACCATCAACAGCAGGGCTGCCATGGCGGAAAGTGGCAGCCAGGAGAGCAGCGGTGCCAGTACCAGCAGGGCAAGAATAACCAGAATAGAGTGGATCACCGCCGAGATAGGGGAAGTTGCCCCGGCACGGACGTTAGCGGCAGAACGCGCGATGGCAGCTGTAGCGGTAATGCCACCAAAGAACGGAGCGATAATATTCCCCAGTCCCTGTCCAACCAGTTCGCTGTTCGCCTTGTGTTTCGTCCCGGTCATACCATCCAGCACCACGGCGCAGAGCAGAGATTCGATTGCGCCGAGCATTGCCATTGAGAATGCCGCAGGCAGCAGTGTGCGAATAGAATCCCAGGTTAGCGTGAATTCTGAATTAGGCAGATCCCACGGCAGCACCAGTTGCGGCAGCAGTTGCGGAATACCGTTACCCTGAGAACCATCGGCCAGGACGTAGTGGAATTGCGAACCGATGGTAGCAACATGTCCGCCGAGCAGGTTAACAATCCCCATCACCGCGCAACCAGCCAGCAAGGCCGGAAGGTGGCCGGGTAAACGTATGCCCAGACGCGGCCAGAAAACCAGAATGCCAAGCGTCACAATGCCAATGGCTGCATCACCCACATTAATGGTCGGCAGCGCCATAAATAATGCGCCGACTTTTTGTAGATAATGTTCCGGGACATGGGCCATTTGCAGACCGAGAAAATCTTTAATCTGCATGGTACCGATGGTGATCCCGATACCCGAGGTGAAACCTAAGGTGACGGAAACCGGAATATACTCAATCAGGCGACCAAAGCGTGCCAGCCCCATCAGAATCAAAAAGATCCCCGACAGCAAGGTCGCAACCAGCAGTCCTGCCAGTCCAAACTGTTGCGAAACGGGATAGAGAATTACCACAAATGCCGCAGTCGGACCGGAAACGCTAAAGCGTGACCCTCCCGTCAGAGCAATGACAATCCCCGCAACAGCTGCGGTATATAAACCGTACTGGGGTGCCACACCACTACCAATAGCCAACGCCATCGCCAGCGGGATAGCAATAATCCCGACGGTTATCCCGGCAATCAGGTCACGGGTAAACCGTGCGGCAGTATATTTTTCTTTCCAGCAAGCGTCGATCAGAGCGCGGAAAGGCATCACATGTGAGGAAAATATTTTGTTCACAATAATGTTTCATCCGTGAGCGCATCATCTGTCAACTAAATGGCAGGTGAAGGAGGCATAGGTCATACAAATGGATATTACAGACAAAAAAACCCGCCGCAGCGGGTCTTTGAGCCGGGTTCGATTAGTGTTCGAACATGGCAGATATCGATTCTTCGTTGCTGATACGACGAATCGCTTCGGCCAGCATACCTGACAGGGTCAGAGTACGCACGTTCGGCAGTGATTTGATTTCATCGCTCAGCGGAATGGTATCGCAGACAACGACTTCATCAATTACAGAGTTACGCAGGTTGTTCGCCGCGTTGCCAGAGAAGATCGGGTGAGTCGCGTACGCAAATACACGTTTAGCACCACGTTCTTTCAGAGCTTCAGCAGCTTTACACAGCGTACCGCCAGTGTCGATCATATCATCGACCAGTACGCAGTCACGACCTGCAACGTCACCGATGATATGCATCACCTGGGAAACGTTCGCACGCGGACGACGTTTGTCGATGATTGCCATATCGGTATCGTTCAGCAGCTTAGCGATAGCGCGGGCACGCACAACGCCGCCGATGTCCGGAGAAACCACAATTGGGTTATCCAGATTCAGCTGCAGCATGTCTTCCAGCAGGATCGGGCTACCAAATACGTTATCAACCGGAACGTCGAAGAAACCCTGAATCTGTTCAGCGTGCAGATCCACTGTCAGCACACGGTCAACACCGACGCTGGAGAGGAAGTCTGCAACCACTTTCGCAGTGATTGGTACACGAGCGGAACGGACGCGACGGTCCTGGCGCGCATAGCCAAAGTAGGGGATAACAGCGGTGATACGACCTGCGGAAGCACGACGCAGGGCATCAACCATAACGACTAATTCCATCAGGTTGTCGTTAGTAGGGGCACAAGTGGACTGGATGATGAAAATATCACCACCGCGTACATTTTCATTAATTTGTACACTGACTTCGCCGTCGCTAAAGCGACCTACAGCGGCGTCGCCGAGTGAAGTGTACAGGCGGTTGGCAATACGTTGTGCTAGTTCCGGGGTGGCGTTACCAGCAAAAAGCTTCATATCAGGCACGAGAAGAACCTCAGGCATGCGTCCATTGGTGGAAAGAATCTGCCGAAAACTGTGCGGGCCAGGCATGATTCTTTCCAGGCGGTGTATTAAAGAGCGCGATGCAACGTCTGGAACAAGGTGACGTTGTCACCGAAACTCAGCTTGCCCGGCTTAAAGCATGGCTCTGTGCAATGGGGAAAGATTAACGCCTTTCGCCACAAAGCCATTGAGCCATTCCGGGGCTTGCTCTAGCACCTGGCGGGCTTCAGACTCTGTATCAAATTCAGCAAAGACACAGGCCCCTGTCCCAGTCAGGCGCGACGGGGCGTATTCTAACAGCCAGGAAAGCACCGCATCAACCTCGCGAAAACGTTTTCTTGCGATAACCTCGCAATCATTGCTGAATTCACATTTTAGCAACGTTTCTATTGACCTTTTTGGCGTATTGCGCGGGAGTTCAGGATCTTTAAAAATCACCGGTGTCGGAATACTTACACCAGGGTGCGCCACCAGATACCACTTCTCTGGCGGATCCACCGGCGTTAGTATTTCACCAACGCCTTCGGCAAACGCGGCATGACCACGAACAAAGACAGGAACATCTGCGCCCAGCGTCAGCCCCATTTCCGCCAGCTCATCCATGCTTAGTCCGCATTGCCAGAGATGATTTAACGCCACCAGAACCGTCGCGGCATTGGATGAACCACCGCCGAGACCGCCGCCCATCGGCAAACGCTTGTCAATGCTGATATTCGCACCGCTTCCCGTCGAAAGACGCCCGCTGTCTGCCGCAGTTTTCATCAACAACCGCGCTGCGCGAACGATCAGGTTATCTTCATGTTCCACGCCTTCAACGGGCGTTAACAGACGAATATCCCCATCGTCACGAAGCTCAATGCTGATGATGTCGCCGTAATCAAGAAACTGAAACAGCGTTTGCAGCGTGTGGTAACCATCCGCACGCTGACCGGTAATGTATAAAAACAGATTAAGTTTTGCCGGAGAGGGCCACTGTGTCCGCATTATTTCACTATCCAGTTATCCATTTTTAACTTGATGCGTTGACCACCGTCGGTGAGTTCCATATTGGCTGGCATCGCAGGTTGAGTTTTTGTGTCATAACCACCGTAAACAACTTTCCAGTTTTTGCCATTCTGGCTGTAGGTGATTTCGCTCAGGCGGTACTGGTCGTCCAGTTTGTAATCGGTCGCATCACCCGGTAAACCTAAAATCCACTGGCGCAAGCTGTTGAGCGGAATCGGCATTCCGGTTAGTTTACCAATCATCTCTTCGGCGTCATCGGCGGTGTAACGCTGACCTTTATTGTCGACTAATTGTACGTTACCCGGCTGAGCATTCAGCTCCAGTTCCGTGCTGCCCAATGGGTTAGTTAACAGCAGACGATAGCGATCCTGGCCGGTTTGTTGCCAGAAGAAGCGAGCGTACACTTTTTGTTGGTCGGAAATATAAGCGAATGCACCGCGAGTCTGATACTGATTAAGATTACGCACGTCTTGCTGGTGCTGACGCCACTGTGGCGAATCCGGGCTTTTGCCTGGGCCTTTGGGTGTGGTAACAGAACAGGCAGTGAGCACGAGGGCAGCTAGCGGTAGCAGGCGGATAAAGCGAAAATCGGGCAGGGTCATAATAATGACAAGTCCTTGAGATACGTTGCAGTTATAACCCTTAATGCTAGCGTTACCGTTAGCCATCGTCTATGTTCACGTTGTCTTAATTGCCAGAATCTAACGGCTTTCGGCAATTACTCCAAAAGGGGGCGCTCTCTTTTATTGATCTTACGCATCCTGTATGATGCAAGCAGACTAACCCTATCAACGTTGGTATTATTTCCCGCAGACATGACCCTTTTAGCACTCGGTATCAACCATAAAACGGCACCTGTATCGCTGCGAGAACGTGTATCGTTTTCGCCGGATAAGCTCGATCAGGCGCTTGACAGTCTGCTCGCGCAGCCGATGGTGCAGGGCGGCGTGGTGCTGTCGACGTGTAACCGCACAGAACTTTATCTCAGCGTTGAAGAACGGGATGACCTGCAAGAGGCGCTCATTCGCTGGTTGTGTGATTACCATAATCTCAACGAAGACGATCTGCGTAATAGCCTCTACTGGCATCAGGATAACGATGCGGTCAGTCATTTAATGCGCGTTGCCAGTGGGCTTGATTCTCTCGTCCTTGGCGAGCCGCAGATCCTCGGTCAGGTTAAAAAAGCGTTTGCCGATTCGCAAAAAGGTCATATGAAGGCCAGCGAACTGGAACGCATGTTTCAGAAATCTTTCTCTGTGGCGAAACGCGTTCGCACTGAAACAGATATCGGTGCCAGTGCTGTGTCTGTCGCTTTTGCGGCTTGTACGCTGGCGCGGCAGATCTTTGAATCGCTCTCTACGGTGACAGTACTGCTGGTGGGTGCGGGCGAAACCATCGAGCTGGTGGCGCGTCATCTGCGCGAACACAAAGTACAGAAGATGATTATCGCCAACCGCACTCGCGAACGTGCCCAAATTCTGGCAGATGAAGTCGGCGCGGAAATTATTGCCCTGAGTGATATCGACGAACGTCTGCGCGAAGCCGATATCATCATCAGTTCCACCGCCAGCCCGTTACCGATTATCGGGAAAGGCATGGTGGAGCGCGCATTAAAAAGCCGTCGCAACCAACCAATGCTGTTGGTGGATATTGCTGTTCCGCGCGATGTTGAGCCGGAAGTTGGCAAACTGGCGAATGCTTATCTTTATAGCGTGGACGATCTGCAAAGCATCATTTCGCACAACCTGGCGCAGCGTAAAGCCGCAGCGGTTGAGGCGGAAACTATTGTCGCTCAGGAAACCAGCGAATTTATGGCGTGGCTGCGTGCACAAAGCGCCAGCGAAACTATTCGCGAGTATCGCAGCCAGGCAGAGCACGTTCGCGATGAGTTAACCGCCAAAGCGTTAGCGGCCCTTGAGCAGGGCGGCGACGCACAAGCCATTATGCAGGATCTGGCATGGAAACTGACTAACCGCTTGATCCATGCGCCAACAAAATCACTTCAACAGGCCGCCCGTGACGGGGATAACGAACGCCTGAATATTCTGCGCGACAGCCTCGGGCTGGAGTAGCAGTACATCATTTTCTTTTTTTACAGGGTGCATTTACGCCTATGAAGCCTTCTATCGTTGCCAAACTGGAAGCCCTGCATGAACGCCATGAAGAAGTTCAGGCGTTGCTGGGTGACGCGCAAACTATCGCCGACCAGGAACGTTTTCGCGCATTATCACGCGAATATGCGCAGTTAAGTGATGTTTCGCGCTGTTTTACCGACTGGCAACAGGTTCAGGAAGATATCGAAACCGCACAGATGATGCTTGACGATCCTGAAATGCGTGAGATGGCGCAGGATGAACTGCGCGAAGCTAAAGAAAAAAGCGAGCAACTGGAACAGCAATTACAGGTTCTGTTACTACCAAAAGATCCTGATGACGAACGTAACGCCTTCCTCGAAGTCCGTGCCGGAACCGGCGGCGACGAAGCGGCGCTGTTCGCTGGCGATCTGTTCCGTATGTACAGCCGTTACGCCGAAGCCCGCCGCTGGCGTGTAGAAATCATGAGCGCCAGCGAGGGTGAACATGGTGGTTATAAAGAGATCATCGCCAAAATTAGCGGTGATGGTGTATATGGTCGTTTGAAATTCGAATCTGGCGGTCATCGCGTGCAGCGTGTTCCTGCTACGGAATCGCAGGGTCGTATTCATACTTCTGCTTGTACCGTTGCGGTAATGCCAGAACTGCCTGATGCAGAACTGCCGGACATCAACCCAGCAGATTTGCGCATAGATACTTTCCGCTCGTCAGGGGCGGGTGGTCAGCACGTTAACACCACCGATTCGGCAATTCGTATTACTCACTTGCCGACCGGGATTGTTGTTGAATGTCAGGACGAACGTTCACAACATAAAAACAAAGCTAAAGCACTTTCTGTACTCGGTGCTCGCATCCACGCTGCTGAAATGGCAAAACGGCAACAGGCCGAAGCGTCTACCCGTCGTAACCTGCTGGGGAGTGGCGATCGCAGCGACCGTAACCGTACTTACAACTTCCCGCAGGGGCGCGTTACCGATCACCGCATCAACCTGACGCTCTACCGCCTGGATGAAGTGATGGAAGGTAAGCTGGATATGCTGATTGAACCGATTATCCAGGAACATCAGGCCGACCAACTGGCGGCGTTGTCCGAGCAGGAATAATGGAATATCAACACTGGTTACGTGAAGCAATAAGCCAACTTCAGGCGAGCGAAAGCCCGCGGCGTGATGCTGAAATCCTGCTGGAGCATGTTACCGGCAAAGGGCGTACTTTTATTCTCGCCTTTGGTGAAACGCAGCTGACTGACGAACAATGTCAGCAACTTGATGCGCTACTGACGCGTCGTCGCGATGGTGAACCCATTGCTCATTTAACCGGGGTGCGAGAATTCTGGTCGTTGCCGTTATTTGTTTCGCCAGCGACCTTAATTCCGCGCCCGGATACGGAGTGTCTGGTGGAGCAGGCACTGGCGCGGTTGCCTGAACAACCTTGCCGTATTCTCGATCTCGGAACGGGTACCGGGGCGATTGCGCTTGCGCTTGCCAGCGAGCGCCCGGACTGCGAAATTATCGCTGTAGATCGTATGCCCGATGCTGTCGCCCTGGCACAACGTAATGCCCAGCATCTGGCTATCAAAAATATCCACATTCTGCAAAGCGACTGGTTTAGCGCGCTAGCCGGGCAGCAGTTTGCGATGATTGTCAGCAATCCGCCGTATATTGACGAGCAGGACCCACATCTTCAACAAGGCGATGTCCGCTTTGAGCCGCTCACTGCGCTGGTTGCGGCAGACAGTGGAATGGCAGACATCGTGCATATCATCGAACAGTCGCGTAACGCGCTGGTATCCGGCGGCTTTCTGCTTCTGGAGCATGGCTGGCAGCAGGGTGAAGCGGTGCGACAGGCATTTATCCTCGCGGGGTATCATGACGTCGAAACCTGCCGTGACTATGGGGATAACGAGCGCGTAACGCTCGGCCGCTATTATCAATGACAAGTTTTTCTACGTTGCTTAGCGTTCATCTCATTAGTATCGCGCTTTCTGTTGGGCTATTGACCTTACGTTTCTGGCTACGTTATCAGAAGCATCCACAGGCATTTGCTCGCTGGACGCGCATTGTGCCGCCGGTTGTCGATACGCTGTTATTGTTAAGCGGCATTGCGTTGATGGCTAAAGCGCACATCCAGCCATTTTCCGGGCAGGCACAGTGGCTGACTGAAAAGCTGTTTGGAGTTATCATTTATATCGTTTTGGGTTTTATTGCACTCGATTATCGTCGGATGCACAGTCAGCAGGCGCGCATTATTGCCTTCCCGCTGGCGTTGGTGGTGCTGTACATCATCATTAAACTCGCCACCACAAAAGTACCGTTACTGGGGTAAGTCATGAGATCGTTAGCTGATTTCGAATTTAATAAAGCGCCATTGTGCGAAGGCATGATCCTGGCTTGCGAAGCAATCCGCCGCGATTTTCCCTCGCAAGATGTTTACGACGAACTGGAGCGTCTCGTTAGTCTGGCGAAGGAAGAAATTAGCCAGCTTCTGCCTTTAGAAGAGCAGTTGGAAAAACTGATCGCGCTGTTTTACGGCGACTGGGGATTTAAAGCCTCACGCGGCGTTTATCGTCTTTCCGATGCATTATGGCTGGACCAGGTGTTAAAGAATCGACAGGGCAGTGCGGTATCATTAGGTGCGGTTTTATTATGGGTCGCGAATCGTCTCGATTTGCCGCTGCTGCCGGTGATTTTCCCTACGCAGCTGATATTGCGCATTGAATGTCCGGATGGCGAAATTTGGCTGATTAATCCTTTTAACGGTGAATCGTTAAGCGAACATATGCTGGATGTGTGGTTAAAGGGAAATATCAGCCCGTCGGCGGAACTGTTTTATGAAGACCTTGATGAAGCTGATAACATTGAGGTAATCCGCAAATTGCTGGATACACTCAAAGCTTCGTTGATGGAAGAAAATCAGATGGAGCTGGCGTTACGCACCAGCGAAGCTTTATTACAATTCAACCCGGAAGATCCCTATGAAATTCGCGATCGCGGGTTGATTTATGCGCAACTGGATTGCGAACACGTTGCGTTGAACGATTTAAGTTATTTCGTTGAACAGTGTCCGGAAGACCCGATCAGCGAAATGATCCGTGCGCAAATAAATAACATCGCGCATAAACATATTGTGCTGCATTAATTAATCGACATTTTACTCAAGATTAAGGCGATCCTATGAAACAAAAAGTGGTTAGCATTGGTGACATCAACGTAGCAAATGACCTGCCGTTCGTACTGTTTGGCGGTATGAACGTGCTGGAATCTCGCGATCTGGCGATGCGCATTTGCGAGCACTACGTAACCGTGACCCAGAAACTGGGTATCCCTTACGTGTTCAAAGCCTCTTTTGACAAAGCCAACCGCTCCTCCATCCACTCTTATCGTGGACCGGGCCTGGAAGAAGGGATGAAAATCTTCCAGGAGTTGAAGCAGACTTTTGGCGTGAAAATTATCACCGACGTTCACGAACCAAGTCAGGCACAGCCCGTTGCTGATGTCGTGGATGTGATTCAGTTGCCGGCGTTTCTTGCTCGCCAGACTGACCTGGTTGAAGCCATGGCGAAAACCGGTGCGGTAATTAACGTCAAGAAACCACAGTTTGTCAGCCCGGGACAGATGGGTAATATCGTTGATAAATTCAAAGAAGGCGGCAACGAAAAAGTGATTCTTTGCGATCGCGGTGCTAACTTCGGCTATGACAACCTGGTTGTCGATATGCTGGGCTTCAGCATCATGAAGAAAGTGTCTGGTAATTCGCCGGTGATTTTCGACGTTACCCACGCACTGCAATGTCGCGATCCATTTGGCGCAGCTTCCGGCGGTCGCCGTGCTCAGGTGGCTGAGCTGGCAAGAGCCGGTATGGCGGTAGGTCTGGCGGGGCTGTTTATTGAAGCGCATCCGGATCCGGAACATGCGAAATGTGATGGTCCATCCGCGCTGCCGCTGGCTAAACTGGAACCGTTCCTCAAGCAAATGAAAGCGATTGATGATCTGGTGAAAGGTTTCGAAGAACTGGATACCAGCAAGTAATCTTTTTTGCCTGAAAAATAAAGTCTTAGCGTTCTGCGTTAAGACTTTTTTCATGGGTGCCGGATACAAAAAAGGCCGCAGGCTGTTACCCCTGCGGCCGGTTTCGGGCGCATATTGCCATCACGGCAGCCTGACGCCCGTTTTCACCTTACTTCCGGTTACGCCACCAGCTGACAATCACTGCGGTAATAATCCCCGCCAGGATCGGTGCCGCCAGGTTGTGCCAGAAAATCATGGCAAACTGCGCGAGCGTCATATAGCCGCCTTGTTGTAATGACAACATTTTGCGGCTATTCTTGAATTGTTCTGGTTCAAGATTAGCCCCCGTTCTGTTGTCAGGTTGTACCTCTCAACGTGCGGGGGTTTTCTCTTTCCAGCAACCAATGCCACCAGGGATAAAGCCCCCGCAACATTGCGCCTCACCGGATAACGCCGGCTTGGTGTGGATACTACGTCGCAATTCATCTTCACTTCATCCCTGAAATGTTTGCAATAAAGAGTACATTCCGGTTTTTCAACAGCTGTTGCAGTCATTTCGTGCAGGTTGTGGTACAGGCTTGCAATTCTGATTAACAACCTGTCCAGCTAGTATGAAGAAATATAATAAGCAGGAATTTATATTATCTCCCCCGATTTCCGTCATCGGAGGAGATATAACTGTCAGGCAAATATCGTCATCAAATAGGCGGCAAACAGTGCCAGATGCGCTGCGCCATTGAGCACGTTAGTTCGTCCGGTGGAGAAGGAGATATGGCACAGTACTAAAGAGGCCACCATCACCACCATTTCTGGCGCACCAAGTGCAAACTGCAATTCGTTACCCGTCATAAAGGCAATTAGCGTGACGACAGGTACGGTAAGCGAAATGGTTGCCAACACTGAACCAAAGAACAGATTCATCGCGCGCTGGACCTGGTTATTCAACACTGCTTTTAACGCACCTAAACCTTCCGGCGACAGAATCAACAGAGCCACCAGGAAGCCAGTAAAGGCGACAGGCGCATTCATGCTGTCGAGCAATGTCTCCAGCGGGCTGGCGTTCATTTTGGTGACTGCAATAACGGCAATCAGATGGACAATCAACCAGATGGCATGCCACAGGCTGCTATGGGCAGACGGTTTACCGTGGTGCGGGTCGTCATCATCACTGTCATCTTCGTGCTCGTAGACAAACAAACTTTGATGCGTTTTGGTCTGGATCAGCAAAAATACGCCATACATTGCCGCAGAAATTAATGCTACCAGTAACGCCTGACCTGTTGAAAAATTCGCCGCAGGCAGAGCCATTGGAAATACCAGTACGATTATCGCCAGGGGGAACAGCGCAATTAAATACTGCTTGATACCAAACAGATTCATATATTGGGTGGCAAACTTACGTCCGCCCAACAATAATGAAAAGCCAACCAGCCCACCTGTAACAATCATAATGATTGAATAGAGCGTATCACGCATTAGCGTTGGCGCGGCATCGCCGGTTGCCATTAAAGCTGAAATCAAACTGACTTCAAGAATAACCACTGAAAGGCTAAGAATAAGCGAACCGTAAGGTTCTCCCAGGCGATGGGCTAATACGTCCGCATGACGGACAACACTAAAGGCGCTACTTAAAATACCAATAAGCGCAAGAAGATTGATGGCAATGACCACTGGTAGTGTCTGGCTGCTTCCCCACAGGAACAGCACTACCAGCGCCAGAACCGGGAAAATAAGCGAAGTCTCCTTGTGGCGGGTTTTTACCGCCTCTTGAGCATTTGACATTATGGTTATCCCTTTGCAGATGAATTTATCGAAAATGTAAAAAATAGGTAGGAAAAATAACAGAAATTGTCTGGATATCGGTAACATTTTACGAATTTTTACCCCGCTGTCGGTTTTTTACTCATTTGGGCATAAAAATAAGTAATACGTTTAGACAATGTTTGTTTTAGCACTTCTTAAGAAGAGTCTGACATGAAAATTCTTATGTTTTGGCAAGAGTAGATATTGTTGACCACACTTAATGTTCAACTTTGTAAAAGGAGTCAACGATGTCGTATAAAACGAAAAGCGATCTGCCGGAAAGCGTAAAGCACGTGCTTCCGTCTCATGCCCAGGATATCTATAAAGAAGCGTTCAACAGCGCATGGGATCAATATAAAGATAAAGAAGATCGGCGTGATGACGCCAGTCGCGAAGAAACAGCGCATAAAGTGGCCTGGGCTGCTGTGAAGCATGAATATGCCAAAGGGGATGATGATAAATGGCATAAAAAATCGTCAAACCGGTAGCTTAGTTAAAGCTATTCGTGCGGTGTTGCCTTGCAAGTGGTCCGTGGATTGCATATTGTCCCGTTAGTGGTTTCAAAATGAGCAGTAAAAATGTCCGGAAGACACCAAAAAGTTGTCGCAGGGAAGTATGCAGTGGCGGAGGTGTAAGGTGATAACGCGTGATTTCTTGATGAATGCCGATTGTAAAACGGCATTTGGTGCCATTGAAGAATCACTCTTATGGTCAGCAGAACAACGGGCGGCTTCGCTGGCGGCGACGCTGGCTTGTCGACCTGATGAGGGACCGGTGTGGATCTTCGGTTATGGATCGTTGATGTGGAATCCGGCACTGGAGTTTACCGAGTCGTGCACCGGTACACTGGTTGGATGGCATCGCGCGTTTTGCCTGCGTCTGACCGCCGGGCGCGGGACTGCGCACCAGCCGGGACGAATGCTTGCACTGAAAGAGGGCGGACGCACCACAGGCGTCGCCTATCGACTGCCAGAAGAGACGCTGGAGCAGGAACTAACCCTGCTGTGGAAGCGTGAGATGATTACCGGCTGTTATCTGCCAACCTGGTGTCAGCTTGATCTTGATGATGGACGCACAGTAAACGCCATTGTGTTTATTATGGACCCGCGACATCCAGAATATGAATCTGACACTCGCGCTCAGGTCATAGCGCCGTTGATTGCCGCGGCGAGCGGTCCGCTGGGAACCAATGCACAATACCTGTTTTCACTGGAACAGGAGCTTATCAAACTGGGAATGCAGGACGATGGGCTGAATGATTTGCTGGTATCGGTAAAAAAACTGCTGGCGGAGAATTATCCGGATGGTGTGTTACGGCCGGGATTCGCCTGAGTAAACTTCCCTCATAGTGGGGCGTCCGACGCCCCCTCAAACATTAAAATGTGAGCACTTTATCGGCTGACAGCGTCCATTGCGCCAGTTCAACAAGAGTACCGATTTCCACCCCATCAATCAGAGGAAGTGTACTAATCCCGCGCCCGTCGGTACAGGTTTTGCACAATTTCACCGGTACATTCTGAGCGGTAAGGATCTCCAGCATTTGCTGAATGTTGTAGCCTTCCCCTGGTTTTTGCCCGCGCAACCCGGCTGTGACCGCATCAGACATCAGGAACAGACGCAGATCCAGATTGTTCTCCTGCTCTCGTAACGCAATGGCCAGCCGCAAGCTGTTAAACAAGGATTCGCTCCCGTAAGGTGCGCCATTGGCAACGATCACGATTTTTTGCATTATTTACTCCTGTATTCAGGGAATTAGACACTCATCTTCTATCTTACTGCTTCTGCAGCGTCTGACCAATCGGTCACATTTTTAAGGATTTTCCTGAAAGCGCGAGAAAATACGACAAAAGGTGCCAGTAATCGTTATTCTTTAAGGCTATGGTTTTTCATTTTTACCGGAAGTTACCGACGTTTTGAGCCGTTTCGTTCCTCGCATTATTCCGTTTTATTTACTCTTGCTGGCGGCAGGCGGTACAGCTAACGCACAATCTACCTTCGAGCAAAAAGCGGCAAATCACTTTGAGAATAGCAATGATGGTCTGCCGGATTTAGGCATGGCACCTGAACATCATGATGGGGAAAAACACTTTGCTGAAATTGTGAAAGATTTCGGCGAAACCAGTATGAATGATAACGGGCTGGATACTGGCGAGCAGGCAAAAGCTTTCGCATTGGGAAAAGTCCGCGATGCGCTTAGTCAACAGGTTAATCAGCACGTAGAGTCCTGGCTATCACCGTGGGGAAATGCCAGTGTTGACGTCAAAGTGGATAACGAAGGACATTTCACCGGCAGTCGTGGAAGCTGGTTTGTGCCGTTACAAGATAATGATCGTTATCTCACCTGGAGCCAGCTTGGTCTTACTCAGCAGGATGATGGGCTGGTGAGCAATGTGGGCGTTGGGCAACGCTGGGCGCGCGGCAGCTGGCTGGTGGGTTATAACACTTTTTATGACAACTTGCTGGACGAAAATCTTCAGCGAGCGGGCTTTGGCGCTGAAGCGTGGGGCGAATATTTGCGACTATCGGCAAACTTTTATCAGCCGTTTGCTGCATGGCATGAACAGACTGCCACGCAGGAACAACGGATGGCGCGCGGGTACGACCTGACAGCCCGGATGCGCATGCCGTTCTATCAACACCTCAATACCAGTGTCAGCGTAGAACAGTATTTTGGTGATCGTGTCGATTTGTTTAACTCTGGTACGGGTTATCACAATCCCGTCGCGTTGAGTCTGGGATTAAATTACACCCCTGTGCCCTTAGTCACTGTGACGGCCCAGCATAAACAGGGTGAAAGTGGCGAGAATCAAAATAACCTCGGGCTGAATCTTAACTACCGCTTTGGTGTACCGCTCAAAAAACAACTTTCTGCGGGCGAGGTTGTCGAAAGTCAGTCGTTACGTGGTAGTCGCTATGACAATCCGCAGCGAAATAATCTTCCGACTCTTGAGTACCGACAGCGAAAAACGTTAACGGTGTTTCTGGCGACACCGCCGTGGGATCTAAAACCTGGCGAAACAGTGCCGCTGAAATTACAAATCCGCAGTCGTTACGGTATTCGGCAACTGATTTGGCAGGGCGATACGCAGATATTAAGTTTGACGCCGGGCGCACAAGCCAACAGTGAGGAGGGCTGGACGCTGATCATGCCTGACTGGCAGAACGGGGAAGGGGCGAGCAATCACTGGCGATTGTCTGTAGTGGTGGAAGATAACCAGGGGCAGCGTGTCTCCTCCAATGAGATCACGCTAACGCTTGTCGAACCGTTCGACGCATTGTCAAACGACGAACTGCGCTGGGAACCGTAATCAGAAAATGCGCTCCTGATGCACCCATACCGCAGCTTCCACGCGAGACTTTAGCTTCATTTTCTTCAGCATGTGCTTGACGTGAACTTTTACTGTGCTTTCGGTGATGTCCAGGCGGCGGGCAATCATCTTGTTCGGCAAACCCTGGGCAATCAGCTTGAGAATATCGCGCTCGCGTGGGGTTAACTGGTTAACATCGCGCTCAGTAGTGGCACGGTTAGCGCGCAAGCTGGCGGCCAGAACAGGCGTTAATGCTTCGCTTAATACCATTTCGCCAGCAGCTGCCTGATGTAACGCTTTCAGCAGATCTTCCGGTTCCATATCTTTTAACAGATAGCCATCCGCGCCGCGTTTCAGTGCGGTGACCACATCTTCTTCATGGTTAGAGACGCTGAATACCACAATGCGCCCGGAGAGGGACTTTTCGCGCAGTTTATCCAGCGTTTCCAGACCGTTCATGCCGGGCATATTGAGATCTAACAGGATCAGATCGGGATCAAGAGACTCCGCCAGTTCAATACCCTGTTCGCCATTACTCGCTTCGCCAACCACAGTGATATCTGGTGCCATACTGATAAGCTGTTTTACGCCAGTTCGCAACATCGGGTGATCGTCGATCAGCAGGATAGTAGCCGGTTCCTGATTACTCATGGGTATCTCCTTGGACGTCTGTGAAAGTTTTTTCGGGAATAAAGGTGACCACCACTTCGGTGCCACCTGATTCACGACGGCGGACGCGGCAATCGCCTCGTAAACTTTGCGCACGGTCGCGCATTATTATCATGCCGTAGTGATTGCTGCGGATGGCATTTTCAGGCACGCCGCAGCCGTTATCCTGGACGGTCAGTTTGACCTGATTATCGTTTTGCGCCACCGTCACCACGACCTCACTCGCTTGCGAATGTTTGAGGGCGTTACTTAATGCCTCACGGGCAATTTGCAACAAGTGGATTGCCTGATGCGAAGGCACCAGACGAGGCGGCAATTGATAATCCAGCTTCACCGGGAAGCCAAATTTGGCGCTGTACTCTTCGCAACTCGCCTCCAGCGCCGGACGTAATCCAGGCTCGGTGAGCTGCAAACGGAATGTGGTGAGCAATTCACGCAACTGCACCCAGGATGCATTCAGTTCGTTACGGATCTGACTTAACAGTTCGCGGCTGCTTTCTGGCAGCGCATCGCCCTGCATCTGTAAGCAACTCACCTGCATCTTCATGCAAGAGAGAGATTGGGCAATAGAATCATGCAGTTCGCGCGCAATGGTGGCACGCTCTTCCATCACGATCAACTGTTGCTGACGTTCCTGATGGCGATCCAGCGCCAGCGTGGCGGTGAGTTGTTCAACCAGGGTATCCACCAGTGTTGTTGATCATGGCTAAGATGACGCCCCTGCGGCAGGGTCGCCAGCAAAATACCGTACTGCGTATGAGTGTCAGCCAGCCGCCACTTCAGGGTTGTGCCGCGATCGCCAACGGGTAATACGCCGCGCGGGCAGAGCTGGCAGCCTTTATCATCACAAGTCATATCTGACTGGCAGGTAAACTCCTGATGATTCTCTTCATCATCAGTGCCATACACCCGCAGTTCGATATCACGTAGCAGGGTTAAATTCTGTAAGCCGTTGAGTACAGGTGACAGGCGTTCACACAGCGGGGCGCGGGAATGCAAACGGCGGTTAGCCTGCCATAAAAAAGAGAGGATCTGATTTTTATGCTCCAGCCCAGCGGTTTTCTCCTGAACCCGCTGCTCAAGTACGGCATAACTTTCCGCCAGTTCTGCAGACATATTGTTCAACGCAGTTCCAAGCATCGCCATTTCGTTGCGCCCGCTGATGTTTGCGCGTTGGGTAAAATCGCGATGGCTGACGGCACTCGCCATTGCCAGCAGTTGCCGCCACGGTTGTAGCAATCTCGCCCGCAACCAGATAATAGTGAATACCAGTAAAAGTGCCATAAATACCGCCATTACCCGATGGACCAGCACCACTGTCTCAATGCGCATTTCCGTGGTGCGATCAAAACCAGATACCAGCTGATCAAGCCCGGCAACAAACTGGCTGACATCCGCTGACACCGTTTCGCGGTTTTGTGCACGTATCAGTGCAGGGATCAGTTCATTACGCCAGTAATCTTGTAAACCCTGTAATTGCGCCAGTTGCCCGTCTCGTTCTGCTGCTCGAGTCAACTCGGCGCTAAATGCTGTTTGTTCCATCTCTTTAATTAAGGGCTTGTCTTTCTCGCTTAATGGCACTGCTGCCAACAGACGGTAACTTTGCATGCGCAGCGATCCCGCTTTGTTGATCGCATGGGCGCTGCCCTGAACGCCTTGCACCAGCCAGCCAGAAACCGCCATCCCTGCCAGTCCAATAGCAGTAGAAAGCAACACAATAAGCGCAACCTGATTAACCAGGGTGAGCGGAGAGAGACAACGTTTAAGCATGTAAACCTCTTCCTTCAGGCTTTAAATGAGCAATAACCTTAATGAATGTGACGATACATTCTGGAATGGCAGTATTCTCGGCTATTGGCTGAAGTATACCCATACCCGGAAAGAGTTACTCCTTATTTGCCGTGTGGTTAGTCGCTTTACATCGGTAAGGGTAGGGATTTTACAGTACCGTGAAAAATCTCATAATTTTTATGAAATCACTGTACTCACTATGGATAATGATAAATATCAATGATAGATAAAGTTATCTTATCGTTTGATTTACATCAAATTGCCTTTAGCTACAGACACTAAGGTGGCAGACATCGAAACGAGTATCAGAGGTGTCTATGAGTCACTCATCCGCCCCCGAAAGGGCTACTGGAGCTGTCATTACAGATTGGCGACCGGAAGATCCTGCGTTCTGGCAACAACGCGGTCAACGTATTGCCAGCCGCAACCTGTGGATTTCCGTTCCCTGTCTGTTGCTGGCGTTTTGCGTATGGATGTTGTTCAGCGCTGTTGCGGTGAACTTACCGAAAGTCGGTTTTAATTTTACGACCGATCAGCTATTTATGTTGACTGCGCTGCCTTCGGTTTCTGGCGCGTTATTACGTGTTCCATACTCCTTTATGGTTCCTATCTTTGGTGGTCGTCGCTGGACGGCGTTCAGCACCGGTATTCTGATTATTCCTTGCGTCTGGCTGGGTTTTGCCGTGCAGGATACCTCCACGCCTTATAGCGTCTTCATCATCATTTCTCTGCTGTGCGGCTTTGCTGGCGCGAACTTCGCATCCAGTATGGCAAACATCAGCTTCTTCTTTCCGAAACAGAAGCAGGGTGGCGCGCTGGGTCTGAATGGTGGTCTGGGCAACATGGGCGTCAGCGTCATGCAGTTGGTTGCTCCGCTGGTGGTATCACTGTCGATTTTCGCAGTATTTGGTAGCCAGGGCGTCAAACAGCCGGATGGGACTGAGCTGTATCTGGCGAATGCGTCCTGGATATGGGTGCCGTTCCTTGCCATCTTCACCATTGCGGCGTGGTTTGGCATGAACGATCTTGCTACCTCGAAAGCCTCCATCAAGGAGCAGTTGCCGGTACTCAAACGGGGTCATCTGTGGATTATGAGCCTTCTGTATCTGGCAACCTTCGGCTCCTTCATCGGCTTCTCCGCGGGCTTTGCGATGCTGTCAAAAACGCAGTTCCCGGATGTTCAGATTCTGCAATACGCTTTCTTCGGGCCGTTTATTGGTGCGCTGGCGCGTTCTGCAGGTGGTGCATTATCTGACCGTCTGGGCGGAACTCGTGTCACGCTGGTGAACTTTATCCTGATGGCGATTTTCAGCGGCCTGCTGTTCCTGACCTTACCGACTGACGGACAGGGCGGAAGCTTCATGGCGTTCTTCGCAGTCTTCCTTGCGCTGTTCCTGACCGCTGGGCTGGGTAGTGGTTCCACTTTCCAGATGATTTCCGTGATCTTCCGTAAACTGACAATGGATCGCGTGAAAGCAGAAGGGGGTTCTGACGAACGTGCGATGCGTGAAGCGGCAACCGACACGGCGGCGGCGCTGGGTTTCATCTCTGCGATTGGCGCGATTGGTGGCTTCTTTATCCCGAAAGCGTTTGGTAGCTCGCTGGCATTAACGGGTTCGCCAGTCGGCGCAATGAAAGTATTTTTGATTTTCTATATCGCCTGCGTGGTGATTACCTGGGCGGTATATGGTCGGCATTCTAAAAAATAAATCGTAATATTTGATTATCCTTTGCGCGGCATGATGTCGCGCTTTTTTTATGCGTCATTTAGTTACAACATACTAATGTTGTATGGCTTATTTCGCTGGATTTCATTAAGAGTCATTAATATGTTACCCATGGGGAATACTCCTTAATACCCATCTGCATAAAAATCTTAATGGTTTAAATAACCACAGGTGTAAAACGTCTTAATTTACAGTCTGTTATGCTATAAATGTTAATTATCCTAAAGGGGTATTCCAGGAATTTACTTTATTTTTCATCCCCATCACTCTTGATCGTTATCAATTCCCACGCTGTTTCAGAGCGTTACCTTGCCCTTAAACATTAGCAATGTCGATTTATCAGAGGGCCGACAGGCTCCCACAGGAGAAAACCGATGAGTAAATTCCTGGACCGGTTTCGCTACTTCAAACAGAAGGGTGAAACCTTTGCCGATGGGCATGGCCAGCTTCTCAATACCAACCGTGACTGGGAGGATGGATATCGCCAGCGTTGGCAGCATGACAAAATCGTCCGCTCTACCCACGGGGTAAACTGCACCGGCTCCTGCAGCTGGAAAATCTACGTCAAAAACGGTCTGGTCACCTGGGAAACCCAGCAGACTGACTATCCGCGTACTCGCCCGGACCTGCCAAACCATGAACCTCGCGGCTGCCCGCGCGGTGCCAGCTACTCCTGGTATCTTTACAGCGCTAACCGCCTGAAATACCCGATGATGCGCAAACGCCTGATGAAAATGTGGCGTGAAGCGAAGGCGCTGCATAGCGATCCGGTTGAGGCATGGGCTTCTATCATTGAAGACGCCGATAAAGCGAAAAGCTTTAAGCAGGCGCGTGGACGCGGTGGTTTTGTTCGTTCTTCCTGGCAGGAAGTGAACGAACTGATCGCCGCATCTAACGTTTACACCATCAAAAATTACGGCCCGGACCGTGTCGCTGGCTTCTCGCCAATTCCGGCAATGTCGATGGTTTCTTACGCATCGGGTGCGCGCTATCTCTCGCTGATTGGCGGTACTTGCTTAAGCTTCTACGACTGGTACTGCGACCTGCCTCCTGCGTCTCCGCAAACCTGGGGTGAGCAAACTGACGTACCGGAATCTGCTGACTGGTACAACTCCAGCTACATCATCGCCTGGGGTTCAAACGTGCCGCAGACGCGTACCCCGGATGCTCACTTCTTTACTGAAGTGCGTTACAAAGGGACCAAAACTGTTGCCGTCACACCAGACTACGCTGAAATCGCCAAACTGTGCGATCTGTGGCTGGCACCGAAACAGGGCACCGATGCGGCAATGGCGCTGGCAATGGGTCACGTAATGCTGCGTGAATTCCACCTCGACAACCCAAGCCAGTATTTCACCGACTATGTGCGCCGCTACACCGACATGCCGATGCTGGTGATGCTGGAAGAGCGCGACGGTTACTACGCTGCGGGTCGTATGCTGCGCGCTGCTGATCTGGTGGATGCACTGGGCCAGGAAAACAATCCGGAATGGAAAACTGTCGCCTTTAATACCAATGGTGAAATGGTTGCGCCGAACGGTTCTATTGGCTTCCGCTGGGGCGAGAAGGGCAAATGGAATCTTGAGCAGCGCGACGGCAAAACTGGCGAAGAAACCGAGCTGCAACTGAGCCTGCTGGGTAGCCAGGATGAGATCGCTGAGGTGGGCTTCCCGTACTTTGGTGGCGATGGCACGGAACACTTCAACAAAGTGGAACTGGAAAACGTGCTGCTGCATAAGCTGCCGGTGAAACGCCTGCAACTGGCTGATGGCAGCACCGCCCTGGTGACCACCGTTTATGATCTGACGCTGGCAAACTACGGTCTGGAACGTGGCCTGAACGACGTTAACTGTGCAACCAGCTATGACGATGTGAAAGCTTACACCCCTGCCTGGGCAGAGCAGATTACCGGCGTTTCTCGCAGCCAGATTATTCGCATCGCCCGTGAATTTGCCGATAACGCTGATAAAACGCACGGTCGTTCGATGATTATCGTCGGCGCAGGGCTGAACCACTGGTATCACCTGGACATGAACTATCGTGGTCTGATCAACATGCTGATTTTCTGCGGTTGTGTCGGTCAGAGCGGGGGCGGCTGGGCGCACTATGTAGGTCAGGAAAAACTGCGTCCGCAAACCGGCTGGCAGCCGCTGGCGTTTGCCCTCGACTGGCAGCGTCCGGCGCGTCACATGAACAGTACCTCTTATTTCTATAACCACTCCAGCCAGTGGCGTTATGAAACCGTGACTGCGGAAGAACTGCTGTCGCCGATGGCGGATAAATCTCGCTATACCGGACACTTGATCGACTTTAACGTCCGTGCAGAACGCATGGGCTGGCTGCCGTCTGCGCCGCAGTTAGGCACTAACCCGCTGACTATCGCTCGCGAAGCAGAAAAAGCCGGGATGAATCCGGTGGACTATACGGTGAAATCCCTGAAAGAGGGTTCTATCCGTTTCGCTGCGGAACAGCCGGAAAACGGTAAAAACCACCCGCGTAACCTGTTCATCTGGCGTTCTAACCTGCTCGGTTCTTCCGGTAAAGGTCATGAGTTTATGCTCAAGTACCTGCTGGGGACGGAGCACGGTATCCAGGGCAAAGACCTGGGGCAGCAGGGCGGCGTGAAGCCGGAAGAAGTGGACTGGCAGGACAACGGTCTGGAAGGCAAGCTGGATCTGGTGGTGACGCTGGACTTCCGTCTGTCGAGCACCTGTCTCTATTCCGACATCATTTTGCCGACGGCGACCTGGTACGAAAAAGACGACATGAATACTTCGGATATGCATCCGTTTATTCACCCGCTGTCTGCGGCGGTCGATCCGGCCTGGGAAGCGAAAAGCGACTGGGAAATCTACAAAGCCATCGCGAAGAAATTCTCCGAAGTGTGCGTTGGTCATCTGGGTAAAGAAACTGACATCGTCACGCTGCCTATCCAGCACGACTCTGCCGCTGAACTGGCGCAACCGCTGGATGTGAAAGACTGGAAAAAAGGCGAATGCGACCTGATCCCAGGTAAAACCGCACCGCACATTATGGTCGTAGAGCGCGATTATCCGGCAACTTACGAACGCTTTACCTCTATCGGCCCGCTGATGGAGAAAATCGGTAACGGCGGTAAAGGGATTGCCTGGAACACCCAGAGCGAGATGGATCTGCTGCGTAAGCTCAACTACACAAAAGCGGAAGGTCCGGCAAAAGGTCAGCCGATGCTCAATACCGCAATTGATGCGGCAGAGATGATCCTGACGCTGGCACCGGAAACCAACGGTCAGGTAGCTGTAAAAGCCTGGGCTGCCCTGAGCGAGTTTACCGGCCGTGACCATACGCATCTGGCGCTGAATAAAGAAGACGAGAAGATTCGCTTCCGCGATATTCAGGCACAGCCGCGCAAAATCATCTCCAGCCCGACATGGTCTGGCCTTGAAGATGAACACGTTTCTTACAACGCCGGTTACACCAACGTTCACGAGCTGATCCCGTGGCGTACGCTCTCTGGCCGTCAGCAGCTGTATCAGGATCACCAATGGATGCGTGATTTCGGTGAAAGCCTGCTGGTTTATCGTCCGCCGATCGACACCCGTTCGGTGAAAGAAGTGATGGGCCAGAAATCCAATGGCAACCCGGAAAAAGCGCTCAACTTCCTGACGCCACACCAGAAGTGGGGTATCCACTCCACCTACAGCGACAACCTGTTGATGCTGACTTTAGGTCGCGGTGGTCCGGTGGTCTGGCTGAGTGAAGCCGATGCCAAAGAGCTGGGTATCGCCGATAACGACTGGATTGAAGTCTTCAACAGCAACGGTGCACTGACTGCCCGTGCGGTTGTCAGCCAGCGTGTTCCGGCAGGGATGACCATGATGTACCACGCGCAGGAACGTATCGTTAACCTGCCTGGTTCGGAAATTACCCAACAGCGTGGTGGTATCCATAACTCGGTCACCCGTATCACGCCGAAACCGACGCATATGATCGGCGGCTATGCCCATCTGGCATATGGCTTTAACTACTACGGCACCGTAGGTTCTAACCGCGATGAGTTTGTTGTAGTGCGTAAGATGAAGAACATTGACTGGTTAGATGGCGAAGGCAATGACCAGGTACAGGAGAGCGTAAAATGAAAATTCGTTCACAAGTCGGCATGGTGCTGAATCTCGATAAGTGCATCGGCTGCCACACCTGTTCAGTGACCTGTAAAAACGTCTGGACCAGCCGTGAAGGCGTGGAATACGCGTGGTTCAACAACGTGGAAACCAAGCCGGGCCAGGGCTTCCCGACTGACTGGGAAAACCAGGAAAAATACAAAGGCGGCTGGATCCGTAAAATCAACGGCAAACTGCAGCCGCGCATGGGTAACCGTGCCATGCTGCTGGGTAAAATCTTCGCTAACCCGCATCTGCCGGGGATCGACGATTATTACGAGCCGTTTGATTTTGATTATCAGAACCTGCATACCGCGCCGGAAGGCAGCAAATCACAGCCGATTGCCCGTCCGCGTTCGCTGATTACCGGCGAACGGATGGCGAAAATCGAAAAAGGGCCGAACTGGGAAGATGACCTGGGCGGTGAGTTTGACAAGCTGGCGAAAGACAAGAACTTCGACAACATCCAGAAGGCGATGTATAGCCAGTTCGAAAACACCTTCATGATGTATTTGCCGCGCCTGTGCGAACACTGTCTGAACCCGGCATGTGTGGCGACCTGCCCGAGCGGTGCGATTTACAAGCGTGAAGAAGACGGCATCGTCCTGATCGACCAGGATAAATGCCGTGGCTGGCGTATGTGCATCACCGGATGCCCGTACAAAAAAATCTACTTCAACTGGAAGAGCGGTAAGTCTGAGAAGTGCATCTTCTGCTATCCGCGTATTGAAGCCGGCCAGCCGACAATATGTTCAGAAACCTGTGTCGGTCGTATCCGTTATCTTGGCGTGCTGCTGTACGATGCCGACGCGATTGAACGTGCGGCAAGTACCGAGAACGAGAAAGATCTCTACCAGCGTCAGCTGGATGTGTTCCTCGATCCGAACGATCCGAAAGTCATCGAGCAGGCGATTAAAGACGGTATTCCGCTGAGCGTTATTGAGGCTGCGCAGCAGTCGCCAGTTTATAAAATGGCGATGGAATGGAAACTGGCGCTGCCGCTGCATCCGGAATATCGCACATTGCCGATGGTCTGGTACGTGCCGCCTCTGTCGCCGATTCAGTCTGCGGCAGACGCGGGTGAACTGGGCAGCAACGGCATTCTGCCAGACGTCGAAAGCCTGCGTATTCCGGTACAGTATCTGGCGAATCTGCTGACCGCCGGTGATACCAAACCGGTACTGCGCGCGCTGAAACGTATGCTGGCGATGCGTCATTACAAACGTGCTGAAACCGTTGACGGTAAAGTCGATACCCGTGCGCTGGAAGAGGTCGGTCTGACCGAAGCCCAGGCACAGGAGATGTATCGTTATCTGGCTATTGCCAACTACGAAGATCGCTTTGTGGTGCCGAGCAGTCATCGTGAACTGGCGCGGGAAGCCTTCCCGGAGAAAAATGGCTGCGGCTTTACCTTTGGTGATGGCTGCCACGGTTCAGATACCAAATTCAATCTGTTCAACAGCCGCCGTATCGATGCCATCGACGTAACCAGCAAAACGGAGCCGCACCCATGATCGAACTCGTGATTGTATCGCGTCTCCTTGAATATCCGGATGCTGCCTTATGGCAGCATCAACAAGAGATGTTTGAGGCGATTGCCGCGTCGAAAAATCTGCCAAAAGAGGATGCCCATGCGCTGGGCATTTTCCTGCGCGATTTAACGACGATGGATCCGCTCGATGCCCAGGCGCAGTACAGCGAACTGTTCGACCGTGGCCGCGCCACGTCACTGTTGCTATTTGAACATGTTCACGGTGAATCCCGTGACCGCGGCCAGGCGATGGTGGATCTGCTGGCGCAGTACGAGCAGCACGGCTTGCAGTTAAACAGCCGCGAATTGCCCGACCATCTGCCGCTGTATCTGGAGTACCTGGCGCAGCTGCCGCAAAGCGAAGCCGTGGAGGGTTTGAAAGATATTGCGCCGATTCTGGCATTGCTGAGTGCGCGTCTGCAACAGCGTGAAAGCCGTTATGCCGTGCTGTTTGATCTGCTGCTGAAACTGGCGAATACCGCAATCGACAGCGACAAAGTGGCGGAAAAAATTGCCGACGAAGCGCGCGACGATACGCCGCAGGCGCTGGATGCAGTCTGGGAAGAAGAGCAGGTTAAATTCTTTGCTGACAAAGGCTGCGGTGATTCAGCAATCACTGCTCATCAGCGTCGCTTTGCCGGTGCCGTCGCGCCGCAATATCTGAATATCACCACCGGAGGACAGCACTAATGCAATTCCTGAATATGTTCTTCTTTGATATCTACCCGTACATAGCCGGGGCGGTCTTCCTGATTGGTAGCTGGCTGCGTTATGACTACGGGCAGTATACCTGGCGCGCGGCGTCCAGCCAGATGCTGGATCGCAAAGGGATGAATCTGGCGTCGAACCTGTTCCATATCGGTATTCTGGGGATTTTTGTCGGTCACTTCTTCGGTATGCTGACGCCGCACTGGATGTATGAAGCCTGGCTGCCGATTGAAGTGAAGCAGAAAATGGCGATGTTTGCTGGTGGTGCCAGCGGCGTACTGTGTCTGATTGGCGGCGTGCTGTTGTTGAAACGCCGTCTGTTCAGCCCACGCGTGCGTGCAACGACTACCGGAGCGGATATCCTGATCCTGTCGCTGCTCGTTATCCAGTGCGCGCTGGGCCTGCTGACCATTCCGTTCTCTGCTCAGCATATGGACGGTAGCGAGATGATGAAACTGGTTGGCTGGGCGCAGTCGGTAGTGACCTTCCACGGTGGCGCTTCTCAACATCTTGATGGCGTGGCGTTTATCTTCCGTCTGCACCTGGTGTTGGGGATGACGTTATTCCTGCTGTTCCCGTTCTCGCGTCTGGTACACATCTGGAGTGTCCCGGTGGAGTATCTGACGCGTAAGTATCAGCTGGTGCGCGCTCGTCACTAATTATCTAAACCAAACATTATCTAAACCAAACATTATCTAAACCAAACATTATCTAAACCAAACATCGGCGGTTACACACTGCCGATTTTTCGGATTGTAGGGAAACGTACTTCATCTATATGATTGGTCCACCTATGGAGCAGTGAAGGAGCACTGACCGTGGCTCGACCTAATCAACCGACGATCTCCGCGGCGTTAAAAATAATCGCCACGGGGATCGCCTTACCCCCTGATCAAATCACTTCTAAACAACTGGATGTTCAGTTAAATAAGCCAGTTGGCTATGTTGAGCGACGTTCCGGTATTTGCTGGCGCTATTTTGCCCGCAACGACGCCAGCCAGGCCGAACTGGCGGCAGAGGCTTTACATAATGCGTTAGTAGCGGCAGCCTTAAATCCTTCTGATATTGATCTGCTAATTTGTGCATCGGCCATTGCCGTACAGGCATTACCCTGTAGCGCAATTCATATTCTTAAAGCCGCAGCCATGCCCGTAGGCGTTGCCGGGTTTGATATCAACAGTAGCTGTGTGAGCTTTATTTCCGCTCTTGAAGTCGCTGCCGGATTATTAAACTGTGGAGCATATCGACGCATTGCCATCGTTTCGGCAGATATTGCTTCACGCGGTATCGACTGGGATCATGAAGAGTCTTCATTAATTTTTGGTGATGGCGCGGCGTGCGCGATTGTTGAGCGGGGCGATGGGCGCAGCGGGATTATCGCTAGCCTGATCGAAATGTATCCCGAAGGCAGCGAACTGTGTGAAATTCGTGCTGGCGGTACGCGGCGTAATCCTCGCTCTGGTGTGAGTGATAGCGACTTTCTTTTTCATATGCAGGGGAAACCGCTGTTTCGTTTTGCTTCTTCGCTTATTGAAGATTATTTTTCTCGGTTGCTGCAAAAAAGCAGCCTGCAACTGTCTGATATCGGCACGGTCGTTCCGCATCAGGCCAGTCATCTTTCCCTTGAACATATGCGTAAACGGCTGCGAGTGCCGGAATCTGCGCTCATCGATGTGTATCGTTTTTACGGCAATCAGGTCGCGGCCTCTATCCCCACGGCGCTGCATGAAGCAGTGATTAGCGGTCGTTTCACAGCGGATAAACCTGTAATGTTGATTGGCACGGCAGCGGGACTAACGCTGGCTGGCATGGTGCTTTTACCGTGAAGATCCTCGTAACAGGGGCGACCAGCGGCCTTGGGCGAAATGCCGTGCAATATTTGTTGCAATCGGGTGAGTCGGTTGTGGCAACAGGGCGAAATTGTGAGGTTGGCAGAAGCCTGACAAACGCAGGCGCACAGTTTGTGGCTCTCGATTTAACCGAGGCAACCGAGGATGACTGCGCCCGCCTGATGGACGGCTGCGATGCCGTCTGGCACTGTGCGGCAAAGTCCTCGCCCTGGGGCGACAAAACGGCGTTCTGGCTTGCCAATGTCAAAGTGACCCACACTCTGGCACAGGCGGCAGGCAGGCTGAATATTCCCCGGTTTATCCATATCTCCACGCCTGCGGTTTACTTTGATTTTCAACATCACTATGACCTGCCAGAAACTTATCTTGCGCGAGCATTCTCCAGCCATTATGCCAGCAGTAAATATGCCGCTGAGCAGGTTATTGCTGGCGCTGTTTCTCGATATTCTGCCACGAGATTTATTCTTTTGCGTCCCCGTGGTTTGTTTGGCCCCCATGACCAGGTAATTGTTCCTCGTCTGATGCAGCAATTGCAACAGGGCGGCGGTTGCTTACGTTTGCCGCGCGGGGGCGACGCGTTATTGGATCTCACGTTCGTGCAAAACGTGGTGTATGCCATGCGGCTGGCAACGAACGTTGAAGGCTTACGCTCGGGCAGTATTTACAACATCAGCAATCACCAGCCGCAGCAGCTATCGGTGATGCTTGACGCCTTGCTGCACCAGCAACTGGGCTTGAGTTACCGCATTGCTGCTGTTCCCTGGTCGCTGCTTTCTCTGATCGCGCGTGGCCTGGAACTGTATGGGAAGTGCGTTAATCAGGAACCTGTTATCACACGATACAGCGCCGGAACACTCTGTTTCGATATGACGCTGAGTGCGCAAAAGGCCATTACAGAGCTGGGATATCGCCCACGCTTTTCGATGGAACAAGGTATTGCAATCACGGGACAATGGCTGAGGGAACATGGCAAAAATAACCGCATTTGAAACGGGCTGGTGTACCCATATTAGCTGTATTGCGCTGAAAGGGGCAGGGCTGAAAGTGTGCAAATTCCCCGCCCGCGCCTGGCTGCTGGAGGTGGGCGACAAACGGTGGCTGTGGGACACAGGCTATTCATCGTGGTTCGAACACTACACGCAATCTGGTGTGTTTCGTCTTTATCGCCAGGTCACGCCGGTTTATTTCGATCCGCAACAGGCGCTGGTGCGACAACTTTCTGCCACCGGCCTCGCAGCGAAAGATGTTGATGCGATTATTCTGTCGCATTTTCACGCTGATCATATTGCTGGCCTGCGTGATTTCCCTGATGTTTCCTGCATCTGTTCTGGTGAAGGCTGGCGGCAAGTAAGAACTCTGCGTGGTGTCACTGCGCTGCGCCAGGCCTTTGTGCCAGGGCTAATCCCGGAGAATTTTGACTCCTCACTGCGCTTTATTGAAAGTTTCGCATCGGTGAATTTGCCCGCGCAACTGGCACCGTTTGAGTGCGGCTATTTGCTGCCAGAAAGCAATGGCGAAATTATTCTCGTGCCGCTTCCAGGACATGCTGCCGGACATATTGGCGCGTTTGTGTTAACCGACAACGGCTGGACTTTACTGGCTGGCGATGCGGCATGGGCGCCAGCTAACTACCGGGAGCTGCGAGGGCCTTCACCACTGGCGCATCTGGTTATGTCCGACAGCCACGCCTACTACCACACGCTTGGGCAACTCCATCAGCTTTGGCAAAACGGTGTGGTGGAGATTCGTTTGTGCCATGAGGGGGATTTATGATCCCGTTGATGTTGATCTGGCGCTACTTCCGTACCCGCAGGCTGCATTTCACCGATCGCGAGGCACTGGAAAACTGGCAGGCAAAAAGGCTGCATCAGTTCCGGCAAAATGTCTTATCTCATAGCCCGTGGTTTCAGCGTTATCTGACGTTGCCCTTTAATCAGTGGCCAATGATGGATAAAGCGTTAATGATGACGCACTTCGATGAGATGAATACCGCAGGTTTAAAGCGCGACGAACTTCTCGATTGTGCAATGCGCAGTGAGCAGAGTCGTGATTTCAAACCCTGCGTTGGTAAGTTCAGCGTTGGGCTTTCATCAGGTACATCCGGGCGTCGTGGACTTTTTGTTGTTAGCCCGCACGAGCAACAGATGTGGGCCGCCGGTGTGCTGGCAAAAGTGTTGCCCGATGATTTATTTGCCAAAGAGCGGGTGGCGCTGTTTCTGCGCGCGGACAACAACCTGTATCAAAGCGTGAATAATCGCTGGTTAAGTCTCGATTTTTACGATCTGCTAGCGCCATTTCAGGCGCAACTCAAACTTCTCCAACAGCGAGCGCCCACGATTATTGTCGCGCCAGCTCAGGTATTACGCGCACTGGCGCTGGAGGTGATGGCCGGCGAATTGACGCTAAAGGTCAAAAAAGTGATTTCGGTGGCGGAAGTTCTGGAGCCGCAGGATCGGGAATTACTGCGCAACGTGTTCCACAATGTGGGGGAAATTTATCAGGCGACAGAAGGCTTTCTCGCTTCCACCTGCCGGTGTGGAACGTTACATCTCAACGAAGAGTTTGTTCACATTGAACCGCAATGGCTGGATGAGCACCGTTTCGTGCCGATCGTCACAGACTTTACCCGCACCACACAGCCGATAGTGCGTTATCGACTGGATGATGTGCTGGTGGCAAGCGAACAGCCATGCCCCTGTGGCAGTGCAACAATGGCGATTGCGCGTATCGAAGGGCGGCAGGATGACCAACTGCAACTACCAACAAGATCCGGCGATATTCAGACCGTTTTTGCCGATGCCTGTAGTCGTGTGCTGGCAATGACACTGCCGCTAACAGTCGATTATCGCCTGCTACAAACCGGGTCAGCACAATTGACGTTAATCGCCGATTGCGAGCTGTGGATGCTGGAGCATTGCCGGGAGGCGTTGAATGCCTTGTTTATACGCCAGGATATCGCTGTCGGGCAATTAATTTGGTCGCTGGAACTGCAAACTGTGCCAGTCTCTTTTACAGCCAAGCGGCGGCGCATTGTGCGTCAGTGGGGGCGGGAATGAGCAATTCACTGCTACGCCTGAAACAGATGCTGCTGGGCTGGGGAACTGTTGGGGTTATCTACAACTTTAGCGACTACCTGCAAGGTGAGGGATATCAATTAACACCGTCAATAATTGATAATTTGATTGCGTTTTCCCCCTCCGCTGTGTGGCTGTATCTCTCGTTTTTTTTCATTGTGCCGTTAGGTTATTTATCCACGCCACTTTGCCACCTGCGCTGGCTGGCCCGTTCAATGCAAATTTCCGCACTGGTGGCTGGCGTATTTTATCTTCTCTGGCCCACAACCATGCATTATCCCTCGTTTGATCAGATGGGGATATCCGCGGGCGCACTCAACAGGCTGATCGCCATTGACTCAAGCCAGAACTGTTTTCCCTCCTTACACGCCGCGCTAACGCTGTTGGCGGTATGGGCGATTGCTAAAAAGGGGAACCGTTGGCTGACGCTAATGAGCGTGGTCTGGGCGATAGCAATCGCCTTTTCGATTCTGCAATTACGCAGACATTTATTTATCGATTTAGTAGGCGGCGCGTTGCTGGCGTCGATTTGCGGTTGGATATGCGCAACATGCGAGAAAAGGAAGACACAATATGAGTGATTTATTATTCCCCATCATATCGATGGTGCTGTTGGTGTTAGCCGAAGCGGGCGTGTTGCAATTCACCGGGCGGCAAAAAGTGGACTGGCTGGACGTTATTTTTAATATCAACTCCGGTCATATGATGCTGTGGTTATTTCGCTGCCTGGAAGTGCTCTGCTATGGCCTGGTGGTCAATCACTTCAGCCTTGGACTGTTTGATAATGTGCCGGTGATCCTGCTGTGGTTGTTTACTATCCTGGCGTGGGATTTCGGCTTTTACTGGCTACATCGCTGGCATCACGAAATGCGCCCGCTGTGGGCGGTACATGTGGTGCATCATCAGGGGGAACACTACAACCTGTCATTAGGCGTGCGGAACTCGTGGTACTCCTCGTTAACCTCAATCCCGTTTTTTATGCTGCTGGCGATGCTTGGTGTGCCGTTACAGGTCTTTTTGGCGGTTTCTATTATTCACTATAGTTGGCAATTTTTTAACCATAACGCACTAACGCCGAAACTGGGCTGGCTGGAAAAAGTGCTGATCACGCCTTCGCATCATCGCGTCCATCATCTGAATCAAAAGCAATATGCCGATACCAATTACGGTGGCACCTTTTTGTTGTGGGATAAACTTTTCGGTTCGTATAGTGCCGGGCCGGAATACGACGTAGGCTACGGCGTAAAAAATAGTCGCTTGTCCTGTAACCCGATGCGCGAGAGTAATCTGCCATTTTTACGCTTAATGGGCTTTTGCTCATTTGGCAAAGCGATTGAAGGTCGCTACCAGAGTTCTCCATGGGCGGTAGGGGCAGGGGTGATCCTGCTGTTTATGCTGGTGCTTGGCTACATTCAACAATATGGCTATGGCATTGAGTTTATTACCAGCGAGCAAGCCGTATTATTTGTTCTGCTGGCGGCAGGCTCCGTTGCGCTGGGGGGCATGAGCGACGGGCAGCATTGGGGGATGATTTTGTGGTGCTCTGTGACGTTGTCACTGCTCTATTTTATTGTCTATATGTGTTCATGGAGTACTCTGCTCTGGAAGGGATTAGTGGGTATTCTGCTGGCCCATTGCCTGTTATTTGTAATCGGCGTAGGACGTAAATCGCTAAGGAAACAGTATGAACCTGTTTAATCCCGACAGGTTAATCACTTTTCCTGCCGATGATCCACAACTGGTGAAACAACTGCAAAGCGGTACGAAAGTTTATCTGGCGAAATCAGGCGATCATCGGTATGCCGACGGATGGGCATTCGTCAAAATGGCGGTGTTGATTATTGCTTGTTTCTCCTGTTACTTACTGGCGTTATTTCAACGTCAATGGGGACTGTATCTGTTGTGGTATCTCGCGATGATGTTTTGCGCCATGTTGTTAGCGGTCAATGTGGTGCATGACGCTTCGCATGATGCGTTTTTGCGTGGTAAAAAGACCAATGCCCGGCTTAACCGGTGGGTTGCTTTTCCTATGGGGCTAGATCCGGACTGCTGGCGGGTGCGCCACGTTCGCTTTCATCACGGTTTTACCAATATTGAATTTTACGATCCAGATACAGCAGAAAATGGCATTCTTCGCCAGACGCCGTGGCAACGGTGGCGACCTTTTATGCGCCAGCAACATCGCTATTGGCCACTGGTCGCCGCGCTCACCTTTCCCTGGTATATCTGGGTAGTGGACTGGCTCGATCGCGCAGGGTTTACGCCGGTCACGCGACATCTGGCCCTGCGAGGCTTTGCTGGCTGGGGATATTTCTTAGCCGGGAAACTGGCGCATTGTGCGCTGTGTCTGATAATTCCCTGGCTTTTGTCTGATTTTAGTTTTATGACCATCCTGCTGACTTATCTGCTCAGCCAGCTGCTGGCGTCATTGATTTTTGTGACGTTGATTATTGGAACGCACTGGGCGAAGGGACATACGCAGTTACCACCAGAAGAGGGCAAAATGCCCGTGGGCAGACTGGCGCATACCTTTGCTACCACCTTTGATTGGACGCCGCAACCTGCATGGCTTGGCTACTGGCTGGGTGGGATTAATCTGCACCTTACCCATCATCTGTTTCCTCACTGGCATCATCGCCATTATTCGGCGCTAAGCCGCATTATTGCGCAAATTGCCAGCCAGCAAGGTCTGGATTATCAGTTGTTGACGTTAGCGGATTTGTTGAGGCTACAGCAGCAGTTTTTACGGCGAATGGGGGAGAAGCCGAAGGTTTGATAATGGAATCGAGTGATGGTGGTGGGGGAAGGATTCGAACCTTCGAAGTCGATGACGGCAGATTTACAGTCTGCTCCCTTTGGCCGCTCGGGAACCCCACCACGGGGTAATGCTTTTTACTGGCCTGCTCCCTTATCGGGAAGCGGGGCGCATCATATCAAATGACGCGCCGCTGTAAAGTGTTACGTTGAGAAAAATGAACTGGTTGCGTGATTTTCATCCGTAACGGATTAAAGCTAACCAGTTATTTTGGCTGACGATTAAAGAATAATCGTCCGATTACCGTAAACAAAGACGCGCTGCGCCAGTACTTTGTATAGCGCACGACTTAAGACGTTTTTCTCGACGTCACGACCTGCGCGCATCATATCTTCAGCTGTGTAGGTATGATCGACATGAATAACGTCCTGCATGATGATTGGACCTTCGTCCAGATTGTCATTCACATAGTGAGCGGTTGCGCCAATAATCTTCACGCCACGCTCATAGGCCTGGTGATAAGGACGTGCGCCGATAAACGCTGGCAGGAAGGAATGGTGAATATTGATGATCTTATTCGGGAAGCGAGCCACAAATTCCGGCGTTAATACCCGCATATACTTCGCCAGCACCACATAGTCAGGTTGATAAGCATCAATGGCATCCGCCATCTTTTGATCGTGCTCGTTGCGGCTTAACCCTTCATGGCTTACCAGCTCAAACGGAATATCAAAACGCTCAACCAGAGAACGTAAATTATCGTGGTTACCAATAACTGCCGCGATTTCGACATCCAGGCCGCCGTAATTGGCTTTCATCAGCAAATCGCCAAGGCAATGTGCTTCTTTAGTGACCAGAATCACTATCCGGCGACGACCGGCAGGATTCAGCTCACGCACGGAGCCTTCTGGCAATGCGCTATCGAGATCTGCCAGCAGGGTGGAATCATTAAAAATCCCTTCCAGTTCCGTGCGCATAAAAAAGCGCCCGGTACGATGATCTACAAATTCATTGTTCTGCACGATATTTAACTCGTGCTTGTAGCAAATATTGGTAATACGTGCGATCAGACCTTTTTGGTCCGGACAAATAGTACGCAGAACTTTACGTTGGAGTGAATGCATTGCTGGAAAAACCTTGTTGAGAGTGTTTGCTAAACCGTACCGTCAACCATTATTGGCCGCAGCACTTTTTAAATTTTTTACCTGAACCACAAGGGCAGGGATCGTTGCGGCCAAACTGCGGACGTGTACCGTCAATATAGTACCATTGACCGTTTTCTTTCAAAAATCGCGAACGTTCAATTATTGCACCTGTTTTGCCACCCTCGGTAAATCGAGCAACAAAACTGACAAATCCGATATCGCCGCCGTCCTGCCAGCAATGTTCAAATACGGTCAATCCCAACCATTCAGTATGCGCAAATCCGGCAATCAATTCGGCACGTAACGCCGCTGCTCCACAAGATGGATGCCAGGTCTTTATTAAATAATCTGCGTCTTGCATCACAAAAGCGCAGTAACGCGAACGCATGAGATGTTCTGGATCAGGTGCAACCTTTTCACCAGACACATAAGGGTGGCAACATAGGCTATACTCGACAGCACTACCACAGGGACAAAGCTGAGACACAAATAATCTCCCTGGAAACAATAACGGCGTATTAACCGCCTGAGTAGCACTATGTTAACCGAGCAGTAGCGATGTGGCTACGATTGCATTCCAGGGGAATCTTGCGGGAATAATGAGAAAGATAAAAATAGGGCTGGCGCTGGGATCTGGCGCGGCAAGAGGTTGGTCGCATATTGGCGTAATTAATGCGCTAAAAAAAGTGGGTATTGAAATTGATATCGTTGCAGGATGTTCAATTGGTTCGCTGGTGGGCGCTGCCTATGCATGCGATCGATTATCTGCGCTGGAAGATTGGGTGACCTCTTTCAGTTATTGGGATGTTTTACGCCTGATGGATCTCTCCTGGCAGCGCGGTGGGTTACTGCGCGGCGAGCGTGTCTTCAATCAATATCGCGAAATAATGCCGGAAACAGAGATCGAAAATTGTTCCCGTCGCTTCGCGGCTGTTGCCACCAATTTAAGTACTGGGCGTGAATTATGGTTTACTGAAGGCGATCTCCATCTTGCTATTCGTGCATCATGCAGTATTCCAGGACTAATGGCACCCGTTGCGCATAACGGCTACTGGCTGGTTGATGGCGCTGTAGTTAACCCAATTCCTATTTCCCTCACGCGTGCATTGGGGGCTGATATTGTGATAGCGGTCGACCTGCAGCACGATGCTCATTTGATGCAACAAGATTTGCTCTCCTTTAATGTCAGTGAAGAAAATAGCGAGAATGGTGATTCTCTGCCGTGGCATGCGCGTCTGAAAGAAAGGTTAGGCAGCATAACGACACGTCGGGCGGTGACAGCGCCAACGGCAACAGAGATTATGACCACTTCTATCCAGGTGCTGGAGAACCGCCTTAAAAGGAACCGCATGGCAGGTGATCCGCCCGATATTCTGATTCAACCTGTTTGCCCGCAAATATCTACGCTTGATTTCCATCGCGCGCACGCTGCCATTGCGGCCGGACAGCTGGCAGTGGAAAAGAAAATGGACGAACTTTTGCCGTTGGTACGCACCAACATTTGACCAGAATTTTTATCTACACTTAAGTTAATTCTGACAGGCGTAGGTGGCAATAGCATGCCACTATTGAGTAAAGCCAGTCAGGGGAGAGAACATGACGCAGCCATTGGTCGGAAAACAGATTCTCATTGTTGAAGATGAGCAGGTATTTCGCTCGCTTCTGGATTCGTGGTTTTCCTCATTGGGAGCGACAACGGTACTGGCGGCTGATGGGGTGGATGCCCTTGAGTTGCTGGGAGGTTTCACTCCAGACCTGATGATATGTGATATCGCGATGCCACGAATGAACGGGCTTAAACTGCTGGAACATATACGCAACAGAGGTGACCAGACACCAGTTCTGGTGATATCTGCCACTGAAAATATGGCAGATATTGCCAAAGCGTTACGTCTGGGCGTTGAAGATGTTTTGCTGAAACCGGTTAAAGATCTGAATCGCTTGCGCGAGATGGTTTTTGCCTGTCTCTATCCCAGCATGTTTAATTCCCGCGTTGAGGAAGAGGAAAGGCTTTTTCGCGACTGGGATGCAATGGTTGATAACCCTGCTGCAGCGGCGAAATTATTACAGGAACTACAACCGCCGGTTCAGCAGGTGATTTCCCAATGCCGGGTTAATTATCGTCAATTAGTTGCCGCGGACAAACCCGGCCTGGTGCTTGATATTGCCGCACTTTCGGAAAACGATCTGGCATTTTATTGCCTTGATGTCACCCGAGCTGGACATAATGGCGTACTTGCTGCCTTGTTATTACGCGCATTGTTTAACGGATTATTACAGGAACAGCTTGCACACCAAAATCAACGGTTGCCAGAGTTGGGCGCGTTATTGAAGCAGGTAAACCATTTACTCCGTCAGGCCAATCTGCCGGGGCAGTTTCCGCTATTAGTTGGCTATTATCATCGCGAACTGAAAAATCTCATTCTGGTTTCTGCGGGTCTGAATGCGACGTTAAATACCGGCGAACATCAGGTGCAAATCAGTAATGGTGTTCCGTTAGGCACTTTAGGTAACGCTTATTTGAATCAATTGAGCCAGCGATGCGATGCCTGGCAATGCCAAATATGGGGAACCGGTGGTCGGCTGCGCTTGATGTTGTCTGCAGAATGAGCAAACGATAACACGGGCTAAATTTGCATTACCTGCTAATGTCGGCTGGTGGTACTATCGTCGCTATTCGTATAAGTAATTGTCTTAATTATGCTAACTCGCCTCCTTTTCAGAACTTAGCCCCTTCGGGGTGCTGATATACTGGGATGCGATACAGAAATATGAACACGTTCAAAACACGAACAGTCCAGGAGAATTTAAATGGCTGCCATTAATACGAAAGTCAAAAAAGCCGTTATCCCCGTAGCGGGATTAGGAACCAGGATGTTGCCGGCGACGAAAGCCATCCCGAAAGAGATGCTGCCACTTGTCGATAAGCCATTAATTCAATACGTCGTGAATGAATGTATTGCGGCTGGCATTACTGAAATTGTGCTGGTTACTCACTCATCTAAAAACTCTATTGAAAACCACTTTGATACCAGTTTTGAACTGGAAGCAATGCTGGAAAAACGTGTAAAACGTCAACTGCTTGATGAAGTGCAGTCTATTTGTCCGCCGCACGTGACTATTATGCAAGTTCGTCAGGGGCTGGCGAAAGGCCTGGGACACGCGGTATTGTGTGCTCACCCGGTAGTGGGTGATGAACCTGTGGCTGTTATTTTGCCTGACGTTATTCTGGATGAATATGAATCCGATTTATCACAGGATAACCTGGCAGAGATGATCCGCCGCTTTGATGAAACGGGTCATAGCCAGATCATGGTTGAACCGGTTGCTGATGTGACCGCATATGGCGTTGTGGATTGCAAAGGCGTTGAATTAGCGCCGGGTGAAAGCGTACCGATGGTTGGCGTGGTTGAAAAACCAAAAGCGGATGTTGCGCCGTCTAATCTCGCTATTGTGGGTCGTTACGTACTTAGCGCGGATATTTGGCCGTTGCTGGCAAAAACCCCTCCTGGAGCTGGTGATGAAATTCAGCTCACCGACGCAATTGATATGCTGATCGAAAAAGAAACGGTTGAAGCCTATCATATGAAAGGGAAGAGCCATGACTGCGGTAATAAATTAGGTTACATGCAGGCCTTCGTTGAATACGGTATTCGTCATAACACCCTTGGCACGGAATTTAAAGCCTGGCTTGAAGAAGAGATGGGCATTAAGAAGTAACATCCGTATCGGTGTTTTCCACGAAACGGTGTTGAGCAATCGACGCCGTTTTTTTTATAGCTTATTCTTATTAAATTGTCTTAAACCGGACAATAAAAAATCCCGCCGATGGCGGGATTTTTAGCATGTGCAATCTACAAAAGATTATTGCTTGATCAGGAAATCGTCGAGGGATTTACCTTGCTCATCCATTGCTTTTTTGATTACAGCTGGAGTACGGCCCTGGCCAGTCCAGGTTTTAGTTTCGCCGTTTTCGTCAACGTAGCTATATTTTGCCGGACGCTGAGCACGCTTAGCTTTGGTGCCAGATTTAACGGCAGCAAGGCTATTCAGCAGTTCGTTCGGGTCAATACCGTCAGCGATCAGCATTTCGCGATATTGCTGCAGTTTACGAGTGCGCTCTTCAACTTCAGCAGCAGCCGCGCTTTCTTCTTCGCGACGTTCGTTAACAACAACTTCTAATTTTTCCAGCATTTCTTCCAGCGTTTCAAGTGTACATTCTCTTGCCTGCGCACGAAGAGTACGGATGTTGTTCAGAATTTTAAGTGCTTCGCTCATTGTAGTAATCTCAAACTTATATTGGGGTGGTTTGTTGAGGTAATAATAGAGCCTTAAATTCAGTTGTGCAATAGCCAGGAATGTAAGGAATTCAAAATTGTTCTTTATTTTGTGCCGCCAATAAATATCTTTTCATAAAATTAGCCAGAAAAGACGCGGCATATAGCCCTATTTGCACCGATGATTTCGCAGCACGTGAGGTTAAAACTTCCTGATTCATGTCACATTTTATGGGGAGATAATCGTAGGCTGACGACCTTTCAGTCTTCTGTATTAGTCGTGTTTACGAGAATTCCCTATTAAGCGAATGATGAAAAGTAGAACAGTCGCAATAAGAGCAGGGACTTAGTATTGCACTATCTCCTGGAGGTCAACAGAGGGCTATTACATGCGCAACAGGTTAAAGATTGTGAATAGTTACCGGCAGTCATTTACCCGCTTATAACAAGCGAGGCAGTTGTAATGATAGCTCAGAAGGATTATGCAAGGCTTCGTAAGGGAGAACGCATATACCACTTCTGTGCATACTGTTGAGCTGAAAAACTGACGAATTATGATAAACTCCAGCCAACTTTATTTCATATCATTGAGGGCCTGTGGCTGATGGCACAGCTATATTTCTACTATTCCGCAATGAATGCGGGTAAGTCTACAGCATTGTTGCAATCTTCATACAATTACCAGGAACGCGGCATGCGCACTGTCGTATATACGGCAGAAATTGATGATCGCTTTGGTGCCGGGAAAGTCAGTTCGCGTATAGGTTTGTCATCACCTGCAAAATTATTTAACCAAAATTCATCATTATTTGATGAGATTCGTGCGGAACATGAACAGCAGGCAATTCATTGCGTACTGGTTGATGAATGCCAGTTTTTAACCAGACAACAAGCATATGAATTATCGGAGGTTGTCGATCAACTCGATATACCCGTACTTTGTTATGGTCTACGTACCGATTTTCGAGGTGAATTATTTATTGGCAGTCAATACTTACTGGCATGGTCCGACAAACTGGTTGAATTAAAAACCATCTGTTTTTGTGGCCGTAAAGCAAGCATGGTGCTGCGTCTTGATCAAGCAGGCAGACCTTATAACGAAGGTGAGCAGGTGGTTATTGGTGGTAATGAACGCTACGTTTCTGTATGCCGTAAACACTATAAAGAGGCGTTAGAAGTCGGCTCATTAACGGCTATTCAGGAAAGGCATCGCCACGATTAATAAGAATTTCTTTACTGACAGGGTGAGCAGGGCGCTTTTATCCCTGTCAGTTCGTTTTACGCACTTCTTCCGGGCTATACACCCTTCTCGGCAGTTTTTTAACGCCGTTATACGCCTCACAGAGCGCTTATACACCGACATTGACTTGTAACCTGTAAAGTACAATATCGCTGTGTGTAGGCGTTATACATCGTCGCAAATATGATGAAGGACAATGCTGCCGGTTTATGGAAAAGTTGCTTTGGGAAAATAAAAAACGGCCCCAGAAGGGGTAATGCCAGTCAGTTAAGCAACTGACTGGCTCTTTTTCGGGGCTGTGGAGTATTTCCAGGGCCTCTCCTTTATCACTCTCGGGAAGGCCCTTTCTCTTCTTGTCGGTAATTTCACTAGTTGTCCCATACTTGCAAGATCGCGCATCAGCTCCGGTATACGTCCCGGGGAAGCGCATGGCGTCCGTCATCGACGTCAGCAGATGGCAGACTTTTCCTTTGCGCGTCACGGTCAGCAGGCGGACTGTCACCTCATTTCCCAGTCCCGGCCACTTTTTTCGTGCCTGCGGGCTGGTGTTCAGCTTCACCAGATGATCGCCTTTACCCAGTTTTCTGATCTCTTCATATTGCGCTCCCTTTCTGAGAGGGATCATCCAGTGGCGGTGTTCTCCCGCCAGGCTCCAGGTATTTAACAGTCCCAGTGAGTAATAACCTTTATCCATTAACGTCAGGGTGTTATCGCCGGTTTGTTCTATAAGTTGCTCAGCAAGCTCATTTTCGCTGTTCTTCATCGTGCCGAAGGCTGCAGCCGTCAGCAGATGGCTGGTCAGTTCCATCTGGCAGACCATTTTGACCTGCAGGTAGAGCGCCGGGTTCCCGGCATGTGTCTGGCGGGGGAAGGCTGCATCGTTCTCTGGTGTATCCGGTGTGCGCCAGAACACACCATCGATGGCCAGCAGGGTCAGGCCGCACCAGTGCGGATGCGGCGTGGTGTTATGCCAGAGCTGCGCTGTTTTCGTGAACACGCGGCGGACAGCCTCAATTCCCAGACGCTGGCGGGTCTGAATAACGGCACTGGGGGCAACGAAGGGGCGATTGCCCGGCAGCATGATATCCAGGCGATTCACAATCTGGTGAAGAGGTTCTTTACGCTCAAGCGCCATGCCAACAATACACCAGACCATCATTTCGAGGGGAAGACGGCGCTTGCGTAGCGTTACAGTACCTGATTCGGCAAGGCAACGAGAGATGAGTTCGGGGTCGAGGTAATCCCCCAGAGAAGTCAGTGGGTTACGCAGAGAATCGTAACGGGATACCAAATCAAGGGCCTGTCCAATGAGCATAAAAAAATCCGGAAACGAGTGAGCGTTTCCGGATTCTTACACAGCCACTGGATCGGTCAACTGATCCTTAACTGACTGGCATTACCCCAGAAGGGGCCGTTATGTTGCCAGACAGCGCTACTGATTAAGCGGATTTTTTCGCTTTTTTCTCAGCTTTAGCCGGAGCGGCTTCTTTCTTCGCTGCAGTTTCGCCTTCTACATAATCACGACCGTAGTAAGTATCCAGCAGAATCTGTTTCAGCTCGGAGATCAGCGGGTAACGCGGGTTAGCGCCGGTGCACTGGTCATCGAATGCATCTTCAGACAGTTTATCCACGTTCGCCAGGAAGTCTGCTTCCTGAACGCCAGCTTCACGGATAGATTTCGGAATACCCAGTTCAGCTTTCAGTGTTTCCAGCCATGCCAGCAGTTTCTCGATCTTAGCAGCAGTACGGTCGCCCGGTGCGCTCAGACCCAGGTGGTCAGCAATTTCAGCATAACGACGGCGAGCCTGCGGACGGTCATACTGGCTGAATGCAGTCTGCTTGGTCGGGTTGTCATTCGCGTTGTAGCGAATAACGTTACAAATCAGCAGGGCGTTTGCCAGACCGTGCGGAATATGGAACTGGGAACCCAGTTTGTGCGCCATTGAGTGACATACACCCAGGAAGGCGTTCGCAAACGCGATACCCGCGATAGTCGCTGCACTGTGAACACGTTCACGCGCTACCGGATTTTTAGACCCTTCGTGGTAGGACGCTGGCAGATATTCTTTCAGTAGTTTCAGTGCCTGCAGAGCCTGACCATCAGAGAACTCAGATGCCAGTACAGAAACATAAGCTTCCATGGCGTGAGTTACTGCGTCCAGACCACCGAAAGCACACAGGGACTTCGGCATGTCCATAACAAGGTTGGCGTCGACAATCGCCATATCCGGGGTCAGTGCATAGTCTGCCAGCGGATATTTCTGACCAGTAGTATCGTCAGTTACAACCGCAAACGGAGTGACTTCAGAACCTGTACCAGAAGTGGTGGTGACAGCGATCATTTTCGCTTTCACACCCATTTTCGGGAACTTGTAGATACGTTTACGGATATCCATAAAGCGCAGCGCCAGTTCTTCGAAGTGAGTTTCCGGATGTTCGTACATAACCCACATGATCTTCGCAGCGTCCATCGGGGAACCACCACCCAGCGCGATAATCACGTCTGGTTTGAAGGAGTTTGCCAGTTCTGCACCTTTACGAACGATGCTCAGGGTCGGGTCAGCTTCTACTTCGAAGAAGACTTCAGTTTCAACGCCTGCTGCTTTCAATACGGAAGTGATCTGATCAGCATAGCCATTGTTGAACAGGAAGCGGTCAGTCACGATGAGCGCACGTTTGTGGCCATCAGTAATCACTTCATCCAGCGCGATTGGCAGGGAGCCACGGCGGAAGTAGATAGATTTCGGAAGTTTGTGCCACAACATGTTTTCAGCTCGCTTAGCAACGGTTTTCTTGTTGATCAGGTGTTTCGGACCAACGTTTTCAGAGATGGAGTTACCACCCCAGGAACCACAACCCAGAGTCAGGGAAGGTGCGAGTTTGAAGTTATACAGGTCACCGATACCACCCTGAGAAGCCGGGGTGTTAATCAGGATACGAGCCGTTTTCATTTTCTGACCGAAGTAAGAAACGCGAGCCGGTTGGTTATCCTGGTCAGTGTACAGGCAAGAGGTATGACCGATACCGCCCATAGCAACCAGTTTTTCTGCTTTTTCTACCGCGTCTTCGAAATCCTTAGCACGGTACATTGCCAAAGTCGGGGACAGTTTTTCATGTGCGAACGGTTCGCTTTCATCAACAACGGTTACTTCACCGATCAGAATCTTGGTGTTTTCTGGTACAGAGAAGCCTGCCAGTTCAGCAATTTTATAGGCTGGCTGACCAACGATAGCCGCGTTCAGCGCACCGTTTTTCAGGATAACGTCCTGAACAGCTTTCAGCTCTTTACCCTGCAACAGATAGCCACCGTGGGTTGCGAAACGTTCACGTACTGCGTCATAAACAGAGTCAACAACAACAACAGACTGTTCAGAAGCACAGATTACGCCGTTGTCGAAGGTTTTGGACATCAGTACAGATGCAACTGCACGTTTGATATCAGCAGTTTCATCGATAACAACTGGAGTGTTGCCCGCGCCTACGCCGATAGCTGGTTTACCGGAGCTGTATGCGGCTTTAACCATGCCCGGACCACCAGTCGCGAGGATCAGGTTGATGTCTGGGTGGTGCATCAGTGCGTTAGACAGCTCAACAGAAGGTTGATCGATCCAGCCGATCAGATCTTTCGGAGCACCGGCAGCGATAGCAGCCTGCAGAACGATATCAGCCGCTTTGTTGGTTGCATCTTTTGCACGCGGGTGCGGGGAGAAGATAATGGCGTTACGGGTCTTCAGGCTGATCAGTGATTTGAAGATAGCAGTTGAAGTCGGGTTAGTGGTCGGAACGATGCCGCAAATAATACCGATGGGTTCAGCGATAGTAATGGTACCAAAAGTGTCGTCTTCAGACAGAACACCACAGGTTTTTTCATCTTTATAGGCGTTGTAGATATATTCAGAAGCAAAGTGGTTTTTGATCACTTTATCTTCGACGATACCCATGCCGGATTCGGCAACGGCCATTTTCGCGAGTGGGATTCGAGCATCTGCAGCAGCCAGAGCGGCGGCGCGGAAGATTTTGTCTACTTGCTCTTGAGTGAAACTGGCATATTCACGCTGGGCTTTTTTTACACGCTCTACGAGTGCGTTAAGTTCAGCGACATTAGTAACAGCCATAATGCTCTCCTGATAATGTTAAACTTTTTTAGTAAATCATCTGCTCGAATACGAGAGTATAGTCAGTGCGGTGATGATTTGCTTAACCGATGGAAATCAAAAGCTTACTCGCGCTCACACTCACTGTGATTTACTAAAAGAGTTTAAACATTAGAGTTATTATCTCTAATGCGTCACTTCCAGGTGGCGTAAGCAAGATTACTCACTTCTGGGTACTGATTACGTGATCAAGATCAAATTTTTGCAAAGCTGACACCTTTCAGCATGGCTTTTCGCCATTATAGCTAACAGTTAACAAATTGTAGTATGATTTGTTGGCTACATTAGCATGTTTTGCACAACTAGATAACAATAACGAATGATAGCAATTTTAAGTAGTTAGGAGGTGAAAAATGCTGTCAAAAGGCGTATTGTCAGCGCGTCTTTTCAACCTTATTTATGGCTAACATTATCCGGCTTTTGCTTCGGAGCTAACCGTGATTCAGACCTTTTTTGATTTTCCCGTTTACTTCAAATTTTTCATCGGGTTATTTGCGCTGGTCAACCCGGTAGGGATTATTCCCGTCTTTATCAGCATGACCAGTTATCAGACAGCGGCAGCGCGAAACAAAACTAACCTTACAGCCAACCTGTCTGTGGCCATTATCTTGTGGATCTCGCTTTTTCTCGGCGACACGATTCTACAACTTTTTGGTATATCAATTGATTCATTCCGTATCGCCGGTGGCATCCTGGTGGTGACAATAGCGATGTCGATGATCAGCGGCAAGCTTGGTGAGGATAAACAGAACAAGCAAGAAAAATCAGAAACCGCGGTGCGTGAAAGCATTGGTGTGGTGCCATTGGCGTTGCCGTTGATGGCGGGGCCAGGGGCGATCAGTTCTACCATCGTCTGGGGTACGCGTTATCACAGCATTAGCTATCTGTTTGGTTTCTTTGTGGCTATTGCATTGTTCGCTTTATGTTGCTGGGGATTGTTTCGCATGGCACCGTGGCTGGTACGAGTTTTACGCCAGACCGGCATCAACGTGATTACGCGTATTATGGGGCTATTGCTGATGGCGTTGGGGATTGAATTTATCGTTACTGGTATTAAGGGGATTTTCCCCGGCCTGCTTAATTAATTCCTTTCAAATGAAACGGAGCTGCCATGCTCCGTTTACTTCGTCATTATTTTTACTTTGTTCCTGCGCAGTTATCAAAAGCAAAAGGAATAGGTAAAAATATTCTTCTCAAATTACAGTTAGTTATAAGGATTTCCTTAACTGCTTCTCCTCACCATCATGTTATTTTCGCCACATCATAATCCTGGGCTTGCTGAAGAATAATTGAAATGATATTAGTAATTCCACTGCCTTTGGTAGAGGAAAGTGCTAAATAATAATCAATTGTTAAATTATTGTGCATTTCACTACTGGAACTGTAATCAGAAAAGAGAGACATGCTTAACTAACCTCTATTTGATTGAATTGAAAGATGTTTGTTAAGGCATGGATGCAAGCTATAGATTCTGGTACGGTCAATAAAAGAGAATTGCTTAACAATTTTGCAAAATGTATTGGCGAGTAAGAACCGCATTTGGTACTTTCCGGGCAACCGCCAGGCGATTCTTTATTGGTAATGAGAATAATTAACAATTAAAGACCGTCGCGAAAGAATAATGTGTCTCGACAGGGGAGACACAGTACGAATCGACATAAGGTGATCGTCTGAATCACCAGAATAAATAAAGTCGGTGATAGTAATACGTAACGATAAAGTAACCTGACAGCAGAAAGTCTCCGAGCCTGTGCAGGGTCCCAATCCGGGATTACACATGCTGGTTAATACCAGTAATTATAATGAGGGAGTCCAAAAAACAATGACCAACATCACCAAGAGAAGTTTAGTAGCAGCTGGCGTTTTGGCTGCGCTTATGGCAGGGAATGTCGCGCTGGCAGCTGATGTACCCGCAGGTGTCACACTGGCGGAAAAACAAACGCTGGTACGTAACAATGGTTCAGAAGTTCAGTCATTAGATCCGCACAAAATTGAAGGTGTTCCGGAGTCTAATATCAGCCGAGACCTGTTTGAAGGCTTACTGGTTAGCGATCTTGACGGCCATCCGGCACCTGGCGTCGCTGAATCCTGGGATAATAAAGACGCGAAAGTCTGGACCTTCCATTTGCGTAAAGATGCGAAATGGTCTGATGGCACGCCAGTCACAGCACAAGACTTTGTGTATAGCTGGCAACGTTCTGTTGATCCAAACACTGCTTCTCCGTATGCCAGTTATCTGCAATATGGGCATATCGCCGGTATTGATGAAATTCTTGAAGGGAAAAAACCGATTACCGATCTCGGCGTGAAAGCTATTGATGACCACACATTAGAAGTCACCTTAAGTGAACCTGTTCCGTACTTCTATAAATTACTTGTTCATCCATCAACTTCACCGGTGCCAAAAGCCGCTATCGAGAAATTCGGCGAAAAATGGACCCAGCCTGGTAATATCGTCACCAACGGTGCCTATACCTTAAAAGATTGGGTCGTAAACGAACGAATCGTTCTTGAACGCAGCCCGACCTACTGGAACAACGCGAAAACCGTTATTAACCAGGTAACCTATTTGCCTATTGCTTCTGAAGTTACCGATGTCAACCGCTACCGTAGTGGTGAAATCGACATGACTTATAACAACATGCCGATCGAATTGTTCCAGAAGCTGAAAAAAGAGATCCCGGACGAAGTTCACGTTGATCCATACCTGTGCACTTACTATTACGAAATTAACAACCAGAAACCGCCATTTAATGACGTGCGTGTGCGTACCGCACTGAAATTGGGTATGGACCGCGATATCATTGTTAATAAAGTGAAAGCGCAGGGCGACATGCCCGCCTATGGTTACACTCCACCGTATACTGATGGCGCAAAATTGACTCAGCCGGAATGGTTTGGCTGGAGCCAGGAAAAACGTAACGAAGAAGCGAAAAAACTGCTGGCTGAAGCGGGTTATACCGCAGACAAACCGTTGACCATCAACCTGTTGTATAACACCTCCGATCTGCATAAAAAGCTGGCGATTGCTGCCTCTTCATTGTGGAAGAAAAACATTGGTGTAAACGTCAAACTGGTTAACCAGGAGTGGAAAACGTTCCTCGACACCCGTCACCAGGGCACTTTTGATGTGGCCCGTGCAGGCTGGTGTGCAGACTACAACGAACCAACTTCCTTCCTGAACACCATGCTGTCGAACAGCTCAATGAATACCGCGCATTATAAGAGCCCGGCCTTTGACAGCATTATGGCGGAAACGCTGAAAGTGACTGACGAGGCGCAGCGTGCAGCTCTGTACACTAAAGCAGAACAACAGCTGGATAAGGATTCGGCCATTGTTCCTGTTTATTACTACGTGAATGCGCGTTTGGTGAAACCGTGGGTTGGTGGCTATACCGGCAAAGATCCGCTGGATAATACCTACACCCGGAATATGTACATTGTGAAGCACTAATGGCAATACGTGGGGCAGGAGTGTCCTGCTCCACGGTGTCTGATTTTTATCGCATTACAGAAGGCACAGGCCAGAAGGTAGGGCAATGTTAAAATTTATTCTACGTCGCTGTCTGGAAGCGATTCCGACGCTATTTATTCTTATTACTATTTCGTTCTTTATGATGCGCCTCGCGCCGGGCAGTCCTTTTACCGGCGAACGTACTTTACCACCGGAAGTGATGGCCAATATCGAAGCGAAATATCATCTTAATGATCCGATCATGACACAGTATTTCAGCTACCTGAAACAACTGGCGCATGGCGATTTCGGTCCATCGTTTAAATATAAAGATTATTCGGTCAATGACCTGGTTGCATCCAGTTTTCCCGTTTCTGCCAAACTGGGAGCTGCAGCATTTTTTCTTGCGGTAATACTGGGTGTTAGTGCTGGCGTTATTGCCGCATTAAAGCAAAACACCAAATGGGACTATACCGTGATGGGGCTGGCAATGACCGGGGTTGTTATCCCCAGTTTTGTGGTTGCGCCATTATTAGTCATGATATTTGCGATCATTTTGCATTGGCTGCCGGGCGGTGGCTGGAATGGTGGAGCGCTTAAATTCATGATATTGCCAATGGTGGCGTTATCACTCGCCTATATCGCCAGTATTGCGCGTATTACCCGTGGCTCTATGATTGAGGTTTTACACTCCAACTTTATTCGTACTGCCCGGGCGAAAGGGTTACCTATGCGGCGGATCATTTTACGCCACGCATTAAAACCTGCTCTGTTACCCGTGCTCTCCTATATGGGGCCCGCATTTGTCGGCATTATTACCGGTTCGATGGTCATCGAAACCATTTATGGTTTACCGGGGATTGGGCAATTGTTCGTTAATGGCGCATTGAACCGTGACTATTCCTTAGTGTTAAGTCTGACCATTCTGGTTGGCGCGTTAACCATTTTGTTTAATGCCATTGTCGATGTGCTATATGCGGTTATCGACCCGAAAATCCGTTACTGATACTGGAGCTCGCGATGATGTTAAGTAAGAAAAACAGCGAGACGCTGGAAAATTTCAGTGAAAAGCTGGAGGTCGAAGGGCGCAGCTTGTGGCAGGACGCACGTCGACGTTTTATGCATAACCGTGCGGCGGTTGCCAGTCTGATAGTGCTGGTGCTGATCGCGTTATTTGTAATCCTGGCACCGATGCTTTCGCAGTTTGCCTATGACGATACTGACTGGGCGATGATGTCCAGCGCCCCGGATATGGAGTCCGGTCACTACTTTGGTACTGACTCATCCGGTCGCGACCTGCTTGTGCGCGTTGCGATTGGCGGGCGTATCTCACTCATGGTCGGTGTTGCTGCGGCACTGGTGGCAGTGGTCGTGGGGACACTTTATGGTTCGCTTTCCGGTTATCTGGGCGGTAAAGTGGATTCGGTAATGATGCGTCTGCTGGAAATCCTCAACTCCTTCCCATTCATGTTCTTCGTCATTTTGCTGGTGACCTTTTTCGGTCAAAACATCCTGCTGATTTTCGTGGCGATTGGCATGGTTTCCTGGCTGGATATGGCTCGTATTGTGCGTGGGCAAACCCTGAGTCTGAAGCGCAAAGAGTTTATTGAGGCGGCACAAGTTGGCGGTGTATCGACGCCGGGCATTGTTATTCGCCACATTGTGCCGAACGTACTCGGTGTGGTGGTGGTCTATGCGTCGCTTCTGGTGCCCAGCATGATCCTCTTTGAATCTTTCCTTAGCTTCCTGGGATTAGGTACACAAGAGCCGTTAAGCAGCTGGGGTGCATTGCTGAGTGATGGCGCGAACTCGATGGAAGTCTCTCCATGGTTACTGTTGTTCCCAGCGGGATTCCTCGTGGTAACGCTGTTTTGTTTCAACTTTATCGGCGATGGCTTGCGTGATGCCCTCGACCCGAAAGATCGTTAAGGAGTGCAGCCATGAGCGTAATTGAAACTGCAACTGTGCCGCTCGCACAACAACAGGCTGACGCACTGCTGAACGTGAAAGATTTGCGTGTCACCTTTAGTACCCCGGATGGCGACGTCACGGCGGTCAATGATTTGAATTTTTCGCTACGTGCCGGAGAAACGCTGGGCATCGTAGGTGAGTCTGGTTCGGGCAAATCGCAAACCGCATTCGCGTTGATGGGCCTGTTAGCTGCCAACGGACGTATTGGCGGATCGGCAACCTTCAATGGGCGTGAAATCCTCAATTTGCCAGAGCATGAACTCAATAAACTGCGAGCTGAACAAATCTCAATGATTTTTCAGGACCCAATGACTTCGTTGAATCCCTATATGCGCGTCGGTGAGCAGTTGATGGAAGTGCTGATGCTGCATAAGAACATGAGCAAAGCTGAGGCGTTTGAAGAATCGGTGCGGATGCTCGATGCGGTAAAAATGCCGGAAGCGCGTAAACGCATGAAAATGTACCCGCACGAATTTTCTGGCGGCATGCGTCAGCGAGTCATGATTGCGATGGCATTGCTATGTCGACCTAAGCTGCTGATTGCGGATGAACCCACTACTGCGCTGGACGTCACCGTACAGGCGCAGATCATGACGCTATTGAATGAACTGAAGCGGGAATTTAATACCGCCATCATTATGATTACCCACGATCTTGGCGTGGTGGCGGGGATCTGCGACAAAGTGCTGGTAATGTACGCCGGGCGCACGATGGAATATGGCAACGCGCGCGATGTCTTTTATCAACCCGTACATCCTTATTCTATCGGTTTGCTCAACGCGGTGCCGCGTCTCGATGCGGAAGGTGAAACAATGTTGACTATTCCGGGTAATCCGCCAAACCTGCTGCGATTACCGAAAGGTTGCCCGTTCCAGCCACGTTGTCCGCATGCGATGGATATTTGTAGTAGCGCACCGCCGCTGGAAGAGTTTACGCCTGGCCGTCTGCGTGCTTGCTTTAAACCGGTGGAGGAACTGTTATGAATGCTGTAACCGAAGGAAGAAAAGTCCTCCTCGAAATCGCCGATCTGAAAGTGCACTTTGAAATCAAAGATGGCAAACAGTGGTTCTGGCAACCGCCGAAAACGCTCAAAGCCGTCGATGGTGTAACTCTTCGCCTGTATGAAGGGGAAACATTAGGTGTGGTAGGGGAATCGGGATGCGGTAAGTCCACCTTTGCTCGCGCCATCATTGGCCTGGTTAAAGCGACCGACGGTCATGTTGCCTGGTTAGGTAAAGAGTTGCTGGGCATGAAGCCCGATGAATGGCGTGCCGTACGCAGTGATATTCAGATGATTTTCCAGGATCCGTTGGCATCGCTGAACCCGCGTATGACCATCGGCGAGATCATCGCTGAACCACTGCGTACTTATCATCCGAAAATGTCACGCCAGGAAGTTCGCGAGCGCGTGAAGGCGATGATGCTGAAAGTCGGTTTGTTGCCTAACCTGATTAACCGCTATCCGCATGAGTTCTCCGGTGGGCAGTGCCAGCGTATCGGGATTGCTCGCGCTCTTATTCTTGAACCGAAGCTGATTATCTGTGATGAGCCGGTGTCGGCGCTGGACGTGTCAATTCAGGCGCAGGTGGTCAACCTGCTCCAGCAGTTGCAACGTGAGATGGGATTGTCATTAATTTTTATCGCTCACGACCTGGCCGTGGTAAAACACATTTCCGATCGTGTGCTGGTGATGTATCTCGGCCATGCGGTAGAACTGGGGACCTATGATGAGGTCTACCACAATCCGCTACATCCTTACACCAGGGCATTGATGTCGGCAGTCCCCATACCTGATCCGGATCTGGAGAAGAACAAAACCATCCAGTTACTGGAAGGGGAATTACCGTCGCCGATCAACCCGCCTTCCGGTTGTGTTTTCCGTACCCGTTGTCCGATTGCAGGTCCGGAGTGCGCCAAAACACGTCCTGTGCTGGAAGGGAGTTTCAGACACGCCGTTTCTTGCCTGAAAGTCGATCCGCTTTAAAAGCAATAAGGGCTGACAGTTGTCAGCCCTTATTCACGCCAAAAGCGATTATTTATTCCCGCCAGATGATATGGCAAAGTTTGTGATCTTTTTCGCGGCATAACAGAATGCGCGCGAAAACATCGTTGATTTCACCATCTTCACTGTCCGCCAGACCAATCACCACTTCGGCAAAAAAGTCCGGGTTCAAATCGAAATCAACATGTTCCTGCCAGTCTTCCGCCGGATCGAATAACTCCGCGCCGCCGCGCTCTTCAAACTGAAGATTGAACAGCAGAACATCAGCTGGATCGAGATTGTCGGCAGCCAGTTCGAGAAAAATATCGTAGGCCTGCTCAAGCGTTTCATCTTCAGTCAGGCGATTGTTTAGATCCATATCCATAGTCACTACCTGTTTAACCTCTGTTGGCGACGTTTTACAGCAACGGGCTGAAGAAGTAAAACAGTCGCTCGGCGACACGTTGCCATAATGGACGTTTTAGCCATAAACGGGCATCGAGCAGACGAGAACGCGAAATATAATCGTCCTGAACGGCGGCGAGGTCTGCACCAAAACCTTTATCGTCGATTGCCAGGGTAATCTCGAAATTTAGCCACAGACTACGCATATCAAGGTTAACGGTGCCAACCAGACTTAGTTCTCCATCGACCAGCACGCTCTTGGTATGCAGTAACCCGCCTTCAAACTGATAAATTTTAACCCCAGCAGCCAGCAGTTCTGTAAAGAATGCGCGACTGGCCCAGCCGACCAGCATCGAGTCATTTTTTCGCGGAAGGATAATACTGACATCCACCCCGCGCTGCGCCGCCGTGCAAATCGCATGAAGTAAATCATCGCTTGGCACAAAATAGGGCGTTGTCATGATCAAATATTCACGAGCCGAATAAGCAGCAGTCAATAATGCCTGGTGAATGAGATCTTCCGGAAAGCCGGGGCCAGAAGCAATTGTGTGAATGGTGTGACCACTGGCCTGCTCAAACGGCATAATATTGACATCTGGTGGCGGCGGCAGAATACGTTTCCCGGTTTCAATCTCCCAGTCGCAGGAATAAATAATCCCCATCGCGGTGGCGATGGGGCCTTCCATACGCGCCATCAGATCAATCCATTGCCCTACACCCGCATCTTGTTTGAAGTAGCGAGGGTCGACCATATTCATGCTGCCGGTGTACGCGATGTAATTATCGATCATGATCATCTTGCGATGTTGGCGCAGGTCCATACGGCGTAAAAACACACGCATCAGATTGACCTTTAAGGCTTCGACAACTTCAATACCGGCATTACGCATTAGCTCGGGCCACGGGCTGCGGAAAAAAGCCACACTCCCGGCGGAGTCGAGCATCAATCGGCAATGAATACCGCGCCGTGCAGCGGCCATTAATGATTCAGCCACCTGGTCCGCCATGCCGCCGGGCTGCCAGATATAAAACACCATCTCAATATTATGGCGCGCGAGCTGGATGTCGCGGATTAACGCCTGCATCACATCATCTGACTCGGTCATCAGTTGTAGCTGATTCCCTTTGACCCCAGCGATCCCCTGACGACGCTCGCAAAGCTTGAATAATGGCGCAGCGACACTGCTATTTTCTTCGGCGAAGATATGCTTACAGGCTTTAAGGTCGTTAAGCCATTTTGCGGTGGAAGGCCACATCGCTCTGGCGCGCTCAGCGCGGCGTTTGCCTAAATGGAGCTCGCCAACGGCAAGATAGGCAATAATTCCGACTAACGGCAGAATGTAAATAATCAACAGCCAGGCCATCGCGGAGGGAACTGCGCGTCGTTTCATTAGAATGCGTAAAGTTACGCCTGCAATGAGCAACCAGTATCCCAGAATGGCCAACCAACTCACCAACGTATAAACGGTTGTCATAGATTAGAAATCCTTTTGAAAGCGCATTGTTATGAGTTTACGCATATGGATTCATCTGGCAAATAAAAACGAGGGAAAAGCACTGGTCAGCGTCAGGGGCGGGGGTATAATGACCATTCTGTTGTTGCATAGAGTAGTTAACATGAAGCGGAGTAGAACGGAAGTGGGGCGCTGGCGCATGCAGCGTCAGGCTAGCCGACGTAAATCGCGTTGGCTTGAGGGGCAGTCGCGCCGAAATATGCGTATCCACAGCATCAGGAAGTGCATTCTAAACAAACAGCGTAACTCGTTATTGTTTGCGATCTACAATATCTAAATGTACTGGGCACCATTGCGGTGCCCAATAAGTTTACTCTTCCGTCTTTAAACTCTATTTTTGCGCCGATTCTTTACTGTCAGCTTTCGTTTCTTGTTCATCGTTATCGCTGAAAATGCCATGACCGGAGTTCAACAACATTGAAACGAGCATATCATTATTAATCTCTTCACCATTTAAAACTCGCGCCAGAATTTCGCTGCCAAACAGTTGTGGTGAGAGAATGATATCCGGATGTACCATCTTAATCTTATTCAGGTTTTTGCTATCACTGACGGCAAGAACTGTTTTGACATCACTGCTCATATCTTTTGCCGAGAGTACAACAAACGCGTTATCTGCATCGTTATCACTCAGCGCCAGAATGGCCCGGCAACGATCGATTCCCGCTTTCTTTAACACTGAACTGTCATTACTGTCACCGGGGATAACATCGGCGTTATCGCCTAAGCGTTGCTCAAGTTGCTTGATATCATCTTCAGGCAAGTTGCTGATAACCGTTACGTTTTGTCCGCGTTGATTCAGTTGCAGAATCGTATTGATGGCGAGAATCGAATGTCCGCAAACAATAAAATGATCTTTACGATGCATTGTATGATTGTTTCCTTTTACAAGTTTGTTGAATCCCCCGCGGATAAGCGGACCAAAAATTGAGGTCATAGATGTGGCAAAAACGGTAATGCCGGAAATAATGACCGAAATAGTGAACAATCGTGCTGATTCAGAAACAGGGACAATATCGCCATAGCCGACGGTTGACATGGTTTCTATCGAAAAATAGAACGCGGTCATCAAACTTTCTATTCGCGGATTAAAACCTTCGCTTAAATAAAGCGCACCGTAAGTGGAGTAAAACAGTAACGTCGTGAAACTAATAAATGCGAAAATTGTCCCGGCTGCTGCGCTACTGTGGGAGAAGTCTTTGCTCAGTATCAGCAAAAACACCAGCGTAAAAATGCAAAATCCAATACTAAATTTCAGCCAGGGATAAAAATGCAGAGTGTAAATTAGCGCTATCAACAACAAAATGATACTGATTGCCCATGCGAGCTTTGCCCGGAACAGTAAGCCAATGGAGTTCAGGACAAGAAATACGCCGAGCATAAATAGTGGGGCGTTTGCCAGCAAGGAGAGATCCAGCTCTGAAAATGCTTTGATATGGAAAATATCAAGCAAATTGACCGACATACCATAGATTGTTTTAAAAATAAGCAATCCATTTAAAAAGACGGCCAGCGCGAGAATGTCGTGCCGTAGGGTCACCCATAACTTTGTTGCTGTTTGTTTGAATGTAGTCCAGTGACTCACTGATACCTCTGTAACCACAATTTTGTTTAATTATCTCAACGTGCACATTTTCTGAACATACATGCAGCTCGTGAATGTGTTAAACAATAGTAGATGACTTTATCCGCAGTAATCAAAGGTTTTGAGTGAGCAACTCTGCGTCAGGAAAGGGCATTTTCCTGAATATGTTCACATCATATAAAGAAATACAGATAAAGTTATTATCTGCTTGTGGTGGTGAATGCACTGACCGACCTATAAGGAAAGGCCAAACAAGAACACGGTTGCAAAAACCGTGCCCTTAAATATTGAATTTCTATTCAGAACACTTTCTTAAATGGTTTCACTGAAACGTGTTCATAGACTCCTGCCGCTACGTACGGGTCAGCATCGGCCCAGGCCTGAGCTGCTTCCAGCGACTCAAATTCAGCAATAACGGTTGAGCCAGTAAATCCCGCAGCCCCTGGATCGTTACTGTCTACCGCTGGCATTGGACCGGCGGTCAACAAACGACCTTCATCATGCAGTAACTGTAAACGTGCTAGATGTGCCGGACGAACGGAAAGGCGTTTTTCGAGGCTATCAGCTTTGTCTTGAGCGTAAATAACATACAACACAGGCACAACTCCTTGTTCGGGAAAGTTGTAAAGTACGTTATTTGAAAGGGCGAAGATCTGCAACGGAAAGATGATGTCTTTGTTAAGACCATGCATAAAGTAAGGTCAATTACGCCAAAAATGACATTTTCACTGATCCTGATCGTCTTGCCTTATTGAATATGATTGCTATTTGCATTTAAAATCGGGGCCTGGTTTTTCTACTGAAATGATTATGACTTCAATGACCCTTGATTTACCTCGCCGCTTCCCCTGGCCGACGTTACTTTCGGTCTGCATTCATGGTGCTGTTGTGGCGGGTTTGCTCTATACCTCGGTACATCAGGTTATTGAACTACCTGCGCCTGCGCAGCCGATTTCTGTCACGATGGTTGCGCCTGCTGATCTTGAACCGCCACAAGCCGTTCAACCACCACCGGAGCCGGTGGTAGAGCCAGAACCGGAACCTGAGCCGATCCCTGAACCGCCAAAAGAAGCTCCGGTGGTCATTGAAAAGCCGAAGCCGAAACCAAAGCCAAAACCGAAGCCGGTGAAAAAGGTGGAGCAGCCAAAACGCGATGTCAAACCCGTAGAGTCGCGTCCGGCATCACCGTTTGAAAATACGGCACCCGCGCGCCCGACATCAAGTACGGCAACGGCTGCAACCAGCAAGCCGGTTACCAGTGTGGCTTCAGGACCACGCGCATTAAGCCGTAATCAGCCGCAGTATCCGGCACGAGCACAGGCATTGCGCATTGAAGGGCAGGTTAAAGTTAAATTTGATGTCACGCCAGATGGTCGCGTGGATAACGTACAAATCCTCTCAGCCAAGCCTGCGAACATGTTTGAGCGTGAAGTGAAAAATGCGATGCGCAGATGGCGTTATGAGCCGGGTAAGCCAGGCAGTGGGATTGTGGTGAATATCCTGTTTAAAATTAACGGCACTACCGAAATTCAGTAAGCATAAAGTCAAAAGCCTCCGACCGGAGGCTTTTGATTATTACTCAACGGGTAAGGCGCGAGGTTTTCCTTCGGGATCAACCGCGACATACTTAAATAATGCTTCTGTTGCTTTATAGCGTTGCCCGATTGGTTCTGACGCCACTTTTTTCACCCACACTTCAATATTAATGCTGACTGATGTCGTCCCTTTCTGGACACAGCGTGCATAGCAGCACACCACATCGCCGACCGCAACCGGCCGTAAGAAAGTCATTCCTTCAACCCGCACGGTCACTACACGACCGTGGGCAATTTCTTTCGCCAGAATAGCGCCGCCAATATCCATTTGTGACATTAACCAACCACCAAAGATGTCACCATTGGCATTGGTATCGGCGGGCATGGCTAAAGTACGTAAAACAAGATCGCCCTGAGGGACGTTATGTGCTGTAGACATGGTAAAACCGACTTAAAAGGAAAATCACAGGCGCGATGCTACTATGATTTTCCTGAGGAGAACAGAGGAGATACAGCGCCAGCCCCGAAGGACTGGCAGTCTGGTTAGGATTTATCTTCCTGCGGCATGTGGCGGTAGATATAGATACCGCTTAACAATGTGAAGATTAAGGTAAGGGCGGTCAGGCCAAAGACTTTAAAGTTGACCCAAATATTTTGCGGCAGCCAGAATGCGATGTAGATGTTTGCCAGGCCGCAAAGGATAAAGAAAACAGCCCAGGCCAGATTCAGCTTCGACCATACCGATTGCGGCAGGGTGAGTTCTTTACCCAGCATCCGCTGAATTAGCGGCTTTTTCATCACCCATTGACTGACTAACAGGGCACCCGCAAACAGGGCATAAATGACAGTAACCTTCCATTTAATAAACTCATCATTGTGAAAGAACAGCGTCAAGCCACCGAAGACGACCACCAGAACAAAAGTGATCAGGGCCATCTTCTCAACCTTACGAAAGCGAACCCAGCTATAGATAAGCACAATCGCCGTGGCGACGATCAGCGCCGCAGTAGCCGCATAGATGTCATAAATCTTGTAAAACGCGAAAAAGACAACCAGCGGTAAAAAATCAAGAAACTGCTTCATTTTATGATTCCGTAATCAAATGCTTAAGGTTATTGGCGAATCAACATATACAGGCGGAACAGATAGATGAGCAATACGGCTGAAATCAGGTTGCTCAAGGTGTTCGCCAGTACGGCACCAATTTCCGGGGTTAATGCGGCAAAAGAAGAGGCAAAAAGCAGCAACAGTGTTTTTGCCAGCAACCAGCTCAGTACTGCGGGTGCCACCAGACGCATATTCGCCCATGTCAGCCGCATACTGCTACGCATCGAGGCAAAAACGCCCATTTTGTCCTGTACCAGCATCACCGGTGCCAGAGCCAGTAAAATGGCCATGATAATTCCCGGAACGACCACCAGCATGATGCCAATCTGTACTAAAAGGGTAGTCAGAAAAATCAGAATAAATAACTTTGGCAATATCGGCGCACTGGCACCAATAGCTCGCAGCGCACTGACTCTCTGACCCGCAGACACCAGCTGGATAATTAATATTACGCCCCCGGCGAGAATGGCGTTACCGATTAATCCTGAAAAAGTGGACGCCGCTGAAGCCTGCAGCAAAATTTGTTGCTGTTCCGGTGACATATTCTGAACCAGGTCGAACAACCCACTACTGCCGCTAACGGGTACGCCGTCATTGAGCTGCGCAAGCTGTGCATCACTGGGTGAGAAAACATGCCCTAACACCACTGTGATAAACGCACATAGCAACGATACCAACAGAATGGTCATAAATTGATTACGGAAGAAATTTCCGGTGTCACGGTATACGGACTGCGCCGTGATAGACATGCACTCTCCTTGAGTTTTATGCAGGTGTTAATTAGCGGGCAATTGTACCCTGGTTAAGCCCCGGGTGGCAGCATCAGGTCTTGTATGGAAAAGCATATCTTTGTAAAGCGGAGGTAATTGCTGGCCTTCAGGCGTGGGTAAACCGCTGCAAGTGGCGAGCGAGTTAATATTTGCGTAGCGAAATATATAAAAATTGATTTAAATCACATTAACCAGGATTTTCAATGCAACTTCTAAATTAATCCAGATCAATAAAGGGTGAATTACCATATGTAATGTGATCTGTGTAGGATCATTTGTTACCCCAATGTGGGTATATTCGTCACGTTTTTATAACCATAACGACGGAGCGGATATGAAAAAGTTAACAGTGGCGGCTTTGGCAGTAACAACTCTTCTCTCTGGCAGTGCCTTTGCGCATGAAGCAGGCGAATTTTTTATGCGTGCTGGTTCTGCAACCGTACGTCCAACAGAAGGTGCTGGTGGTACGTTAGGAAGTTTGGGTGGATTCAGCGTGACCAATAACACTCAACTGGGCCTGACGTTTACTTATATGGCGACCGACAACATTGGTGTGGAATTACTGGCGGCATCGCCGTTTCGTCATAAAGTTGGCACAGCCACAACCGGGGATATTGCGACAGTCCATCATTTACCGCCAACACTGATGGCACAATGGTATTTTGGCGATTCTGGCAGTAAATTCCGTCCTTACATTGGTGCGGGTATTAACTACACCACCTTTTTTAATAATGACTTCAATGACACCGGTGAAGGTCTTGGTTTATCTGACCTTAGTCTGAAGGATTCATGGGGCGTGGCGGGGCAAGTAGGCCTGGATTATCTCATCAACCGTGACTGGTTGCTGAATATGTCGGTCTGGTACATGGATATCGATACCGAAGTGAAATATAAATCCAACGGCGCAGTGCTGCCTGCAGGGCGTTATTCTGACAACGTACGCCTTGACCCGTGGGTATTTATGTTCTCTGCAGGTTACCGCTTCTAATTTTTTACCATCAATAAACCGCCAGATGTTTTCTGGCGGTTTGTCTCAAATTAACGTCGTGTAGTGGCTTTCATCGGTTGTACAAAAGCTTTCAGTGCCGCCAGCATTTTCTCTGGCTCATTAATATGTTGCTCGATGATTTTAACGATGGCCGAACCAGAAATCGCGCCCGCAGCTCCTGCATCAATCGCTGCTTTTACCTGATCAGGGGCGGAAATACCAAATCCCTGCAATGGAGGTGCAGCGTTGTACTCTTTCAGCTTCGCAACCAGATGATTGAGGGGTAACGCGGCGCGGTTTTCTGCGCCGGTCACGCCCGCACGTGACAATAAATAGGTGTATCCACGACCGTAGGAGGCTATCTGGCGCAGCAAATCATCGTCGGCATTCGGCGGGCAAATAAAGATAGGTGCGACATTATGACGCAACGCGGCCTGGCGGAAGGGCGCGGACTCTTCAACTGGCACATCGGCAACCAGCACCGAATCGACGCCGACTTTCTCGCACTGGGCGTAAAACTCATCAATGCCTTTGTTAAACACCAGGTTGGCGTACATCAGCAGGCCAACAGGAATGGTCGGATGTTTTTGACGAATCAGTGCCAGCATCTCAAAGCACTGCGCCGGGGTCACACCCGCCGCAAAGGCACGCAGTGTGGCGTTTTGAATCGTCGGGCCATCCGCCAGTGGGTCGGAGAAGGGGATGCCTAACTCCAGCGCGTCAGCACCGGCTTCAATTAGCGTATCGATAATTTTCAGCGACTGCTCAATGCCCGGATCACCGAGGGTGACGAAAGGAACGAATGCGCCTTCTTTGCGCTCCTTCAACTGGGCAAACAGAGATTCGTAGCGTTCCATCAGATTTCCCCTCGTGCTTTCAAAATATCGTGAACGGTGAAGATGTCTTTATCGCCGCGACCGGAAAGGTTAACCACCAGTAGCTGCTCTTTTTCCGGATTTTCGCGCATCATTTTCAGCGCATGGGCCAGGGCGTGGGAGGATTCCAGCGCCGGGATGATCCCTTCATGCAGGCAAAGCGTTTTAAAGGCTTCCAGGGCTTCATCGTCGGTAATAGACACGTAATCAGCGCGTCCAGTGCTGTTGAGATACGCATGTTGCGGGCCGACGGACGGGAAATCCAGCCCGGCAGAAATGGAGTAAGACTCTTCAATTTGCCCGTCTTCGGTTTGCATCATCGGCGCTTTCATACCGAAATAGATGCCCACGCGACCATGTTTTAACGGTGCGCCGTGCTCGCCAGTTTCGATACCGTGACCGCCAGGCTCCACACCAATCAGGCCGACGTCGGTTTCGTTGATGAAATCTGCAAACATACCGATGGCATTCGAACCACCGCCAACACAGGCGATAACGGCATCCGGCAGGCGACCTTCTCTTTCCAGAATCTGCGCTTTCGTTTCTTCGCCAATCATCCGCTGAAACTCACGCACAATGGTCGGGTAAGGATGCGGGCCAGCTGCGGTACCCAGCATATAGTGCGCGGTTTCATAACTGCCGGACCAGTCGCGTAGCGCCTCATTACAGGCATCTTTCAGGGTCGCGGAACCGCTATGCACCGGGATCACTTCCGCACCCATTAAGCGCATCCGGAAAACGTTAGGCGACTGGCGTTCAACGTCTTTGGCACCCATATAAATACGGCATTTCAGGCCGAGCAGGGCGCTGGCAAGGGCCGACGCCACGCCATGCTGACCGGCACCGGTTTCGGCAATAATTTCAGTTTTACCCATCCGCTTCGCCAGTAAAGCCTGACCGAGTACCTGGTTAGTTTTATGCGCGCCGCCGTGCAGCAAATCTTCGCGCTTCAGATACAGCGTGGTGTTCGTCCCGGCTGTAATGTTCTGGCATTTGGTCAGCGCGGTTGGACGCCCGGCATAGTTTTTCAGCAGGTCGTTGAACTGAGCCTGAAATTCAGGATCTTTTTGCGCGCTGACAAAAGCTTCTTCCAGCTGGCGCAGAGCGGGCATCAGGATTTGTGGCACGTACATGCCGCCAAACTCACCAAAATAGGGGTTAAGTAATGTTGTCATTGTTCCTTTCCTTAATATGCGCGCAGCGTCTGGAAAACCGAGGCCAAAAGACGTGCGTCTTTGATACCCGGTTGCGACTCTACAGCAGAATTAAAATCAAGCCCGGCGCAGCCGGTTTGTGCCGCTTCCACGCAGTTATCTGCGCCTAAGCCCCCCGCCAGCAGAACGTTGCCAAGCGATTGACCATTTAATAGTGACCAGTCGAAACGTTGTCCGCTCCCGCCCTGACCGTTGTCGAATACATATTTATCGATGTGCTGAAAATCGCGCGCGGGAAGAGTTTCACCGACACTTAAAGCCTTCCAGATGGCGACGTGTGCTGGCAGAGCCTCACGCAGAGTGTCGATATACAGCTGATCTTCATTACCATGCAGTTGCACTGCCGCCAGCGATAACACCTTAGCTTTGTCCACCACATCGGCAATATCGTGATTGCGGAACACGCCAACATACTGCAACGGTGCCGCAGCCATCACTTCCTGCGCCTGTTCAACGTTGACGCAACGCGGTGATGTCGCAACAAAAATCAACCCACCGTAAATCGCGCCCGCGTCATAAGCTGCTTTAGCATCTTGCCCACGTGTCAGGCCACATACTTTATTCTCACCCAGCAACACCCGACGCACAGCGGCGTTCAAATCGTCATGGGCCATCAACGCCGAACCAATCAGAAAGCCGTTAGCGAAGTGGCTTAACTCGCGCACCTGAGCGTAAGTATTGATGCCGGATTCGCTGATTACCGTCACGTTGTGCCCCAGTTTCGGTGCAAGCTCGCGGGTACGGTTGAGATCAATCGACAAATCGCGCAGATCGCGGTTGTTGATGCCAACGACCTTTGCCCCCAATGCAATGGCGCGCTCCAGTTCCTCTTCATTACTGACTTCGGTCAGCACACCCATCTCCAGACTGTGGGCGACGGCTGCAAGCTGGCGATATTGTTCGTCATCCAGTACTGAAAGCATTAATAAGCAGGCATCGGCCTGGTAATAGCGCGCCAGATAGATCTGGTAAGGATCGATAATGAAGTCTTTACATAAAATCGGCTGCGGGGCGATTTGGCTGACGATGGGGAGGAAATCAAAGCTCCCCTGAAAATATTTCTCATCAGTCAGCACTGAAATTGCCGAAGCGTAATGTTTATAAATGGCAGCAATGCGTGCCGGATCGAAATCATCACGGATCACGCCTTTTGACGGCGACGCTTTTTTGCACTCCAGAATAAACGCCGTGCGTGCACCCTGTAGCGCATCATAAAAATGTCGCGTGCTCGGCTGAATCTCATTCTGAAAACTGGCCAGCGGTTGCTGCTGTTTGCGGGCTTCTACCCAAATCGCCTTGTCTGCGACGATTTTCGCTAAAACGGTTTGCATTATTTACCCTCGTGCCGCCAGTGCGGTGACTCTGTCGTAAGCGGAACCACTGCGCAGTACCTCAAGAACGGTTTGCGCATTGGCTTGCAGATCTTCATGGCCATGCAGGCGCATTAACATGGCGACATTCGCCGCGACGGCTGCTTCGTGAGCGGCGTCGCCTTTACCTTGTAACAAGCGTGTTAAAATGTCACGGTTTTCTTCCGGTGTTCCGCCTGCCAGTTGCTCCTGGTGGTAGGGTGTCAGGCCAAAATCTTCAGCGGTCAATTGATAGCTCTTAATTTCGCCGTCATGCAGTTCGGCAACGATTGTCGGCGCGTGTAATGAAACTTCATCCATCCCGCCGCTGTGCACCACTGCCGCGCGTTGATACCCCAGCACGCGCAAGGTTTCGGCAATCGGCAGCACCAGCTCCGGGCTGTAGACACCAATTAACGCCAGCGGAGGATGCGCCGGGTTAATTAATGGCCCCAGCACATTGAACAGTGTGCGGGTTTTCAGTTGCTGGCGAACCGGCATTGCATGGCGGAATCCGGTGTGATATTTCGGTGCAAAGAGGAAACAGACGCCTAATTCATCCAGCGCCTGGCGCGATTTATCGGCGTTCATATCAAGATTAATACCGAACGCCGCCAGCAGATCCGACGAGCCGGATTTACTGGAGACGCTACGGTTGCCGTGTTTCGCCACTTTCAGCCCGCAGGCCGCGGCGACAAACGCACTGGCGGTAGAAATATTGATGCTGTTGCTGCCGTCACCGCCAGTACCGACGATATCGGCAAACAGATAATCCGGGCGCGGGAACGGCGCGGCGTTTTCCAGTAGCGCGGTTGCTGCCCCGGCGATCTCGTTCGGGTGCTCACCGCGAATTTTCATGCTCACCAGCGCCGCCGCCAGTTGTTCCGGCTTCAGCTCGCCACGTACCACCGCTGAAAACAGCTGGTGGCTTTCTTGTTGGCTAAGCGTCTGTGCCTGATACAGTTTTTCCAGAATCGGTTGCAGCGTGTTGGTTTGCTCTAGTTTCTGCTGCGCCCAGGCCAGCGTTTGTTCCAGCAGGCGAGCGCCCTGGGTAGTAAGAATGGATTCCGGATGGAACTGGAATCCACAAACGCGATCCGCATCGTGGCGCACCGCCATCACCATGCCATTAAAATGGGCGTTGATGGTTAAACCGGCCGGAATATTACTGCCAACCAGCGAGTGATAACGCGCCACTGGCAGCGGGTTTGTTAATCCGGCAAACATCGCCTGACCGTCATGTTCAATGCTCGACGCTTTACCGTGAAGAATTTCGCCCGCCTGACCGACATAGCCCCCGTAAGCTTCGACAATCGCCTGATGTCCGAGGCAAATGCCAATAATTGGCAGCTTGCCACGCAAGCGGGTGAGGAGTTCCGGCATACAACCGGCTTCGCTCGGCACACCGGGGCCAGGAGAAAGCATCAGCACCGGATTGCTCATCGTCGCCAGGCGTTCAATTAAGGTCTGCGCCGGAATATGGTTGCGGTAAATCACCACGTTATGACCATTGCTGCGCAACTGATCTGCCAGGTTGTAAGTAAAAGAGTCGATATTATCGAGCAGCAGAATGTCAGCCATTAGAACGTCTCCTGTGCATGATGCGCGGTGGCAATAGCGCGCAGTACAGCGCGGGCTTTATTACGGGTTTCGTCGGCTTCCGACTGCGGAACAGAATCAAGTACCACGCCAGCACCGGCTTGCACGGTGGCGACTCCGTTCTCTACCAGCGCCGAGCGGATCACAATGCAGGTGTCGAGATCGCCATGCGCGGTAAAATAACCTACCGCGCCGCCGTAGCTGCCGCGGCGACGACCTTCTGCTTCGGCAATTAACTGCATAGCGCGTACTTTCGGCGCACCGCTTAACGTCCCCATATTCATACAGGCGCGGTAAGCGTGCAGGGCGTCGAGATCGTGGCGCAGCTCACCAACAACGCGGGAGACCAGGTGCATCACGTAAGAGTAACGGTCAACTTTGGTGAGATCGGCGACGTAGCGGCTGCCGGGGGTGCAAATACGCGCCAGGTCATTACGGGCGAGATCCACCAGCATCAGATGTTCAGAAAGCTCTTTATGATCGGTACGCATCTCCAGTTCGATGCGGCTGTCGAGGTCTCTATCCAGTGAACCATCGGCACGACGACCGCGTGGACGTGTTCCGGCAATCGGGTAAATCTCAATCTGGCGGCTGGTGGCGTCATACTTGAGCGAACTTTCCGGCGACGCGCCAAACAGGGTGAAATCATTATCCTGCATAAAAAACATGTACGGGCTGGGATTACTCTTTTTCAGCACGTAATAGGCCGCCAGCGGTGACGGGCAGGGCAGAGAGAAACGGCGAGATGGCACCACCTGGAAAATTTCTCCGGCGCGAATCGCTTTTTGCAACAAACGCACTACGCCACCGAACTCTTCATCGCTCTGGTTACATTCACAACGCATATGCGGCACGGAAACCACCGGCAGCGGCGGCGCGGCTTCGGTCAGTTGCTGACGTAGTTCGTTAAGGCGAGCAGTGAGACGTTGTTTTTCTTCTTCATTCGGAGCAAACAGGCTGGCCTGAATACGGGTGCTTTTTTTCTGATGGTCAATCACCATCAGCGTTTCAGCGAGATAAAAACAGAAATCAGGGCAGTTATTTTCCGCTGACAGTTGCGGTAAATCTTCAAATCCCGCCACAAGGTCATAAGAGAACAGGCCGCCGAAGAACATTGCTTCTCGTTCTTCCTTCGGTACATTCAACAGATTCTGTAATAAGCGGAATGCGTCAAAAACCGAAAGGGAGCATAAGCGGGCGTCTTCATCCAGCAGTGGACTGACAGGCGGGAAGCGCAGTACGCGGCAGTTTGGTGATTGTTCATTTTCCACACCCGCAGGCAGGGCGTTATCCAGTAGTGCCAGCAGGGCTTCGCCATTGCCGGAAAGTGCCTGGATTGTGACGGTGTCACCTAATGCTGTAATGCGCAGCGCACTGTCTACCAGTAGCAGGCTTTTTAAATCATCTTTGCTGTCGATATCTGCGGATTCCAGCAGCAGCGTTGCCGGACGATCCCCACACAACTGGTGAAAAAGCGCGGTTGGGTTGTCGCGATAAGCGCCTACGCAGGTTAGCAGTTCGAGAGTCGGTTTTTGTGTTTGCATTGTTATTCTCTAATTTTGTTCAAAAAAAAGCCCGCTCATTAGGCGGGCTGGGTATCTGATTGCTTTACGCATGGTGAATACACTGCCCGTTTCAGGAAGTGCGCCACCAACCTTTCAGTACGAAAATTGCTTTCATTGTCGATACCCTTTTTACGTGAACTTGCGTACTAGTTAACTAGTTCGATGATTAATTGTCAACAGCTCATTTCAGAATATTTGCCAGAACCGTTATGATGTCGGCGCAAAAAACATTATCCAGAACGGGAGTGCGCCTTGAGCGACACGAATTACTCAGTGATTTACGACCTGCACAGCCATACCACAGCTTCCGATGGCTGCCTGACGCCAGAAGCATTGGTGCACCGTGCAGTCGAGATGCGCGTCGGCACCCTGGCGATCACCGACCATGACACCACAGCTGCAATTGCACCAGCAAGAGAGGAAATTTCACGTTCGGGACTGGCGCTGAATCTTATTCCTGGTGTGGAAATTTCCACGGTCTGGGAAAATCATGAAATTCATATTGTCGGGCTGAATATTGATATTACTCATCCGCTAATGTGTGAGTTCCTCGCGCAGCAGACAGAACGGCGCAATCAGCGGGCGCAGCTGATTGCCGAAAGACTTGAAAAAGCACAAATACCTGGGGCACTGGAAGGCGCGCAACAACTGGCGCAGGGCGGTGCGGTGACGCGCGGTCATTTTGCGCGTTTCCTTGTGGAGTGCGGAAAAGCCAGTTCAATGGCGGATGTCTTTAAAAAGTATCTGGCGCGCGGGAAAACCGGATACGTTCCGCCACAGTGGTGTACAATAGAACAAGCTATTGATGTCATTCATCATTCTGGCGGTAAGGCGGTGCTAGCTCATCCAGGGCGGTACAATCTTAGTGCTAAATGGCTGAAAAGATTGGTTGCGCATTTTGCCGAACACCACGGCGACGCGATGGAAGTCGCGCAGTGCCAGCAATCGCCCAATGAACGCACCCAGCTGGCGACACTTGCGCGTCAGCATCATTTATGGGCATCACAAGGATCTGATTTTCATCAACCATGCCCGTGGATCGAACTGGGTCGTAAACTCTGGCTGCCCGCAGGCGTTGAAGGCGTCTGGCAGCTATGGGAACAGCCGCAGAACACCACAGAGAGGGAATTATGAGCCAGTTTTTTTATATTCATCCTGATAACCCGCAGCAACGCCTGATCAACCAGGCGGTGGAGATCGTGCGTAAAGGCGGGGTGATTGTTTATCCAACTGATTCCGGCTATGCGCTCGGCTGTAAAATTGAAGATAAAAACGCGATGGAGCGTATTTGTCGTATTCGCCAGCTGCCGGACGGTCACAACTTTACCCTGATGTGTCGCGATCTTTCTGAACTCTCGACCTATTCATTTGTCGATAACGTTGCGTTTCGTTTGATGAAAAACAACACGCCAGGCAACTATACCTTCATCCTGAAGGGGACTAAGGAGGTGCCACGCCGTCTGTTGCAGGAAAAACGCAAAACCATCGGTATGCGCGTGCCGTCTAACCCGATTGCGCAGGCGCTGCTTGAAGCATTGGGCGAACCGATGCTTTCCACTTCGCTAATGCTGCCAGGCAGTGAATTTACCGAATCCGATCCGGAAGAAATTAAAGACCGTCTGGAAAAACAGGTGGATTTGATTATTCACGGCGGCTATCTCGGGCAGAAACCAACAACGGTTATTGATCTCACCGATGATACGCCGGTCGTGGTGCGTGAAGGCGTAGGTGATGTGAAGCCTTTCTTATAACAAATTGCGTTCCACGGATGGAAGATTATGGCAGGGATATATCGCTGCATTTTGCTATTGATAGTTGGGCTTTTTTTCTCTTCGTTGAGTTATGCGAAAAACACGGAGATCCCTTCTTATGAAGAAGGGATCTCGCTCTTTGATGTTGAAGCCACTCTGCAACCGAATGGGGTGCTCGACATCAAAGAGAACATTCATTTTCAGGCGCGAAATCAGCAGATTAAGCACGGATTTTATCGTGATTTACCGCGACTCTGGATGCAGCCTGATGGGGACGCTGCACTGCTGAACTATCATATTGTTGGCGTCACCCGTGATGGTATTTCTGAACCCTGGCATCTTGACTGGCATATCGGGTTAATGAGTATTGTCGTGGGCGATAAACAACGTTTCTTGCCTCAAGGCGACTATCATTATCAAATTCATTATCAGGTTAAAAATGCTTTCCTGCGTGAGGGGGATTCTGATCTGCTAATCTGGAACGTGACCGGTAACCACTGGCCGTTTGAAATATATAAGACCCTATTTTCACTCAAGTTGCCTGATATTGCGGGTAATCCATTTAGCGAAATCGATCTCTTTACCGGAGATGAGGGCGACACATATCGAAATGGCCGCATCCTTGAGGACGGAAGAATTGAATCTCGCGATCCGTTTTATCGTGAAGATTTCACGGTCCTCTACCGCTGGCCTCACGCTTTACTTGGTAATGCCCCGGCACCACAAACGACGAATATTTTCAGCCATCTTCTTTTACCCTCTACGTCATCGTTGTTAATTTGGTTTCCGTGCCTGTTCCTGGCGTGTGGATGGTTATATCTCTGGAAGCGCAGGCCGCAATTTACGCCGGTAGATGTGATTGAAACCGATGTCATTCCGCCAGATTACACGCCCGGCATGTTACGTCTCGATGCGAAGCTGGTTTATGACGATAAAGGTTTTTGCGCCGATATCGTAAATCTGATTGTGAAAGGAAAAATTCATCTGGAAGCTCATTATGACAAGAACCAGCAAATCCTGATTCGTGTTAATGAAGGCGCGACCAGAAATAATGCGGTATTACTGCCCGCAGAGCAGTTATTACTGGAAGCGTTATTTCGTAAAGGCGATAAGGTCGTTCTTACGGGGAGACACAACAGAGTCTTACGCAAGGCATTTTTACGGATGCAGAAATTTTATCTGCCGCGTAAAAAGTCTTCGTTTTACCGACCTGATGCGTTTTTGCAATGGGGCGGGATGGCGATATTGGCGGTCATTCTCTACGGTAACCTGAGTCCCGTAGGTTGGGCAGGAATGAGTCTGGTAGGCGATATGTTTATTATGATCTGCTGGCTTCTTCCTTTCTTATTTTGTTCCCTTGAGCTTTTGTTTGCCCGCGATGATGACAAGCCTTGCGTTAATCGTGTAATCATCACTTTGTTTTTACCACTGATTTGTTCAGGCGTGGCCTTCTATTCTCTCTACATCAATGTCGGAGATGTATTCTTTTACTGGTATATGCCAGCGGGTTATTTTAGCGCTGTTTTCCTGACCGGTTATCTCACTGGCATGGGGTATATTTTTCTGCCAAAGTTTACCCAAACTGGGCAGCAACGTTATGCCCACGGTGAAGCTATCGTTAACTATCTTGCGCGTAAAGAGGCAGCAACACACAGTGGGCGGCGGAGGAAAGGGGAAGCACGGAAACTGGATTACGCTTTGTTAGGTTGGGCGGTCTCGGCAAACCTTGGCAGAGAATGGGCTGCACGTATCACCCCATCACTCACAGCGGCTGTCCGCGCCCCGGAAATTGCCCGTAGTGGCGTTTTGTTCTCATTACAGATGCATCTGAGTCTGGGGGCCAATACCAGTTTGTTGGGGCGAAGTTATTCCGGTGGTGGTGCTGGCGGCGGTGCGGGTGGCGGAGGCGGTGGTGGCTGGTAATAAAGCTGATGTTAATCGAAACAAGCTTTAACCATAAAGATAGTGTAGTATGTTGCGCCTCAAAGCCAGGCCAGTTAAAACGTCGAGTCGTTTACTTAAGGCCTGAAGAGTTCAAACAGACTTTACTATCAGTGAGTCAGATGTAAGTTCTGACTCATTGTTGCACAAAAGCATATCAGACGCCTGGGAAGGCGACACCAAAAGGAAGCTCTATGAGCGAAAAGCTACAGAAAGTGCTGGCGCGTGCCGGCCACGGTTCTCGCCGTGAAATCGAATCTATTATTGAAGCCGGTCGTGTGAGTGTTGATGGCAAAATTGCTAAACTCGGCGATCGCGTTGAAATTACCCCTGGACTGAAAATCCGTATCGATGGTCACCTGATTTCGGTACGTGAGTCCGCTGAACAAATTTGTCGCGTTCTGGCCTATTACAAACCGGAAGGTGAGTTGTGTACCCGTAACGATCCGGAAGGGCGTCCAACGGTGTTTGACCGTCTGCCAAAGCTGCGTGGCGCACGCTGGATTGCCGTAGGTCGTCTGGACGTTAACACCTGTGGTCTGTTGTTGTTCACCACCGACGGTGAACTGGCAAACCGTTTAATGCATCCAAGCCGTGAAGTTGAACGTGAATATGCCGTGCGTGTATTTGGTCAGGTTGACGACGCGAAACTGCGTGATTTGAGTCGTGGCGTGCAGCTGGAAGATGGTCCGGCAGCCTTTAAAACCATCAAGTTCAGCGGCGGCGAAGGGATCAACCAGTGGTACAACGTTACTCTGACCGAAGGCCGTAACCGTGAAGTTCGTCGTCTGTGGGAAGCGGTTGGTGTGCAGGTGAGCCGCCTGATTCGCGTTCGTTACGGTGATATCCCACTGCCAAAAGGTCTGCCACGCGGTGGCTGGACGGAGCTGGACCTCGCCCAGACTAACTATCTGCGCGAACTGGTGGAACTACCGCCAGAAACCAGCTCTAAAGTCGCTGTAGAAAAAGACCGTCGTCGTATGAAGGCGAATCAGATTCGTCGTGCGGTGAAACGTCACAGTCAGGTGAGCGGCGGTCGTCGTTCTGGCGGACGTAATAATAACGGTTAATTTAAGTTAAGTATTAAATAAAGGCCCTGCGGGGCCTTTTCTTCATTTGAAGTATGATAAATAGTCGCAGTATTTTAATTTAATTTCATACTTGCTTATGAATAATGCCAGGGAATAGCCACATTACTATTTAATTATCTGAGATAAACTCAACGTCAAGAGGTGGGTTATGATTAGATATAGTGGAATATTTCTATCGCTGTTAATGCTTTCAGGTTGTGCAACCGAAGCATTGAAGAATGAACAAGCTGAAACTGTTATTACTGCGGGTAACAAGGCGGTTGCGGCGAATGCAAGTTTCTTTAAACAATACTATGCTTCTCGTGAAAACTTTCTTGTTAATTTTTATGCGACTAATCCGGATTGTGCATTGCGACCTGATTACGAAACGATTATGGAAAATAATACTAATAAAGAGTCCTTATGTTTGCAATCAGAGAAAGGGGGCAAAACATCGTATAAAGACATTACTAAAATTCAATTGGCAACAACAGAAAAACAAAAACTACTGGCTTCACTTGAGGTCGTTAACAGTATGAGTTCCTATGTGGAGTTGTTGACGGTGGGTATGGATGTTGAGGATAGTAAACAAATTATATTACTTAATCAGGCGCTCGATCACGCAAACAACGCCCAAAAACTACTTGGCCTTTCAGAAGGTGAAGAATTGACTAAGTCAGTTGTGGCTGTTAAAGATTTAGTTCAATATTTCAATGGATTATACAAAGAGAAGATTAAATCAGAAAATGTTGGTAAAACGGTAGGTAGTGACTGGCCTCGACTTCAAAGAAATTTACAAGATTTACTCGATGATATAGCAACGAAACAGCAGCAAATGGATCGGAATAATTATGCGAACATCAGTAATAATTTTTATTACTACAATAAGGCCCAGGCAAATACTAAAAATATAGAGTTTAAGACATTAAAGAGCAGGCAGGAATTTTTGAGTGCAGTAATTAATCTTAATGAAAGCAGATTGCGTTCATCTGATCCGGCGGCTCCAGCAATACAAGCTATTAATGCCTTCATGGATAAAGGAAATCATCTACAAGATTTATACTCTAATAAATCTCTTTCAAAAGCGGATTTAGAGCGTAGAAATGAGATCCTTCGTTCTCAAGTTATTAGTGGTCTACAGGCGTCAGAGGAGCTGGCAAAACTTCTTATTGCCAGCGGAGTTATGTTATAGGAGGTCATTATGAACGATGTGCAAAATCGACGAATACTGGCATTGCTCAATATGCTGTACTATGCCTTAGGAAACCGAACAACCTGCGATATATGTCACAAATATTTTATTCTGGTTTTGTCAGTAATGAATAATCTGACAATTAATTATGGCTCGCAAACGTCACCAGAACTGACGGGTATTAGTTATGAAGATGCTAATGATTTGATCACTGAATTAATACTGTTTATTGAAGACGTCAATGCGGATAATGATATGGAATATCCCGCACACTTGAATAAAATTCAAGCTCTTCTTAATTTTGCCGTGGCTAATTAAGCCATTCAGTATCTAAAATTAGCACCTCAAGAGGCGAACTTTTGAGGTGCTTTCACTTAGTAATCAATCCCTATCTGCGCTTTTACACCGGCATCAAACGCATGTTTGATGGGGCGCAGCTCACTTACCGTATCCGCCAGTTCAAGAATATCCCGATGACAGCCTCGACCCGTGATAATCACCGTCTGTTGATGTGGACGTTCATTTAACGCCTGAATCACGTCTTCCAGTGGCAAATAGTCATACGCTACCATATATGTCAGTTCATCGAGCAAAACCATATCCAGTGAGGAATCAGCCAGCATCCGCTTTGCATGTTGCCAGACTTCGCGGCAGGCGGCGGTATCGGACTCTCGGTTTTGTGTATCCCAGGTAAAGCCCGTTGCCATTACCTGAAACTCAACGCCGTGTGGCTCCAGCAGATTTCGTTCACCATTAGGCCAGGTGCCTTTAATAAACTGCACGACGCCCACTTTTTTTCCGTGACCAACTGCGCGTGTTGCCGTACCAAATGCCGCGGTGGTTTTGCCTTTTCCATTGCCGGTAAAGACGATGATAATACCGCGTTCATCCTGGGCCTGGGCCACACGAGCATCTACTTTTTCTTTCACTCGCTGCTGACGCTGTTGGTAGCGTTCATCACTCATTGGGAAATTCCTGGTTTACGGCCCGGTTGGGCGTCAAAGGTCATGCCGGTTTTACGGCGGCTGTCATCGCCCATCAGCCAGAGGTAGAGCGGCATGATATCAGCGGGGGTTTTAAGTTTCTGTGGATCTTCGGTCGGGAAGGCACTGGCCCGCATTGCGGTGCGCGTACCGCCTGGGTTAATGCAGTTGACACGCAGGCGCTGCTGATATTCATCGGCCAGTACCTGCATCATCCCTTCGGTGGCAAATTTCGACGCTGCATATGCGCCCCAGTTTGCACGCCCCTGACGTCCAACGCTTGATGAGGTAAAGACCAGTGAACCGGCGTCCGATTTGAGTAATAAAGGAAGCAGTGCCTGGGTGAGCATAAAGGTGGCATTAACGTTGACCTGCATGACGTCCTGCCAGACTTGCGGATCTTGTTCGCTCATTGGGCAAACATCGCCGAGCAATCCGGCATTATGCAAAACACCATCCAGACGCGGATAATTAACGGCAATGCGCTGTGCCAGTTGTTGGCAATCTTCGGACGTGCAGGTTAGCAAATCGAGAATAAACCACTGTGGCTGACGTCCAGTTTCTTCGTTTATGTGGCTGGCTACCTGACGTAATTTTTCTTCATTACGGCCCAAAAGAATCACTGTCGCACCATAGCGTGCATACGTCATCGCTGCTTCACGACCAATTCCATCGCTGGCTCCCGTCACCAGAATAATGCGATCATTGAGTAAATCTTGTTTTGGCTGGTAATGCATGGCTACTCCTCAACGACGTTGTCTGTCGCGCTGCCAGTGTACTTTATGACTTTGGGGCTTTATGCCTGAAACAGAAGGGCATTTCAATCAGCCTGGGGCGATAACACCGCAAAATGGATACTTTGTCATACTTTCGCTGCAATAACATCTCTGCGAGACGGCTAAACATGCCTGTTGTAAACTGTGAGCCAAAGCGTTGTTTAACCAAGGTGGGGACTCGTGGAATTGTTGTCTGAATATGGTTTGTTTTTGGCGAAAATCGTTACCGTTGTGCTAGCGATTGCGGCGATTGCCGCCATTATTGTCAATGTTGCTCAACGTAATAAACGCCAGCGTGGCGAGTTACGAGTCAACAATCTCAGCGAACAGTATAAGGAGATGAAAGAAGAACTGGCCGCGGCGCTGATGGACACTCATCAGCAAAAACAGTGGCACAAAGCGCAGAAGAAAAAGCACAAGCAAGAAGCGAAAGCCGCAAAAGCGAAAGCTAAACTGGGCGAGGTGGTAACTGACAGTAAACCCCGCGTCTGGGTGCTGGATTTTAAAGGCAGCATGGACGCCCATGAAGTGAACTCTCTACGTGAAGAGATAACGGCGGTACTCGCAGCATTCAAACCGCAGGATCAGGTTGTGCTCCGTCTGGAAAGCCCAGGTGGCATGGTGCATGGTTACGGGTTGGCGGCTTCGCAGTTGCAGCGTCTGCGTGATAAAAACATTCCTTTAACTGTTACGGTAGACAAAGTCGCTGCCAGCGGCGGTTACATGATGGCCTGTGTGGCGGACAAAATTGTTTCCGCACCGTTTGCTATTGTGGGTTCCATTGGGGTGGTGGCGCAAATGCCCAACTTTAACCGCTTCCTGAAAAGCAAAGATATTGATATCGAACTGCACACCGCCGGGCAGTATAAGCGCACGCTGACGTTGCTGGGTGAAAATACCGAAGAAGGGCGGGAGAAATTCCGCGAAGAGTTGAACGAAACGCATCAGTTATTTAAAGATTTTGTGAAGCGTATGCGTCCGTCTCTGGATATTGAACAGGTGGCAACGGGTGAACACTGGTACGGACAACAGGCAGTAGAGAAAGGCCTGGTTGATGAAATCAACACCAGTGATGAAGTTATTCTTAGCCTGATGGAAGGCCGGGAAGTGGTCAATGTACGCTATATGCAGCGTAAACGACTCATTGACCGATTCACCGGCAGCGCGGCAGAGAGCGCCGATCGATTGTTGTTACGCTGGTGGCAGCGTGGGCAAAAGCCGTTGATGTAAAAGACAAACGCGAGGATAAGACCTCGCGTTTTGCTTTAATCAACCAGGTGATATTTTTCTGAAAGCACATGGGCCAGGTGTTTGAACATATTAAACACCGCGGTGCTTTTGGCAGTTGGTAATCCTTGTTCATCTAAAAAGTAGTCGCCGGTAAATACCAGCACGCCATTACGCTGCGTGACGCCGGTGGCTTCAATCCCTGCGAGCGTATCCTCATGCTCACGAATGATTTTGTTGGCCTCTTTCAACAGCGTTTCGCGGTCGATGGGTTGAGTCTCTTTGTTCATTATTTACTCCTTAAACAAGGACATTAGTCTACGCCAGGCATGGCTTGCAGACAAATATACCACGCTGGTGGCAAGAGCGCCTTACTGGCAACTTTGGATTTTGCATGCTAATAAAGTTGCGTATCGGATTTTATCAGGTACAGTGTGACGCTTTCGTCAATCTGGCAATAGATTTGCTTGACATTCGACCAAAATTCCGTCGTGCTATAGCGCCTGTAGGCCAAGACCTGTTAACTCAGTCACCTGAATTTTCGTGAGCAGAGTCACGACAAGGGGTTGATATCCGCAGAGAGCGAGTCCATATCGGTAACTCGTTGCCAGTGGAAGGTTTATCAACGTGCGACGCATTCCTGGAAGAATCAAATTAGGTAAGGTGAATATGGGTAAAGCTCTTGTCATCGTTGAGTCCCCGGCAAAAGCCAAAACGATCAACAAGTATCTGGGTAGTGACTACGTGGTGAAATCCAGCGTCGGTCACATCCGCGATTTGCCGACCAGTGGCTCAACTGCCAAAAAGAGTGCCGACTCTACCTCCACCAAGACGGCTAAAAAGCCTAAAAAGGATGAACGTGGCGCTCTCGTCAACCGTATGGGGGTTGACCCGTGGCACAATTGGGAGGCGCACTATGAAGTGTTGCCTGGTAAAGAGAAGGTCGTCTCTGAACTGAAACAACTGGCTGAAAAAGCCGACCACATCTATCTCGCAACCGACCTTGACCGCGAAGGGGAAGCCATTGCATGGCACCTGCGGGAAGTGATTGGTGGTGATGATGCGCGCTATAGCCGAGTGGTGTTTAACGAAATTACTAAAAACGCGATCCGCCAGGCATTTAACAAACCGGGTGAGCTGAATATTGATCGTGTTAATGCCCAGCAGGCGCGTCGCTTTATGGACCGCGTGGTGGGGTATATGGTTTCGCCGCTTCTATGGAAAAAGATCGCTCGTGGTCTGTCTGCCGGTCGTGTGCAGTCGGTGGCGGTCCGCCTGGTGGTCGAGCGTGAGCGTGAAATTAAAGCGTTCGTACCGGAAGAGTTCTGGGAAGTCGATGCCAGCACGACCACGCCATCTGGTGAAGCGTTGGCGTTGCAGGTGACTCATCAGAACGACAAACCGTTCCGTCCGGTCAACAAAGAACAAACTCAGGCTGCGGTAAGTCTGCTGGAAAAAGCGCGCTACAGCGTGCTGGAACGTGAAGACAAACCGACAACCAGTAAACCTGGCGCTCCTTTTATTACCTCTACGCTGCAACAAGCTGCCAGCACCCGTCTTGGTTTTGGCGTGAAAAAAACCATGATGATGGCGCAGCGTTTGTATGAAGCAGGCTATATCACTTACATGCGTACCGACTCCACCAACCTGAGTCAGGACGCGGTAAATATGGTTCGCGGTTATATCAGCGATAATTTTGGTAAGAAATATCTGCCGGAAAGTCCGAATCAGTACGCCAGCAAAGAAAACTCACAGGAAGCGCACGAAGCGATTCGTCCTTCTGACGTCAATGTGATGGCGGAATCGTTGAAGGATATGGAAGCAGATGCGCAGAAACTGTACCAGTTAATCTGGCGTCAGTTCGTAGCCTGCCAGATGACCCCAGCGAAATATGACTCCACGACGCTGACCGTTGGTGCGGGCGATTTCCGCCTGAAAGCACGCGGTCGTATTTTGCGCTTTGATGGCTGGACGAAAGTGATGCCTGCACTGCGTAAAGGCGATGAAGATCGTATCTTACCGGCAGTCGATAAAGGCGATGCTCTGACGCTCGTTGAACTGACACCAGCCCAGCACTTTACCAAGCCTCCAGCCCGTTTCAGTGAAGCATCGCTGGTCAAAGAGCTGGAAAAACGCGGTATCGGTCGTCCTTCTACCTATGCGTCGATCATTTCGACCATTCAGGATCGTGGCTATGTGCGAGTAGAAAATCGTCGTTTCTATGCGGAAAAAATGGGCGAAATCGTCACCGATCGCCTGGAAGAGAATTTCCGCGAGTTAATGAACTACGACTTCACCGCGCAGATGGAAAACAGCCTCGACCAGGTGGCAAATCACGAAGCAGAGTGGAAAGCTGTACTGGATCACTTCTTCTCGGATTTCACCCAGCAGTTAGATAAAGCTGAAAAAGATCCGGAAGAGGGTGGTATGCGCCCGAACCAGATGGTTCTGACCAGCATTGACTGCCCGACTTGTGGTCGCAAAATGGGGATTCGCACAGCGAGCACCGGGGTATTCCTTGGCTGTTCTGGCTATGCGCTGCCGCCGAAAGAGCGTTGCAAAACCACCATTAACCTGGTGCCGGAAAACGAAGTGCTGAACGTGCTGGAAGGTGAAGACGCTGAAACCAATGCGTTGCGCGCAAAACGTCGTTGCCCGAAATGTGGCACGGCGATGGACAGCTATCTCATCGATCCGAAACGTAAGTTGCATGTCTGTGGTAATAACCCAACCTGCGACGGTTACGAGATCGAAGAGGGTGAATTCCGCATTAAAGGTTATGACGGCCCGATCGTTGAGTGTGAAAAATGTGGCTCTGAAATGCACCTGAAAATGGGGCGTTTCGGTAAATACATGGCCTGCACCAACGAAGAGTGTAAAAACACACGTAAGATTTTACGTAACGGCGAAGTGGCACCACCGAAAGAAGATCCGGTGCCATTACCGGAGCTGCCGTGCGAAAAATCAGATGCCTATTTCGTGTTGCGTGACGGTGCTGCCGGTGTGTTCCTGGCGGCCAATACCTTCCCGAAATCGCGTGAAACGCGTGCGCCTCTGGTGGAGGAGCTTTATCGCTTCCGCGACCGTCTGCCGGAAAAACTGCGTTATCTGGCCGATGCGCCACAGCAGGATCCGGAAGGTAATAAGACCATGGTTCGCTTTAGCCGTAAAACCAAACAGCAATATGTCTCTTCGGAAAAAGACGGAAAGGCGACTGGTTGGTCAGCATTTTATGTTGATGGCAAATGGGTTGAAGGGAAAAAATAACCTTTAATTCCGTCTGGTTTTTATAAACAAAGGGTCGCGAAAGCGGCCCTTTTTTATTGCATATTATTTTTTCTTCACACCTATACACTAAGGCTATAAATGATATAGTGGTTATAGTTAGCACCTTTTTTATTATTAAATCGTATTAGTCACCCGCCTGGTGTGGCGAAAAAACGATGTTCTGATGGCGTCTAAGTGGATGGTTTAACATGAAATTACAACAACTTCGCTATATTGTTGAGGTGGTCAATCATAACCTGAATGTCTCATCAACGGCGGAAGGACTTTACACATCACAACCCGGGATCAGTAAACAAGTCAGAATGCTGGAAGACGAGCTGGGCATTCAAATTTTTTCCCGAAGCGGCAAGCACCTGACGCAGGTAACGCCAGCAGGACAAGAAATAATTCGTATCGCTCGTGAAGTTCTGTCGAAAGTCGATGCCATAAAATCGGTCGCCGGAGAGCACACCTGGCCGGATAAAGGCTCGCTGTATATCGCCACCACGCATACTCAGGCACGCTATGCGTTACCAAACGTTATCAAAGGCTTTATTGAGCGTTATCCTCGCGTTTCTTTGCATATGCACCAGGGCTCGCCGACACAAATTGCTGATGCCGTCTCTAAAGGCAATGCCGATTTCGCTATCGCCACGGAAGCGCTGCATCTGTATGAAGATTTAGTGATGCTACCGTGCTACCACTGGAATCGGGCTATAGTAGTCACTCCGGATCACCCGCTGGCAGGTAAAAAAGCCATTACCATTGAAGAACTGGCGCAATATCCGTTGGTGACATATACCTTCGGCTTTACCGGACGTTCAGAACTGGATACTGCCTTTAACCGCGCAGGGTTAACGCCGCGTATCGTCTTCACGGCAACGGATGCTGACGTCATTAAAACTTACGTCCGGTTAGGGCTGGGGGTAGGGGTCATTGCCAGCATGGCGGTGGATCCGGTCGCCGATCCCGACCTTGTGCGTGTTGATGCTCACGACATCTTCAGCCACAGTACAACCAAAATTGGTTTTCGCCGTAGTACTTTTTTGCGTAGTTATATGTATGATTTCATTCAGCGTTTTGCACCGCATTTAACGCGTGATGTCGTTGATGCGGCTGTCGCATTGCGCTCTAATGAAGAAATTGAGGTCATGTTTAAAGATATAAAACTGCCGGAAAAATAATTTCTTGCGTTATTTTCGGCACCTTTTATGTAGCGAAGGTGCCGGAATATATTCTCCTTTGTTACTTATTTGTATCCGGTGCACAATATTTTTATCCCTCATATTTATAGGGTAAATTACCTGTAAAGTAGTGTCTAATTACACACCTCGCAAACTCCAGTTTTCAAATATCTATTTCAGGTCAAAAGATTGAATTATTCACTGGAGACGATTCGTAAATTCGCTGGATTTTTGACTAAAGTTTCTTTAGGATTTGTCTCATCGTATGATTAATTACACCAATCGTTCAACGTCTTGCTGATAAGTGATGGCGATTATATGAGGTTAGCAATGCCTTCTGGAAATCAGGAACCCCGCCGCAATCCTGAATTAAAACGTAAAGCCTGGCTGGCGGTTTTTCTTGGTTCTGCACTTTTCTGGGTGGTTGTCGCACTGCTTATTTGGAAATTGTGGGGATAACCATGGTCGGTCAGGAGCAACTGGAGTCGTCACCATTATGTCAGCATAGTGACAATGAACCAGAAGCAAAACGGGAATGTTCCGTCGTTATTCCAGACGACTGGCAACTAACATCGCAGCAACAAGCCTTTATAGAACTGTTTGCTGAAGATGATCAGCCGAAACAATAATTATCATCATTCTTATTACCCATTTTTAATGAATTACAGGGCTTTTAATACACCGCAGCAATAACAGGTTGAGTTATCTCAACACAAAGTAATAACCGTTAAGGGTGTAGCCTATGATCAACACAAATATGAAATATTGGTCCTGGATGGGCGCATTTTCTCTGTCGATGCTCTTCTGGGCCGAACTCCTCTGGATCATTACTCACTGATCCCTGATCCCGCTGTTTGCTTTGCCTCAAGGTTTCTCCTCTTTTATCAATTTGGGTTGTTATCAAATCGTTACGCGATGTTTGTGTTATCTTTAATATTCACCCTGAAGAGAATCAGGGCTTCGCAACCCTGTCATTAAGGAGGAGCTATGTCGTCAACCCTACGAGAAGCCAGTAAGGACACGTTGCAGGCCAAAGATAAAACTTACCACTACTACAGCTTGCCGCTTGCTGCCAAATCACTGGGCGATATCACCCGTCTACCCAAGTCATTCAAAGTTTTGCTCGAAAACCTGCTGCGTTGGCAGGATGGTAAATCGGTTACCGAAGAGGATATCCACGCGCTGGCGGGATGGCTGAAAAATGCCCATGCTGACCGTGAAATTGCCTACCGCCCGGCAAGAGTGCTGATGCAGGACTTTACCGGCGTACCTGCCGTTGTTGATCTGGCGGCAATGCGCGAAGCGGTTAAACGCCTCGGCGGCGATACTGCAAAGGTTAATCCGCTCTCACCGGTCGACCTGGTCATTGACCACTCGGTGACCGTCGATCGTTTTGGTGATGATGAGGCATTTGAAGAAAACGTACGCCTGGAAATGGAGCGCAACCACGAACGTTATGTGTTCCTGAAATGGGGAAAGCAGGCGTTCAGTCGGTTTAGCGTCGTGCCGCCAGGCACAGGCATTTGCCATCAGGTTAACCTCGAATATCTCGGCAAAGCAGTGTGGAGCGAATTGCAGGACGGTGAATGGATTGCTTATCCGGATACACTCGTTGGTACTGACTCGCACACCACCATGATCAACGGCCTTGGCGTGCTGGGGTGGGGCGTTGGTGGCATCGAAGCAGAAGCCGCAATGTTAGGCCAGCCGGTTTCCATGCTTATCCCGGACGTAGTGGGCTTTAAACTTACCGGAAAATTACGTGAAGGTATTACCGCCACAGACCTGGTTCTCACTGTTACCCAAATGTTGCGCAAACATGGCGTGGTGGGGAAATTCGTCGAATTTTATGGTGATGGGCTGGATTCACTACCGCTGGCGGATCGCGCCACCATTGCCAATATGTCGCCAGAATATGGTGCCACCTGTGGCTTCTTCCCAATCGATGCTGTCACCCTCGATTACATGCGTTTAAGCGGGCGCAGTGAAGATCAGGTCGAGTTGGTCGAAAAATATGCCAAAGCGCAGGGCATGTGGCGTAATCCGGGCGATGAACCAATTTTTACCAGTGTGTTAGAACTGGATATGAATGACGTTGAAGCGAGCCTGGCAGGGCCAAAACGCCCGCAGGATCGCGTTGCACTGCCCGATGTACCAAAAGCATTTGCTGCCAGTAGCGAACTGGAAGTGAATGCCACGCATAAAGATCGCCTGCCGGTCGATTATGTTATGAACGGACATCAGTATCAGTTACCTGATGGCGCTGTGGTCATTGCTGCGATAACGTCGTGCACCAACACCTCTAACCCAAGTGTGCTGATGGCCGCAGGCTTGCTGGCGAAAAAAGCCGTAACTCTGGGCCTCAAGCGGCAACCATGGGTCAAAGCGTCGCTGGCACCGGGTTCGAAAGTCGTTTCTGATTATCTGGCAAAAGCGAAACTGACACCGTATCTCGATGAACTGGGATTTAACCTTGTGGGATACGGTTGTACCACCTGTATTGGTAACTCGGGACCGTTGCCCGATCCTATCGAAACGGCAATCAAAAAAGGCGATTTAACCGTCGGTGCAGTGCTGTCCGGCAACCGTAACTTTGAAGGCCGTATCCATCCGCTGGTTAAAACCAACTGGCTGGCCTCGCCGCCGCTGGTGGTTGCCTATGCGCTGGCGGGAAATATGAATATCAATCTGGCTTCTGAGCCTATCGGCCATGATCGCAAAGGCGAGCCGGTATTTCTGAAAGATATCTGGCCATCGGCACAAGAAATTGCCCGTGCGGTAGACCAAGTCTCCACAGAAATGTTCCGCAAAGAGTACGCAGAAGTTTTTGAAGGCACAGCCGAGTGGAAGGAAATTAACGTCACACGATCCGATACCTACGGTTGGCAGGAGGATTCAACCTATATTCGCTTATCGCCTTTCTTTGATGAAATGCAGGCAACACCAGCACCTGTGGAAGATATTCACGGTGCGCGGATCCTCGCAATGCTGGGGGATTCAGTCACCACTGACCATATCTCTCCGGCGGGCAGTATTAAGCCCGACAGCCCGGCGGGTCGATATCTACAAGGTCGGGGTGTTGAGCGGAAAGACTTTAACTCCTATGGTTCGCGGCGTGGTAACCATGAAGTGATGATGCGCGGCACCTTCGCCAATATTCGCATCCGTAATGAAATGGTGCCTGGCGTTGAAGGGGGGATGACGCGCCATTTACCTGACAGCGATGTCGTCTCTATTTATGATGCCGCAATGCGCTATAAGCAGGAGCAAACGCCGCTGGCGGTGATTGCCGGGAAAGAGTATGGATCAGGCTCCAGCCGTGACTGGGCGGCAAAAGGTCCGCGTCTGCTTGGTATTCGTGTTGTGATTGCCGAATCGTTTGAACGAATTCACCGTTCGAATTTAATAGGCATGGGCATCCTGCCGCTGGAATTTCCACAAGGTGTGACGCGTAAAACGTTAGAGCTTACCGGGGAAGAGAAGATTGATATTGGTGATCTGCAAAATCTACAACCCGGCGCGACGGTTCCGGTGACGCTTACGCGCGCGGATGGTAGCCAGGAAGTCGTACCCTGCCATTGTCGTATCGACACCGCGACGGAGTTGACCTACTACCAGAACGACGGCATTTTGCATTATGTCATTCGTAATATGTTGAAGTAACGAGTATTTGCTTGCCGGTTATTTTGCTTCCGGCAAGCAAATTAATTACACAATGCAAGAGGGTTATTTGTTCAGCAAATGACCCATTTTCTCGGCTTTGGTATCGAGATAATGTTCGTTATTGGGGTTGCGACCTACAATCAACGGTACGCGTTCAATAATATTAATCCCTGCTTCGGTCAGAATTTCGACTTTTTTCGGGTTATTGGTTAACAAGCGGACTTCATTGACGCCAAGGAGTTTGAACATATCAGCGCAAAGAGTGAAGTCGCGCTCATCAGCGGCGAAGCCTAACTGGTGGTTAGCCTCTACAGTATCGTAACCTTGATCCTGCAGTGCGTAAGCGCGGATTTTATTCAGCAGACCAATGTTACGACCTTCCTGACGGTGATACAGCAAAATACCACGGCCTTCCTCGGCAATTTGCGTCAATGCCGCTTCGAGCTGGAAGCCACAATCGCAGCGCAAGCTGAACAGGGCGTCACCGGTCAGACATTCGGAATGGACGCGCGCAAGTACCGGGGTATGCCCGGAAATATCGCCATAGACTAGCGCGACATGATCGTGTCCGGTTGCCAGTTCTTCAAATCCCACCATCAGGAAATCGCCCCATGGGGTTGGCAGTTTGGCTTCTGCCACACGTTTAAGCTGCATGAAATTCTCCAGATAATGCTGGTTCTGTATTGGCTTATTTTGCCATAACGAGAAGGGGTTCACCTAATCACGACGCGTCGATCGTTCACGGAATGGCACAAATCTGTCAATTTTTCCTGGAACTGGCATTTTCAGTTATGATTGTGGGACTTATCAAAAAGGAGAGGCCATGCGTTCGATTGCCAGACGTACCGCAGTGGGAGCTGCACTATTGCTTGTCATGCCAGTAGCCGTATGGATTTCTGGCTGGCGTTGGCAACCTGGAGAACAAAGTTGGTTACTAAAAGCGGCTTTTTGGGTTACTGAAACTGTCACCCAGCCCTGGGGCGTCATTACACATTTGATTTTATTCGGCTGGTTTCTCTGGTGTCTGCGTTTTCGCATTAAGGCTGCCATTATGTTATTTGCCATTCTGGCGGCAGCAATCCTTATGGGACAAGGCGTTAAATCCTGGATCAAAGACAAAGTCCAGGAACCACGACCTTTTGTTATCTGGCTGGAAAAAACACATCATATTCCGGTTGATGAGTTCTACACTTTAAAGCGAGCAGAACGCGGAAATCTGGTGAAAGAACAGTTGGCTGAAGAGAAAAATATCCCACAATATTTGCGTTCACACTGGCAGAAAGAGACGGGGTTTGCCTTTCCTTCCGGTCACACGATGTTTGCTGCCAGTTGGGCACTGCTGGCCGTTGGTTTGCTGTGGCCGCGTCGGCGAACGTTAACCATTGCTATCTTGTTGGTCTGGGCAACGGGAGTCATGGGAAGCCGCCTGCTGCTCGGGATGCATTGGCCACGCGATCTGGTTGTAGCTACGTTGATTTCGTGGGCGCTGGTGGCGGTGGCAACGTGGCTTGCGCAACGAATTTGTGGGCCATTAACACCACCTGCGGAAGAAAATCGCGAAATAGCGCAACGAGAACAAGAAAGTTAACGCTGGTTGATTTTCCGAATTTAGCCCTTAAATCATCAACAATGCGCGTGGATGCCATTTCGCAGACGGCGCGAAAATGGTACTTTAAAGGGCTATTGCGGTAAGTTGACCATAATTTATTCGCTCTAACCACATAACGGGAAGTAATGTGAAATATTTACTCATTTTCTTACTGGTGTTAGCGATCTTCGTGATTTCGGTCACGTTGGGTGCGCAGAACGATCAACAGGTGACGTTTAATTATCTGTTAGCGCAAGGGGAGTACCGTATTTCCACATTGCTGGCGGTATTGTTTGCTGCGGGGTTTGCTATCGGTTGGTTGATTTGCGGCCTGTTCTGGCTGCGAGTTCGTGTTTCCCTGGCGCGCGCTGAACGTAAAATAAAGCGACTGGAAAACCAGCTTTCACCCGCGACTGACGTGGCTGTAGCGCCGCACTCGTCTGCGGCGAAGGAATAACTTTCTATGCTGGAGTTGTTGTTTCTGCTTTTGCCTGTAGCCGCTGCCTATGGCTGGTATATGGGCCGCAGAAGTGCGCAACAAAACAAGCAAGATGAAGCCAACCGCTTGTCGCGTGATTACGTAGCGGGGGTTAACTTCCTGCTTAGTAATCAACAGGATAAAGCGGTAGACCTGTTTCTCGATATGCTTAAAGAGGATACAGGTACCGTTGAAGCCCACCTTACGCTCGGAAACCTGTTCCGTTCGCGTGGCGAAGTTGATCGCGCTATTCGCATCCATCAGACCCTAATGGAAAGCGCCTCGCTGACCTATGAACAGCGGCTTTTGGCGATTCAACAACTGGGGCGTGATTACATGGCTGCCGGGTTATACGACCGCGCGGAAGACATGTTCAATCAGCTGACAGATGAAACTGACTTCCGCATCGGCGCGCTGCAACAACTGCTACAAATTTACCAGGCTACCAGCGAGTGGCAGAAAGCAATTGATGTTGCCGAACGCCTGGTGAAGCTGGGTAAAGATAAACAGCGCGTCGAAATTGCCCATTTCTACTGTGAGTTAGCTCTGCAGCATATGGCCAGCGACGATCTCGATCGTGCCATGACTTTGCTAAAAAAAGGTGCGGCGGCAGATAAAAACAGCGCCCGCGTATCCATCATGATGGGACGCGTGTTTATGGCGAAAGCAGAATACGCCAAAGCCGTCGAAAGTTTGCAACGTGTCATATCCCAGGACAGAGAACTGGTCAGCGAAACGCTGGAAATGCTGCAAACATGCTATCAGCTGTTGGGTAAAACTGCCGAATGGGCAGAATTCCTGCAGCGCGCGGTGGAAGAGAACACCGGTGCCGATGCTGAATTGATGCTTGCGGATATCATCGAAGCGCGCGACGGTAGTGAGGCTGCACAGGTCTATATTACGCGCCAGCTTCAGCGTCATCCGACCATGCGTGTGTTCCATAAATTAATGGATTACCACTTAAATGAAGCAGAAGAAGGGCGTGCCAAAGAGAGTCTGATGGTGCTGCGTGACATGGTTGGCGAGAAGGTACGTAGTAAGCCTCGTTATCGCTGCCAGAAATGTGGTTTTACCGCATACACCCTCTACTGGCATTGTCCGTCTTGTCGGGCCTGGTCAACCATTAAACCAATTCGCGGTCTTGATGGCCTGTAATTTTTAAAAAAATCCGACTTTAGTTACAACATACTAATTATTGATCTTCTATTGTGTTCCGGTACCGACGGCGCGGAAAAGCCTGCCAGAGGAGAAATCGCAACTGTTAATTTTTTATTTCCACGGGTAGAATGCTCGCCGTTTACCTGTTTCGCGCCACTTCCGGTGCCCATCATCAAGAAGGTCTGGTCATGACGTTAACTGCTTCATCTTCTTCCCGCGCTGTTACGAATTCTCCTGTAGTTGTTGCCCTTGATTATCATAATCGCGATGCCGCGCTGGCCTTTGTCGACAAGATCGACCCACGCGATTGTCGTCTGAAGGTCGGCAAAGAGATGTTTACATTGTTTGGGCCACAGTTTGTGCGCGAACTTCAACAGCGTGATTTTGATATCTTTCTTGACCTGAAATTCCACGATATTCCCAACACTGCAGCGCACGCTGTCGCTGCTGCGGCTGACTTAGGCGTGTGGATGGTGAATGTTCATGCCTCCGGTGGGGCGCGTATGATGGCCGCAGCGCGTGAGGCACTGGTTCCGTTTGGCAAAGATGCACCGCTTTTGATTGCTGTGACAGTGTTGACCAGCATGGAAGCCTGCGACCTGGCCGATCTTGGCGTGACACTGTCACCTGCAGATTATGCAGAACGTCTGGCGGCACTGACGCAAAAATGTGGCCTTGATGGTGTGGTGTGTTCTGCTCAGGAAGCTGTGCGCTTTAAACAGGTATTCGGTCAGGAGTTCAAACTGGTTACGCCGGGCATTCGTCCGCAGGGGAGTGATGCTGGCGACCAGCGCCGCATTATGACGCCAGAACAGGCGTTGGCGGCTGGTGTTGATTATATGGTGATTGGTCGCCCGGTAACGCAATCGGTAGATCCAGCGCAGACGCTGAAAGCGATCAACGCCTCTTTACAGCGGAGTGCATGATGAGTGATTCCAACAGCCGTCTGGTCTACTCAACGGAAACCGGACGTATTGATGAGCCAAAAGCGGCCCCTGTACGCCCTAAAGGCGACGGTGTGGTGCGTATTCAGCGTCAGACCAGTGGACGCAAAGGTAAGGGCGTTTGCCTGATTACCGGTGTCGATCTCGATGATGCCGAACTGACGAAACTGGCAGCTGAACTGAAGAAAAAATGCGGCTGCGGCGGAGCAGTAAAAGATGGAATTATTGAAATCCAGGGCGATAAGCGTGATTTATTAAAATCAATGCTTGAAGCGAAAGGGATGAAGGTAAAACTTGCAGGCGGCTAACATAAAAAGCCACGGATATATCCGTGGCTTTCGAATATTTTACTGTGTGTATTATTCAGTTATTTCGTACTGAACAGAATCAAGCGTATTATAATTGCGAGTCGATAATCGACATTTATTTACGATTATTTACCGACCTGGTGACCAATAACACCACCGACGGCTGCACCACCTAATGTACCCAACGTACTGCCATCGGTCAGTACTGCACCGCCTAATGCCCCTGCACCTGCGCCGATTGCGGTGTTGCGGTCCCGTTTAGACCAGTTAGAACAGGCACTCAGAGACATTGCCAGGGTAATTGCCAGAACAGCCGCGGTCATTTTTTTGCTCGTTACAAACATAATACTCTCTCCTGAATTTATGATTCACGGAAGTAAGCTCTCTATAACTATAATAGCTAAGAATAAGCCAGGTGAAATTATTCCGTGAAATCCGCTCGCGCGCAGGGTTATATCACGCAGGTGATAATGACTTCCTGTTATATCGCTGATAATAATTTTATATCTTGAGAGTGTTAATAACAGGTAAATAGTCTTAATTATCAACCAGGAATCATCTTAGAGCGGATGATTTGCCAAACTGCAAATCATCCGTAGAGAAGGGAAATGGTTAAATGTCAACGACGTGAACGGTGAGTTTACTTTGTTCAAGATGCATCAGATCGCTGGCGCGTATTTTCGAATCGGTAATCACGCGATTGAATCGCTCAACGGGGCCGATGGAGTATGAATGTACAGCACCAAATTTCGAGCTGTCGGTCAGGACTATCGCCTCGCACTCTTTTTCCAGCACGGCATTGACCACATCGGTACGCATCATATCGCGACCGGTAAACCCAGTTTCAGGTTGCCAGCCATCAATACCAATAAATGCTTTGCTGAAATGCACCTGTTGGATGCACTGGCGTGTCAAAGGGCCAACCATACTTGCGCTTTTTTTCTGGTACACGCCACCGAGCAAAATGACTTCACAAGGCGCGTCTTTCAGCAAATGCGCGATGTAGCTGCTGACCGTGATGATAGTGACATTTTTCTTCTGCTCGCCCAGAGTCCGGGCGAGCAGGGCATTGCTGCTACCATTTTCGATAAAGATGGTTTCGCCCGGTTGAACCAGTGACGCGGCAAACTCGGCGAGTTCACGCTTCAGCGTATAGTTGCTCATCATACGGGTTTCGACGTCATCACTATCAAGCGAAACTGCAAAACCATGTGCACGTCGGAGGTAACTCAGTTTTTCGAGGGTGTTGAGATCCTGGCGAATGGTAACTTCAGAAACTCCAGTGGCTTTTGCCAGATCGGTTACGCTAACCTGACCCTGGTCAATGACCATCTGTAGAATAGTTTGTTGTCGGGAATTCATCGCTGTAATTCTTATAACGTTATAATACTAAATAAAAAAATACTGACGCGCCGGCATCCTCAAATAGGAAAACCTGAAGGCACGATTGTTAAATCTCCCACGGTGCCTTCGGGATGTCTGGCGTAGATTCAGCAACCTGGCGCAAGAGTTCTGCTTTAAGTATCTCGAGATTATGGATCGCAGAGTGGTAATCGCCTGCCACAAGGATATCTAACACAATATCAATACGTTCGGCAACGCGCTGGGCATCAAATTCAGACATCAAGGACATCCTTATAGCAAAAGGGGGAAAATGAATAATGCAAAAATTGCCGCTAAAAGAGAAGGGTTTAACAGCAACGGCTAATTATCATCCGGGAATACGATATATAATGACGGAATATAGCGCTAAGTATATATATTCATCTACTTATGCGCGCTTCAGATAGCGTTTATACCAGCGTTCGAAGGCGACGGCGGGCATCGGTTTGGCAAACAAAAATCCTTGTCGCTCATTGATCCCGTTCTTGGTTAAAAAAGCATCTTCCTTTGCACTTTCTACACCTTCGGCGATCACCTGAAGATTCAATGCCTGGGCCACAGCGACGATCGCCCGGACCAGTGATTGCGAGACAGGCTGTTTGTGAATATCCCGAACAAAAACCTGGTCAAGTTTGATGGCATCGATCGGAAAGCGCGCCAGTTGCGAAAGTGAAGAGTAGCCGGTACCAAAATCGTCCAGATGAACTTGCGCACCTAATCGGCTAAATTGTTGAATAACAGACAGTGCCAGTTCATCATTCTCAATCAGGCAGCTCTCCGTCAGTTCAACATCTATAGGGCAGTATTCAAAATTGAGTTCCTGGAGAACCTGTTTCAGGGCGGTGAAAATGGTTTGATCGGCGAGCTGACGTGCAGAAATATTTACCGCTACTCGCAGGTTAATGCCTTTATCCCGCCACTTCGCTACCTGGCGTACGACATCGAGAATCACCCAACGGCCTAAAGGCACAATTAGCCCTGATTCTTCGGCGTAGGAAATGAAGTCCAACGGTGGAATCAACCCACGTTCAGGTGACTGCCAACGTACTAGTGCTTCCAGACTGCGCACTTCACCACGCCAGGTGATTTTCGGTTGATAGTGAATAACCAACTGATCGTTTTCCAGTGCTTTACGCAAGTTGGTATCCAGCCAGAGATATTCAAATACCCTCTGATTCATTTCTGGGGTAAAAACGCAAAATTGTCCTCGTCCGCCTTCCTTCGCTGTGTACATTGCTGTGTCGGCGTGACGAATAATAGCCGCGCTGTCCGAACCATGTTCGGGAGAGAGTGAAATACCTACTGAACAGCTGGTATAAACTTCAATTAAACCAATGCGAAAGGGGAGCCGTAAGCGGGTCAAAATTCGTGATGCCATTGCTTCCAGCGCGCTTTGTGAGGTATTGGATGCCAGTACCAGAAACTCATCGCCACCTGGACGCGCCAATACCTGGTCATGTTCGAGACAGCTTAAAATAGCCAATGACACGTCGCGTAATAACTGGTCACCAAACAAATGCCCATAGGCGTCGTTGACCTTTTTAAAATTATCCAAATCAAGATACACAACCCCAACTTTATTGTTATCTGCCTGATTAATAGCGTGATCGATTAACTCCTGCATTGCGTTACGATTCGGCAGTCCGGTGATACTGTCGGTATTTGCCAGAATACGCAGTCGCTCCTGAGCGCGGCGCTCTTCGGTAATGTCGGTGCCGGAACAGATTAAAAAAATCTCGTTTTTGCCACTGCCGCTGTGGACAAATTTATTGCGAAACAGAAACAGCCGCTGGCCTTTACGTGTTGGTATCCACAGTTCGACTTCATATGCATTGCCGCTTCGAAAAAATACACGGTTATTGCGCCTGGATGCCGCAGCTTCACGACGACTCATAAACAGTTTAAACACGCTTTGCCCAATGACGTCGTGTTCTTTCAAGCCTGTGTAATCTTCACATAACCGATTAAAGCGCTGGATATTCCCCCGGCTGTCGAGAATCACTATTGCGGAATGTGCTTCAGAAACTACCTGCTCAGCAAAGGAAAGCCCATGTGATAAATCACGAGCAACCGCCGGTGTGTCATGCCATGCAGACGCGTTGCCTCCCCATTCTCGTTTATTGATTTTTCGTCCTACCAGATGCACAGAAAGATCGCTTTCATCGACGGTCAGACTCATCATCAGGCTGGAGGTGATGACCGTCATTTCCCTGATGCGAGCAGCCTGTTCGGCAGATAGTTGCAAAATACGATCGGGTTCTGTGATTTCGGTGGTAGAAAAGCGCAAAACATCGCTGCTTTCCGTCAACCGCCAGTATGGATTGTGCGATCCGAGAAAGTTGTACAACGTTGTGGACTCCCTAACGGTTTTCATGATGCATATCCTCCGGTTAACAGCGGAGTCCGCAGTTAAATAAAAGGAACAACATGACTTACATGAAATTAACGGCGGCTAAACACATTGTTTTTTTATATATTTATTTGTAATCCAGTTTTGGAAAAACGCCAGTTTTCAAACGAAAGTCAGTTAAAAATCTGCCGGGATATGACGAAGGTTGAGCGGGGAAATAAACGGCCCATCCATGAGGAATGGGCCGTGAAAGGAGATTACGCGACTGGGCGCGCAATAATGCTGCGGGTTTCCATGCGGACTTCGGCAATGGTGACGTCAATAACGTCAGTCACTTTGTAAGCCGTTTCACCTTTAATTTGTACAGTGCCGTTTTCCTGGCTGCAAACCAGTTCATCGCGCACAGCGTGTAAGAAAGGTGCTGGAATAAAGGCGATAGCGCCGTTATCAACCAAACGAACACGCATGCCGCCACGGCTGATATCGACAATTTCCGCCGCGAAACGGGTGTCGGTCCCGGCTTTGTCTTTCAGGAAGCGTGCGTATAACCAGTCGCCAACATCACGTTCTGCCATCCGGTTGAGACGGCGACGCTCGGCCATTTGGACAGTGATTTCATCCTGTGGACGCGTCGCAGTTTCGCCTTTGATAACCGCTTTCAGCAGACGGTGGTTGATCATGTCGCCATATTTACGGATCGGCGAAGTCCAAGTGGCGTATGCTTCCAGACCGAGGCCAAAGTGAGGACCGGGTTCAGTGCTAATTTCAGCAAATGACTGGAAGCGACGAATGCGGCTGTCGAGGAAACCAGTTGGTTGCGCATCCAGTTCACGACGCAGTTTGCAGAAACCGTCCAGCGTGAGCACTTCTTCAGCATCGACATGCAGACCGTGCGTTTTCAGCAACGCTGCCAGCGCGTCGGCATTCGCCGGATCAAAGCCCATATGCACGTTATAGATGCCAAAACCGAGCTTATCGCGCAGTACGCGGGCCGCACAAATGTTAGCGGCAATCATCGCTTCTTCGACGATACGGTTGGCAATGCGACGAGGCTCGGCGACGATATCCAGCACTTCACCTTTTTCACCGAGAATAAAGCGGTAATCCGGGCGATCTTTAAACACCAGTGCGTGGTTATGACGCCACTCGCCGCGGCGTTGGCAAATTTGTGCTAGCAAACGGACTTGTTCGGCAATTGCTTCGCTTTCAGGCTGCCAGTCACCGGTATTTTCCAGCCAGTCAGAAACCTGGTCATACACCAGCTTCGCTTTGGATTCGATGGTGGCGGCAAAGAATTCGATATTATCTTCAATGGTGCCATCAGTGGAGAGCGTCATGCGGCATGCCAGTACCGGGCGGACTTCATTGGCGCGCAGTGAGCAGAGATCGTCAGAAAGCTCGCGAGGCAGCATAGGGATGTTGAAGCCAGGCAGATAGTTGGTGAATGCGCGAATTTTCGCGGCTTTGTCCAGCTTGCTGCCTTCAGCAATCCACGCGGTTGGATCGGCAATCGCCACAATCAGCTGAAGTTTGCCATCCGGTAACGCCTTGGCGAAAAGGGCGTCATCCATATCTTCTGTGCTGGCACTGTCGATGGTGACAAAATCCAGCGCAGTCAGATCTTCACGAACCAGACCTTCATCGAGCATTTCGGTAGCAACGCCGTCTGGTGCTTCTTTTTCCAGATTATGACGCGCAAGGGTAACCCACCACGGTACAAAGTGATCGTCACCAAAAGTGATGTATTGTGTCAGTTCAGCATAGAAAGAACGATCGCCTTTCAGCGGATGACGGCGCATTTCGGCAACCGCCCAGTCACCTTCTTTAAACTCGTGGTTCAGGCCACGGGCTGCGCGGCAAGGAATGGCGTCTTTTAAGAGTGGATGGTCAGGAACGATGGCCAGACGGTCATTTTTGCCCTGAACTTTACCCACGAAACGAGTCAGGAACGGTTCAACCAGTTCTTCTGGCTCTGCGGATTCACGTTCTTTTTCACTGTGGATCACCGCGATAATTCGGTCGCCATGCATGACTTTTTTCATCTGCGGCGGCGGAATGAAATAACTTTTTTGCGCGTCGACTTCCAGGAAGCCAAAGCCTTTTTCTGTGGCTTTTACCACCCCTTCAGCGCGTGGCGTCTGGGAATGCAGTTGCTGTTTAAGCTGCGCTAGCAGCGGGTTGTCCTGAAACATAATTGTCTATTTTGGTGGCCATTAGAGCGGCTGACAGTTTTACGCGAATCTGTCTGACGCGGCAAGGTTAATATGTCTCACCCAACGCGATTTTTAAGCGATTTATCCAGCCACACAGCCCGCTCCATACTAGCAGATTAATAATCTGCGTTGATGATTTTTCGTGTTCGAGTAATGGGCTGAACTGGGCGGCGCTAAAGCGATCGGGTGCTCGGGTCAGCCATTGTATCGCCTGAACGGTAGCGCGCTCAACAGAATGACGGTCAGCCCATCGGTTAATTTCATTTTCGCCCTTGCGCAGAAGGGGGCTGATTTTTTTATATTCATTTGATGAATTCATACAGGCGGCAAAACAAGCAGGACTGCCATTTATCCGCGCGCATAACAACGCCGCAAGCTGATTATCCGGCTGTGTATTGACCCGTGTGCTGTTTAACAACTTTTCGAGAAGGGAAAGTGAAATAGGGTGGAGAGAGAGTGTGTTGGCCAGTTGGCAAAGTTCTGCAGTTGAACTTTTTGTGTGCTCTTCAGGGAGTTTTTCCACCTCATAGCTGCTTCGCCAGCGTAATGATTCATCAGCAAACAGTGACGCGTCGGCGTAGTTTTGTATCTCCAGCCCGGGTAACCAGCGTACTGGATGCCCGAGATAAGCCTGAAATGTCGCAATGGTCCGCGCCTGAAAGCCAATAAAACCAATGATTTGGTTAATGATCACACAGTCACAGACAGTAAGACCAACGTCATTCAGATGCTGGCGCGATCGGTTGTCGATAATAGAAGGCGAGCTAGCCAGTTGGCGGGCATATTGCGTGATTTGTGCCAACCGATGATTACTTTCCCTGGAGGAATCAGGCCCGGGGAGCGGCGTAAGTCGCGCAGAATAGTAGTTACATAACCGTTGGACGCCGCAAACCTGAGCAACCGTCAGGGCCGTCGACAAGCGTTCATAAGCGGTGAAGGTCTGTGAACGAGTCACGGTAAGCGGGTCAGGGAACAACTCCACTGCAAGAACGCGCGCAGGGACCAGCCATGAAAGGAAGGGGGCCAGCGTTTCTTCATCAAGGATCACGTCGAGCAGAAAGGGATCGCTGACCTTTGCGGCTTCCGGGACCAGAGGCAGAACGTCATACTCCGCAGTACTGGATTGCGTTTCATGATACCAGTGGCTTTTGCCGGTGATGTGGCGTTGTTCCATGGGCGCTCCTTGGTCGTAAAGGAAATCGTTATCCTGACGCAAGGCGGGAAGGGGAGAAAGACGGATCGGCGATAACAAATATCAGAAAGGTATAACAGAGATAACGGGCGGCAGAACGCCGCCCAATATTTACCAACAGAACGATTATTTCAGTTCGAGTTCGTTCATTGCAGCGATGCTGAAACCGCCGTCAACGTGGACCACTTCACCGGAGATACCGGCAGAGAGATCGGAGCACAGGAATGCCGCGGAGTTACCCACATCTTCAATAGTAACGGTACGGCGAATCGGGGTAACGGCTTCGCAATGAGCCAGCATTTTGCGGAAGTCTTTGATACCGGAAGCCGCCAGAGTACGGATCGGACCAGCAGAGATGGCGTTAACACGCACACCTTCCGGACCCATCGCGTTCGCCATATAGCGCACGTTCGCTTCCAGAGACGCTTTTGCCAGACCCATAACGTTGTAATTCGGGATAGCGCGCTCAGCGCCAAGGTAGGAAAGGGTCAGCAGGGCAGAACCCGGATTCAGCATGGAGCGGCAAGCTTTTGCCATTGCAACGAAGCTGTAGGAGCTGATGTCGTGGGCAATTTTGAAGCCTTCACGAGTAACGGCGTTAACATAGTCACCATCCAGCTGATCGCCAGGTGCAAAACCAATAGAGTGTACGAAACCGTCAAATTTCGGCCAAACTTTCCCCAGTTCAGCGAACATGGTGTCGATGCTGGTATCTTCGGCAACATCGCACTGCAGAACGATGTCAGAACCCAATTGAGCGGCAAATTCTTCTACGCGGCCTTTCAGTTTGTCGTTCTGGTAGGTGAATGCCAGTTCAGCTCCTTCGCGGTGCATCGCCTGAGCGATACCGTAGGCGATGGACAGTTTGCTGGCAACACCGGTTACCAGAATGCGCTTACCGGAAAGAAAACCCATAGCTTTAATCCTTATTGTTGATGCTTGTTGTGCCTGAAAATCAGGCGATTCGTCGTTTTAGTAAACAGTACGAACTGATAAACGGTTATTATAATCAACCTGGCTGTGGGTGGCTATAGTTGCGCTTTCTGTAGCGGAGAGAAGCTGCGGTACAGAGCATTTTGCGTTATCTACTCCTGACGCCTGCAAGGGGGAGGTTGGGGAAATATCTTATAGAATCTGACTTTGAAACTATTCGTATTAGCTCCTATAAGTTTAATGATGAAAACAGAACTGGCGACAACAAGTCGCTGTCTTTCTGATGAATTGACTCCAACTTAATATTGTCAACTATCTTCACAGAATCTCCACAATCTCTTCATTATCAGAATATGCATCATGAATAAGATAAAAATACTTTCCATTACTTTGGAGAAACGTATAATTAGCAAAAATGAGAATGATCATTCTCACCAAGTGATAGGCCAGGAGACAGAAATGACCAGCAAGCTGGAGATACGCCACAAACAGCGTCAGGATGAAATCATTAACGCCGCCCGTCGGTGTTTTCGTCGCTGCGGATTTCATGCCGCCAGTATGTCGCAAATTGCCAGCGAAGCTCAGCTTAGCGTGGGTCAGATATATCGTTACTTCGCCAACAAAGACGCCATTATTGAAGAGATGGTTCGCCGTATCATCGACTTTCGTATTGCCCAAATGGACATTGACGCGCGTACCGATCACTTCCCGGAAGTCCTTGCCTTGCGTAAATCCTTAAATGAGGACGACGACGCGCTGATGCTGGAAGTGGCTGCAGAAGCCACACGCAACCCGCGGGTTATGGCAATGCTTGAAGAAGCTGACGCCAGAATGTTCGCTAACGGTTGTGCACATATGAAAAGAATGCATCCCCATCTTAGCGACGAGCACATTCGTTGCTGCGTTGAAGTGTTTGCTACCATGATGGAAGGTACGGTTTATCGTCGTTTAACACCGCAAAAAAGCGATCCACAACATCTGCAGGAAATATATCAGGATATTGTTAGTATGTTGATAAATAAATAAGAACAGAATTAACCAATAGCGGGGGATATTAATCCCCCTTATTTCATTGCGAAATTCATTTCGCGATGCGGGTTCGTTATAACTGAATATCCCTGACATATCCTCATTAATTTCAATGAGGAGGGTATTTCTCACCCTGGAGAAAATAATGAAGTATATAGCAACATCTGTAGTGGCAATGCTGCTCTTATCGGGTTGTGATAATACGCAAAGTAACAATTCATCCCCGTCAGAAACAGAAGTCGGCGTTGTTACGCTCAAATCTCAACCGGTTTCGGTAGTCAGTGAATTAACCGGACGCACCAGTGCTGCGCTCAGTGCTGAAGTACGTCCGCAGGTTGGGGGAATTATCCAGAAACGCTTATTTAAGGAAGGTGATCTGGTCAAGGCTGGACAGCCTCTCTACCAGATTGATGCGGCCAGTTATCAGGCTGCATGGAATGAAGCCCGGGCAGCATTACAACAAGCACAGGCACTGGTAAAAGCCGATTGCCAGAAAGCGCAGCGTTATGCCCGACTGGTGAAAGAGAATGGTGTTTCACAACAGGATGCTGATGATGCTCAGTCTACCTGTGCACAAGATAAAGCCAGTGTAGAGGCGAAAAAAGCCGCACTGGAAACTGCGCGCATTAATCTTGACTGGACCACGGTAACCGCACCGATTTCGGGGCGTATTGGTATTTCGTCGGTAACCCCTGGCGCACTGGTGACCGCGTCGCAGGATACAGCGTTAACGACTATTCGTGGTCTGGATACAATGTATGTCGACCTCACTCGCTCCAGTGTCGATTTATTACGTCTGCGTAAACAGTCACTGGCGACCAACAGTGACACCATGAGCGTCTCACTTATTCTGGAAGATGGCACAACCTACAGCGAAAAAGGGCGTCTGGAACTCACCGAAGTCGCGGTGGATGAGTCTACCGGTTCGGTGACATTACGGGCAATTTTCCCCAATCCACAACAGCAGTTATTACCGGGAATGTTTGTTCGCGCTCGTGTCGATGAAGGCGTGATGGAAAACGCTATTCTCGCGCCTCAACAGGGCGTTACGCGCGATGCTAAAGGCAATGCAACTGCGCTGGTGGTGAATAAAGACAATAAAGTAGAGCAGCGAACGCTCGAAACGGGAGAAACGTATGGTGATAAATGGCTGGTGCTGAACGGCCTGCACAACGGCGACCGACTGATTGTTGAAGGTTCTGCCAAAGTCACTTCAGGGCAGACCGTCAAGGCTGTTGAAGTTCAGGCTAATGGAGGCAACGCCTGATGTTTTCGCGCTTTTTTGTTCGCCGCCCGGTCTTTGCCTGGGTTATCGCCATTTTGATTATGTTGGCAGGGATTCTGGCTATTCGCACATTGCCCGTCGCGCAATATCCTGACGTTGCACCGCCGACCATTAAAATTTCAGCCACTTATACTGGTGCTTCTGCCGAAACGCTGGAGAACAGCGTGACTCAGGTTATCGAGCAACAACTCACTGGGCTTGATAATTTACTCTATTTCAGCTCAACCAGTAGCTCTGATGGTTCGGTCAGTATTAATGTGACCTTTGAACAAGGTACCGATCCAGATACTGCACAGGTTCAGGTGCAGAATAAAATTCAGCAGGCGGAGTCGCGCCTACCCAGCGAAGTGCAGCAAACGGGTGTTACGGTGGAGAAATCACAAAGCAACTTTTTGCTGATTGCTGCCGTGTATGACACCACTGACAAAGCCTCCAGTTCGGATATCGCCGACTGGCTGGTCAGTAACGTTCAGGACCCGCTGGCGCGTGTTGAAGGTGTGGGGAGTCTGCAAGTCTTTGGCGCGGAATACGCTATGCGCATCTGGCTTGACCCGGCCAAACTGGCGTCTTACTCGCTGATGCCTTCAGACGTGCAAAGTGCTATTGAAGCGCAAAACGTGCAGGTTACTGCCGGGAAAATAGGGGCATTGCCTTCACCGGATACTCAGCAACTGACCGCAACGGTACGTGCGCAGTCTCGCTTGCAGACGGTGGATCAGTTCAAAAATATTATCGTGAAAAGCCAGTCAGACGGCGCAGTTGTTCGTATAAAAGATGTGGCTCGCGTTGAGATGGGCAGTGAAGATTATACCGCTATCGGCAAACTTAACGGTCACCCGTCTGCCGGGGTTGCTGTAATGCTTTCGCCCGGTGCGAATGCGCTGAATACGGCGACGCTGGTCAAGGATAAGATTGCCGAATTCCAGCGGAACATGCCGCAGGGATACGACATCGCATACCCGAAAGACAGCACTGAATTTATTAAAATCTCCGTAGAGGACGTAATTCAGACGCTGTTTGAAGCCATCGTATTGGTGGTTTGCGTGATGTATTTATTCCTGCAAAACCTGCGTGCCACACTGATTCCGGCGTTAGCTGTCCCCGTCGTTTTGCTGGGCACATTCGGCGTTCTTGCGTTGTTTGGCTATTCGATTAATACCCTGACGTTGTTTGCAATGGTGCTGGCGATCGGCTTGCTGGTGGACGATGCCATTGTGGTGGTAGAGAACGTCGAACGCATTATGCGTGACGAAGGGTTGCCCGCGCGTGAAGCCACGGAAAAATCAATGGGCGAGATTTCTGGCGCACTGGTTGCCATTGCGCTGGTGTTGTCAGCCGTATTCCTGCCGATGGCCTTCTTTGGGGGATCTACGGGGGTAATTTATCGTCAGTTCTCCATCACCATCATCTCCGCAATGCTGCTTTCCGTGGTGGTGGCATTGACCTTGACTCCCGCCCTGTGCGGTTCCGTCCTCCAGCATGTTCCACCACATAAAAAAGGCTTTTTCGGCGCATTTAACCGCTTTTACCGCCGTACTGAAGATAAATATCAGCGAGGCGTAATTTATGTCCTGCGCCGTGCAGCCCGAACGATGGGGCTTTATGTCGTGCTGGGTGGTGGAATGGCCCTGATGATGTGGAAACTGCCGGGCAGTTTCTTACCCACTGAAGACCAGGGCGAAATCATGGTGCAGTACACGCTGCCGGCCGGGGCGACCGCTGCCCGTACAGCAGAAGTGAATCGCCAGATTGTTGACTGGTTCCTGATTAACGAGAAAGCAAATACCGATGTCATCTTTACCGTTGATGGTTTCAGTTTTAGCGGTAGCGGACAGAACACCGGGATGGCGTTTGTTTCGTTGAAAAACTGGTCTCAACGTAAAGGGGCAGAAAACACCGCCCAGGCTATCGCCCTACGGGCAACCAAAGAGCTGGGCACAATTCGTGATGCCACGGTATTTGCGATGACGCCGCCAGCCGTTGATGGGCTGGGCCAAAGCAATGGTTTTACGTTTGAATTGTTAGCTAACGGTGGAACCGATCGTGAAACACTGCTGCAAATGCGTAATCAGTTGATAGAAAAAGCGAATCAAAGTCCGGAGTTACATTCTGTACGCGCCAATGATTTGCCACAAATGCCGCAATTGCAGGTAGATATTGATAGTAATAAAGCGGTGTCATTAGGGTTGAGTTTGAATGATGTCACCGACACCCTGTCCAGTGCGTGGGGCGGTACTTATGTGAATGACTTTATTGACCGTGGTCGTGTGAAAAAAGTCTACATTCAGGGCGACAGCGAATTTCGTTCCGCGCCGTCAGACTTAGGTAAATGGTTTGTGCGCGGCAGCGATAACGCCATGACACCATTCTCTGCTTTTGCGACCACCCGCTGGCTGTATGGACCGGAAAGACTGGTGCGCTACAACGGCTCGGCAGCCTATGAAATTCAGGGCGAAAACGCGACTGGCTTTAGTTCCGGCGATGCAATGACAAAAATGGAGGAACTGGCAAACAGTCTTCCTGCGGGAACAACCTGGGCCTGGAGTGGTTTGTCATTGCAGGAGAAACTGGCCAGCGGTCAGGCATTAAGTCTGTATGCAGTTTCTATTCTGGTGGTTTTCCTCTGCCTTGCAGCACTGTACGAAAGCTGGTCAGTCCCGTTCTCGGTCATTCTGGTGATCCCTCTGGGGCTTCTTGGCGCGGCGCTGGCGGCCTGGATGCGTGATTTAAACAACGACGTTTACTTCCAGGTAGCGCTATTAACTACTATCGGCTTGTCGTCGAAAAACGCCATTCTGATTGTGGAATTTGCTGAAGCGGCGGTTGCAGAGGGCTATTCCTTGAGTCGTGCGGCATTACGCGCGGCGCAGACTCGTTTACGCCCAATCATCATGACCTCGCTGGCGTTTATTGCGGGGGTAATGCCGCTGGCGATAGCAACCGGCGCAGGGGCGAACAGCCGCATCGCCATTGGTACGGGCATTATTGGCGGCACGCTGACCGCTACATTACTGGCCATTTTCTTCGTTCCTCTGTTTTTTGTACTGGTGAAACGTTTGTTTGCCGGTAAACCGCGCCGTCAGGAGTAAGTTATGTTGCGTCGTTCTCTTATTTTTCTGGTGTTGTTGAGTGCGGGATGTGTCTCGCTCGATCCTCACTACAGTACGCCTGAATCCCCAATCCCGGCGACCTTGCCGGGAGCACAGGGCCAGGGGAAGGCAATCAGCCATGACTGGCAGCAGGTGATCCACGATCCCCGATTGCAGCAGGTAGTAACCATTGCACTGAACAGTAACCGCGATGTGCAAAAAGCGATTGCTGATATTGACTCAGCACGGGCGCTCTATGGGCAAACTAATGCGTCGTTATTTCCGACGGTGAATGCGGCCTTAAGTTCGACCCGCAGCCGTTCGCTGGCGAATGGTACGGGAACAACTGCCGAGGCTGACGGCACGGTGTCCAGTTATACGTTAGATCTGTTTGGTCGTAATCAGAGTTTATCTCGGGCGGCGCGGGAAACCTGGCTTGCCAGTGAATTTACAGCCCAGAACACTCGTTTAACGCTGATTGCTGAAATCAGCACCGCCTGGCTGACACTGGCGGCTGATAACAGCAACCTGGCCCTGGCAAAAGAAACGATGGCCAGTGCAGAAAACTCATTGAAAATTATCCAGCGCCAGCAACAGGTTGGCACGGCGGCAGCGACAGATGTCAGTGAGGCGATGAGTGTTTATCAGCAAGCGCGCGCCAGCGTTGCCAGCTATCAGACACAAGTGATGCAGGATAAAAATGCGCTGAACTTACTGGCAGGTACAACGCTTGCGGAAAATCTGCTACCGGGAACACTGGAAAGCCTGCCGGAACAAATGATAAGTCTGGTTCCTGCGGGAGTATCATCTGATGTTCTGCTGCGTCGCCCGGATATCCAGGAAGCGGAACATAATTTGAAGAGCGCCAATGCAGATATTGGCGCGGCGCGGGCTAACTTTTTCCCGACGATTTCGCTGACTGCCAGTGCCGGTGTTGGCAGTGACGCGTTGTCGTCGTTGTTCAGCCACGGAATGCAGATCTGGTCATTTGCGCCATCGGTCACATTACCGCTGTTTACTGGCGGAAGTAATCTGGCGCAGCTTCGTTACGCAGAAGCACAAAAGCGTGGACTCATTGCCACCTATGAAAAAACCGTTCAGAGCGCATTTAAAGATGTCGCTAACGCACTGGCGCGGCGGACCACGCTTGAAGAGCAACTGGATGCACAGCGCCAGTATGTTAAAGCTGAACAACAAACGGTCGATGTTGGCTTGCGTCGCTATCAGGCGGGTGTTGGTGATTACCTGACCGTGTTGACGGCGCAGCGCAGCTTGTGGAGCGCACAGCAGGAGCTGCTGGCACTGCAACTGACTGATTTTACAAACCGAATCACGCTCTGGCAGTCGCTGGGCGGCGGTATGTCATCACTCAAGTAAGGAATAATATGGCTAGAGTCTCTCTTTCATGGGCATTGATTCTTGGTCTTTTAGCCGGTATCGGCCCGATGTGTACCGATCTTTATTTGCCGGCTTTGCCGGAGATGTCTGAGCAACTGGCGGCAACCACGACCATAACGCAATTAACCCTGACCGCATCACTGATTGGTCTTGGCGTCGGACAACTGTTATTTGGCCCTCTGAGCGACAAAATAGGGCGTAAACGTCCGTTAATCTTGTCGTTGCTATTGTTTATTGTTTCTTCCATTTTATGCGCGACAACGAACAATATTTACTGGCTGGTGGTCTGGCGTTTTATTCAAGGGATCGCGGGGGCGGGTGGTTCGGTGCTCTCTCGTTCTATTGCTCGTGACAAATATCAGGGAGTAACGTTGACCCAGTTTTTTGCGCTGTTAATGACGGTGAATGGCCTGGCACCGGTGTTGTCGCCAGTGCTGGGCGGGTACATTGTTAGCACTTTTGACTGGCGCACTTTATTCTGGGTAATGGCTGAAATTAGCACCGTACTGTTGCTGGGCTGTCTGTTATTTATTCATGAGACCTTGCCAGAAAATAAAAGGGGCTCATCATTGCTATTAACCGGACGAAGCGTGGTGCAGAACCGCCGTTTTATGCGCTTTTGCCTGATTCAAAGTTTTATGCTGGCCGGTTTGTTTGCATATATCGGCTCTTCGTCGTTCGTGTTGCAGAAGGAATTTGGCTTTAGTCCAATGCAATTTAGCCTGGTGTTTGGCCTTAACGGCACCGGACTTATCATTGCTTCATGGATCTTCTCGCGCCTGGCGCGACGGATTAACGCGATGACATTGTTGCGAGGTGGCCTGATAGCGGCAATTTTGTGTGCATTGCTCACGGTCTTATGCGCATGGATACAATTGCCCATTCCGGCACTGGTGGCATTATTTTTCACCATCGCATTTTGTAGCGGCATCGGCACTGTTGGCGGGGCAGAGGCTATGAGTGCAGTAGGGACGCAGGAATCTGGAACGGCGTCTGCGTTGATGGGGATGAGCATGTTTGTCTTCGGCGGTATAGCCGCGCCATTGTCGGGAATTGGCGGAGAAACACTGTTAAAAATGAGTCTGGCAATTACGGTGTGTTATACGCTGGCATTGCTGGTTGCTCTCACCAGAATCGACAACCAAAAGTAATGAACACCTCATCCTGAGGGGGGCCTGTCAGGATGAGGTGCAAAACACTAACGGTCCTTACGCCACGCATCCGCCGTCAATGCCTCGCCAAAATGACCGGCGATCAGCCGTTTGGTGAGTTCATGCAGCGGCGATGCCAGCACATCTGCGGTGCTGCCTCGCTCGACAACCTCGCCCTGATGCATCACCAGCACCTGGTCGCTAATGTGCTTCATCATTCCGATATGCTGGGTAACATAAATATACGAAATGCCCTGTTTTTCCTGTAACTCCAGCATCAGATTAATCAACTGCGAACGCATCGACATATCCAGTGAGGCGAGGGCTTCATCGGCAATAATGACTTTTGGGCGCAATATCAGCGCGCGCGCCAGACCCAGACGCTGTTTTTGCCCGGGTGCCAACATATGCGGATAGTAACTGACGTGATCCGGTAGCAGCCCAACCATACGCATCGTTTCAATAATCTGTTTGCGACGCTGTTCCGGTTCCAGGTCGGTGTTCAGGCGCAGTGGAAAATCCAGAATTTGCGAGATACGTTGACGGGGATTCAACGAGGTGGAAGGATCCTGAAAAATCATGCGAATACGCTGACTGCGGAAGGAATAATCGCCAAAATGCAGCGGATGATCGTCAATCAATAACTCGCCGCTGGTAGGTTCTATCATTCCCGCCAGCATTTTTGCCAGCGTGGATTTACCCGAACCATTCTCGCCGATAATCGCCAGTGTCTGGCCTTCACGTAGCGTAAAGCTCAAGGGTTTTACCGCTTCTACGGTCTGACGACGAAACCAGCCGGTCCGGTAGCGGAACGTTTTACTTAAATTACGCACTTCAAGTAGCGTTTCGATCATCTCACTCTTTCTCCATGTTCAGTGGGAAATGACAGGCATAGAGATGATTTTTCGCCCCCGTCAAACGTGGCGTCACAATGCATTCTCGTTGTGCATACGGGCAACGTGGCCCCAGACGACAACCAATCGGTAACTGTTCCAGTAGCGGGATAGCGCCGGGCAGCGTATTGAGGCGACTTTTATGCGGCATCGCGCTGCCGAAGTCTGGTATCGCGCGGATCAGCGCCTGGGTATAAGGATGGTGTGGCATCGTCACCAACTCCTTACTCGGCGCGGTTTCCACCGTTTGACCGCAGTAAAGCACGTTAATTTTATCCGCCCATTGGCTAAGCATTTGTAAGTCATGGCTGATAAGCAAAATAGTGGTATTGCTGTTTTGGTTGAGACGCGTCAGGAGGCGAAAGATTTGCGCCTGGGTTGTTGGCTCCATTGAGTTTGTCGGTTCGTCAGCAATCAGCAGACGCGGTTGATTCGCCAGTGCAATGGCTATCATCACTTTCTGACATTCGCCTTCGGTCAACTCATAGGGAAAACTGCGCATCGCATCTTTGTGATCTTTAATCCCCACGCGGTGCAGCAGTTCAATGGCACGGCGTTTGCGCCAGCCAAAACGCTGCCACCAACGGCCTTTATAGGTCCAGGCTGGGATGTTTTGCATCAACTGGCGACCCACACGTTCTGAAGGGTCAAGACACGACTGCGGTTCCTGGAAAATCATCGACACGTTGTGACCAACCAGCTTGCGCCGTTCGCGTGCGGAGAGACGCAGCAAATCGATATCATCAAAACGCATACGGTCAGCAGTAACACGCCAGTTATCTTTATTCACCCCACAAATCGCTTTCGCAATCAAACTTTTACCGGAACCGGATTCGCCAACAAGACCGCGGATTTCACCTTCGGTTAAGGTCATACTTACGCGGTCGACGGCTTTAACCCACTCATCACCGGTTTTAAATTCAATGGTCAGGTTACGAATATCGAGTAATGGCATTATTCCACCCCCGCAATAATTGCACGACGGACACCGTCGCCAAGGAGGTTAACCAACAGCACGCTAATCATAATCGCCGCACCAGGCAGCATGACAGTCCACGGGGCGACATAAATCAGTTCCAGCGCATCACCGAGCATCGCTCCCCATTCAGGCGAGGGCAGTTGTGCGCCGAGATCGAGAAAGCCCAGCGCGGCGATATCGAGAATTGCCATCGACAGTGCGCGGGTGATCTCGGTGACCAGCCCGGCGGTGATGTTGGGCATCACAGCAAACCAGAGAATATTCAGCGTTGATGCGCCATCCAGACGGGCGGCGATAACGTACTCTTTTTCCAGTTCGTCATGCACCATGCTGTAAATCGAACGTACCATACGTGGCAGCAGCGCCAGCCAGACAGCAAACATGGCGTGAGACAAACTCGGTCCGGCAAACGCTACAACGATAATTGCCAGCAGCAGCGAAGGGATCGCCAGTAAGGTATCCAGAATATGGTTAAGCACCGCTGAGCGTAGGCCGTGGGTCGCCCCGGCGAAGGTGCCCAGTACCAGGCCACAGATCGTCGCGGCAAGCGTCACCACAAATGCGCCACCTACGGTTGGCGCAGCTCCGCTCAGTAAACGGCTTAAAACATCGCGTCCGAGGTCGTCAGTCCCCAGGAAGAAAGAAACTTCGCCATAGCGCGACCATGACGGCGGCAATAATTGATAACCGAGAAATTGCTGGTCGATGCCGTAAGGCGCAAACCAGCCGCCAAAAATACACAGTACAGCCAGCCCCGCGCAGCCGTACAGGCCGACCATCGCAGAGGCGTCACTATAAAATTTGCGCCAGGCGGTACGCAGCGTGCCCGGCGGGCGCTTTTCGCTGTATACGCTATCGTAAGGCATACCATTCCTTATGTTTCAGAGGGTTAGCCATGGCACCCAAAATATCAGAAATCACGTTAACAATAATGACCAGTGAGCCACACACCATCACTCCGGCGGAAATGGCTGCGTAATCCTGCTGGCGGATGGCGTTAATTAACCAGCGCCCTAAACCCGGCCAGCTAAAAACCATTTCGGTGATCATCGCCAGCGTCAGCATGGTGGAAAACTGTAAGCCCAGGCGAGGAATAACCGGAGGTAACGCGTTATGCAGAACGTGGCGACGCAAAATAGTAAAGCGCGACAAACCGCGGGTCGCCGCTGCTTTAACATAGTTCTGGTCATACACTTCGATAGTGCTGATACGCATCAGTCGGATCACTTCAGTTGTTGGCGCAACCGACAGGGTGATCACGGGCAATACCATATGGCGGATTGCGCTAATGATCATTTCATCCCGCCACGGTGAGTCCGAAAGCCAGGCATCAATCAACGCAAAACCGGTAATCGGTTTCACTTCGTAGAGCAGATCGAAACGCCCTGAAACGGGCAACCAACCTAGCGTGAGTGAACAAAACAGCGTCAACAGAAGCGCCAGCCAGAACACCGGGATTGAAAAGCCCAGTAAGGCGATGGCGTTGATCAAGTTATCCTGCCACTTATGGCGCGTAATCCCGGCAATCATCCCCACGGGGATGCCAACAATCAGCGCAAAACCGAAGGCGAGGATGCACAGTTCCATCGTTGCCGGGAAGACCTCTTTTAACTGTTCGGCAATCGGTTGACCGTTAATGCTGGAAACACCAAAATCCCAGTGGATCAGGCCATTAAACCAGAACACCCAGGCATTCCACAGTGACGCGCCTTGTAACGGCGCATGTGGGGTGAAATAGCTCAAGCTGAAGCCAACGAAGGTCAGCAGGAACAAGGTCACAATCAATAACAAAATACGGCGTAAGGTGAAGATAATCATGGCTTTTTCACCTCATCCTGTTTCTCGCGATACACCCCAGCAAAGGAGGCGTTACCAAACGGGCTAAGTACCAGACCTTTGATATCGTACCGATAGGCCTGCAAACGCAATGACGACGCCAGCGGCAGAATAGGTAATTCCTGCGCCAGAATACTTTGCGCTTCGTCATAGGCTTCAATACGCGCCGCCAGCTGCTGCGAGGAGAGCGCCTTACGCAACACGCTGTCGAATTTCGGATCGCACCAGTGGGCGAGGTTGGTCTGCGAATGAATTGCCGCGCAGCTCAGTAACGGACGGAAGAAACTGTCCGGGTCGTTACTGTCCGTCGCCCAACCGGATAACGTCAGATCATGGCTCATATCCATCAACCGCGCCTCCTGAAAACGACCTTCTACCGGCACAATCACCACTTTTACGCCAACCTGTGCCATATCCGCCTGAATCAGTTCGGCGGTTTTCAGTGGACTGGGGTTCCACGCCTGCGAACGTGTGGGCACCCACAGTTTCAGCGTTAAGTTTTCCAGCCCCAACGCCTTCAACTGTTCGCGCGATTTTGCCGGATTGTATTCAGTAATTTTAGCCTCGTTGTCATAGGCCCACGAGGCGCGCGGTAAAATAGAGGCCGCTGTTTCAGCCGTACCATAATAGATGGATTGCATCAGGCGCTGGTTATTAATTGCCAGTGCCAGCGCATGGCGGACAGCGGGATTATTTAGCGGCGGTTTGGCGGTGTTGAATGCCAGATAGGCGACGTTCATCCCAGGACGCAGCGTTAAACGCAAGCGTGGGTCGTCACGCAAAATGGATAGCTGACTGGCAGCAGGCCAGGCCAGAACGTCGCACTCCCCGGTCAGGAGTTTCGACAATCGTCCTGTACCGCCAGAGCCTAAATCCACCACCACTTGTGGCATCAACGGCTTACCACGCCAGAAATCATCATGACGTTGTAAGCGAATATATTGCCCGGCGCGGTATTCCGACAACTGATACGGACCGGTGCCGACCGGTTGACGGTCGAGTTGCTCCTGGCGATCTTCTTTCTCTAACTTCCCTGCATATTCTGCCGACATGACCGAAGCATAATGGGTCGCGAGGTGCCACAAAAAAGAAGCATCCGGCTGAGCCAGACGGAACTCAACGGTATGATTATCCAGTTTGCGGACGCTTTTCACGTTATCGGCAAATTGCAGGCTGTCGAAGTAGGGGAAGTTGCTGCCATTAACGTTATGCCACGGGTTGTTGCGGTCAAAAATTCGCTGGAAGGTAAAAACCACATCGTCGGCATTCATTTTACGAGTGGGAGTAAACCAGTCGGTTTTTTGAAACGGAACATCGCGACGCAGGTGGAAGCGATAGGTTGCGCCGTTGTCGAGTACTTCCCAGCTTTCGGCAAGTTCCGGCATCAGACGATAGGTATAGGGATCGACATCCAGCAGTCGATCATAAAACTGGGCGGCAAGGGTATCGACAATTAACCCACTGCTCGCTTTGGATGGGTTAAAGGTGTTGACTTGCCCGCTGACGCAATAGACAAAACCGCTGTCGCGGATATCAGCATGCGGGGGGGATTCAGGCGCGGCGATTGCCTGACCACTCACAAGTCCAGCAATCACCAAAAGAGACGATAATACCTGGCGCATAATATTAAGGGATTTTATGTAAAGAGGCTATCTTACTAATATTTAATGACATTTGCCATTACCGTTTGTGTTCAGAGGTAATAATGAGGGCCGTGTGGTTGGTCATTGAACAGGTGGCGTCGCCATCAGTTCAACATTCGTACCCGTGATTTCTTTATAACTATAACTCACAGAACAACTTAGCGAGGAGCAGAGCGGTACGATCGTGAGAAACCCATTAAAGCACGCTGCAGTGCGTGTCATTTTTAGCCGGATGCGGCGCGAACGCTTTATCCGGGCAACGATACTGACCGATAGTCTGCAATTAAATAATTACTCATTACCCCATTGATTCAAAAACTCTGCGATCTCATCAATGCGTACGGGATTAATCCCCGCTTCAGCAGCCATTTCATGTTGGGCTTCTTCACTGATCTCTTCATTGTTCATCAAACGGGTGAGCAGTAACTGGAAGTAGTGGGCCAGCGGTGTGCGTTCAGCGTCTGCGACAGGCTCTGCGCATTCGGTCGCGTACTCATCGGCAATATCATAATATTTTAGCGGGATATCGTGGTTCATTATTTGCCCCTGGGGTTAATGCGCTAAGCATAAGGGCGGATGATAGCACTCGTGATCCGGGTCATACATATTTTTATAGTTAATGGCGCGGTGCATTACCCTCAGGCAGGATAATGCGCCGCGCATTCGACTATTACGTTTCGCTCACCGGCGTTCTGTCGCCATCATACAATGGCACTTTGCGATAGCGGCGGATCAAATACCACAAATATGCGCCGCCTAACGAAGCCCATACCATCCCGGTTGCGCAATTCGATGCGGCAATGAAAATTTTGCAGGATGCGCTGAGAGATTAATACGCAGAAGCAGGGTTAACGCAATAATGCCTGATGCGCAGCGCTTATCAGGCCTGCAAACGACGTATTGATTTTGTAGGCCTGATAAGGCGTTCACGGCACACCCGGCAAGTTGCATTGTCGAAATGCTAAAGCTGGTGCTTTTTCAGCAACGCGCGGAACTGATGATAGGTTAACCCCAGCAATTCAGCGGCGCGCTTCTGGTTATACTTCCCTTGTTCCAAGCTGACCTGAAGCAGTTCTTTTTCCTGCTGCATCTGAAACTCGCGTAAATCCAGCGGCAGCGTCGGAAGCGAGGTGTTTTCTGAAACGGCGATGGCTTCTTCAGATGGACGGCGTTTAAAGGGATCAATAATGATGTCATCAAGCGGATAATCGCTGGTGCCGTGGCGATACACTGAACGTTCCACCACGTTTTTCAATTCACGTATATTTCCCGGCCAGCGATAATTCAGCAATGTTTCTCTGGCGTGCTCGGTAAAACCCGGGAACAGAGGCAGCTTGATTTCCCGACACATCTGGATGGCAAAGTGTTCTGCCATCAACATAATGTCGCTTTCACGTTCGCGTAGTGGCGGCAGTTGCACAACATCGAACGCTAGTCGGTCGAGCAGGTCAGCGCGAAAAGTCCCTTCATTGACCATTGCCGGGAGATCGGCATTCGTCGCGCATACCAACCGCACATTCACCTGCAATGGCTGGCTGCCGCCGACGCGCTCCAGTTCACCGTACTCAATCACACGCAATAATTTTTCCTGCACCATCATCGGTGCCGTAGCGAGTTCATCAAGAAATAGCGTACCGCCGTCGGCACGTTCAAATCTCCCTGGATGACGTTTTTGCGCACCGGTAAACGCCCCCGCTTCGTGACCAAACAGTTCGGAATCCAGCAAATTTTCATTTAACGCCGCGCAGTTAAGGGAAATAAACGGCCCTTGCCAACGGGAGGAGAGATAATGCAGACGGCTGGCAATCAGCTCTTTACCGGTGCCGCGCTCGCCGATGATGAGCACCGGTTTGTCCAGCGGTGCGAGATGCGAAACCTGTTCCAGCACTTCGAGAAAGCTGTTCGCCTCACCGAGTAAATTATCTTTGTATTCTGCCATGATGAAATTCGCCACTTGTTAGTGTAATTCGCTAATTCATCCTGGCATGTTGCTGTTGATTCTTCAATCAGATCTTTATAAATCAAAAAGATAAAAAATTGGCACGCAAATTGTATTAACAGTTCAGCAGGACAATCCTGAACGCAGAAATCAAGAGGACAACATTATGGGTATTTTTTCTCGCTTTGCCGACATCGTGAATGCCAACATCAACGCTCTGTTAGAGAAAGCGGAAGATCCACAGAAACTGGTGCGTCTGATGATCCAGGAGATGGAAGATACATTGGTTGAAGTACGTTCTACTTCGGCGCGTGCGCTGGCAGAAAAGAAACAGCTGACTCGCCGTATTGAACAAGCGTCGGCTCGTGAAATTGAATGGCAGGAAAAAGCGGAACTGGCACTGCTGAAAGAGAGAGAGGATCTGGCGCGTGCGGCGTTAATTGAAAAACAGAAACTGACCGATCTGATTAAGAGCCTGGAACATGAAGTGACGCTGGTGGACGATACGCTAGTGCGTATGAAGAAAGAGATCGGCGAGCTGGAAAACAAATTGAGCGAAACACGCGCTCGCCAGCAGGCATTGATGTTACGCCATCAAGCGGCAAACTCGTCGCGCGATGTGCGTCGTCAGCTGGACAGTGGCAAACTGGATGAAGCAATGGCTCGTTTCGAATCTTTCGAACGCCGTATCGACCAGATGGAAGCGGAAGCAGAAAGCCACAGCTTCGGTAAACAAAAATCGCTGGACGATCAGTTTGCCGAACTGAAAGCCGATGATGCAATCAGCGAGCAACTGGCACAATTAAAAGCCAAAATGAAGCAAGACAATCAATAATAACATCCAGGCGGCGTCCGAACGCGCCGCCGCTCATCGTCTAAGGAGTACTTATGAGCGCGCTATTTCTGGCTATTCCGTTAACCATTTTTGTGCTGTTTGTTTTACCGATCTGGTTATGGCTGCATTACAGCAATCGTTCCGGTCGCAGTGAATTGTCACAAAGTGAGCAGCAGCGATTAGCGCAACTGGCTGATGAAGCAAAACGGATGCGCGAGCGTATTCAGGCGCTGGAATCCATTCTTGATGCAGAACATCCGAACTGGAGGGATCGCTAATGGCGGGCATTAATCTCAATAAAAAATTATGGCGTATTCCGCAGCAGGGCATGGTCCGTGGCGTCTGCGCCGGGATTGCCAACTATTTTGATGTACCAGTAAAACTGGTGCGTATCCTGGTGGTGCTGTCGATTTTCTTCGGTCTGGCGCTGTTTACCCTGGTTGCTTACATCATTTTGTCATTTGCGCTTGATCCAATGCCGGACAACATGGCCTTTGGTGAGCAGCTACCTTCCAGCAGCGAATTGCTGGATGAAGTCGACCGTGAACTGGCGGCAAGTGAAACGCGTTTACGCGAGATGGAACGTTATGTCACTTCCGACACTTTCACGCTGCGTAGCCGTTTCCGTCAACTGTGAGGAAAGTTATGAATACTCGCTGGCAACAGGCCGGGCAAAAGGTGAAGCCTGGGTTCAAATTAGCAGGCAAGCTGGTACTTCTTACCGCACTGCGCTATGGCCCGGCGGGTGTGGCGGGCTGGGCGATAAAATCAGTTGCTCGCCGACCGCTGAAAATGTTGCTGGCTGTGGCGCTGGAACCGCTGTTAAGTCGGGCTGCCAATAAACTGGCGCAGCGTTATAAAAGGTGAGGGGAGTTTCGCAAAAATGGTTAAATCTCAGGCGTATAATGGATAGCAATTTTCATCCATAGAAGGACGCTTACATGTTTAAAAAAGGCTTACTTGCTCTGACACTGGTGTTTTCACTGCCCGTTTTCGCCGCTGAACACTGGATCGATGTTCGTGTTCCAGAGCAGTATCAGCAAGAGCACGTTCAGGGGGCCATCAATATTCCCCTGAAGGAAGTGAAAGAGCGCATTGCTACCGCCGTTCCGGATAAAAACGACACCGTGAAAGTGTATTGCAATGCCGGACGCCAGTCAGGGCAGGCAAAAGAGATCCTTAGCGAGATGGGATATACCCACGTTGAGAACGCCGGTGGCCTGAAAGACATCGCAATGCCGAAGGTCAAAGGTTAAAAGAATTCACCATGAGCGGCGCTTATGCGCCGTTTTTTTCTGTCACACCTTATTTACATCCCCATAGATTATTTGCGTCAGCTCACAAATACGCTTTTTCCCAGGTAAAAAAAGATTTCCTGCGTGACTAAACCCCTTGAGCTCAATTGACAGTTTATTTTATGCGGAGTAGTCTCTCGCTTCATGGGACCGCTACCACGGAAAGGCAACATGCAACAGAAAATTACGGATTACCTGGACGAAATCTACGGTGGAACATTTACCGCGACTCATTTACAGAAACTTGTAACGCGTCTTGAGAGTGCGAAACGATTAATTACACAGCGACGTAAAAAACACTGGGATGAAAGTGATGTCGTGTTAATTACCTATGCCGATCAATTTCACAGTAATGATTTAAAGCCACTACCCACATTTAATCAGTTTTACCCTCAATGGCTGCAAAGAATTTTTTCACATGTTCATTTATTACCTTTTTATCCATGGTCATCTGATGATGGATTTTCGGTAATTGATTATCATCAGGTCGCCAGTGAAGCGGGGGAGTGGCAGGATATTCAGCAACTCGGTGAATGCAGCCATTTAATGTTTGATTTTGTCTGCAACCATATGTCGGCAAAAAGTGAATGGTTTAAAAACTATTTACAACAGCAGCCAGGTTTTGAAGATTTTTTTATTACCGTTGATCCGAAAACCGATCTCAGCGCCGTCACTCGCCCGCGTGCGTTACCGTTATTAACGCCATTCCAGATGCGCGATCATTCAACGCGTCATTTATGGACCACCTTTAGCGACGATCAAATTGACCTCAATTACCGTAGCCCTGAAGTGTTGCTGGCGATGGTGGATGTATTGCTGTGCTACCTGGAAAAGGGCGCAGAGTATGTCCGTCTGGATGCCGTTGGCTTTATGTGGAAAGAGCCGGGAACAAACTGCATCCATCTGGAAAAAACACATCTGATTATCAAACTGTTACGTTCGATTATTGATAACGTCGCGCCAGGCACAGTGATCATTACCGAGACCAATGTTCCGCATAAAGACAACATTGCTTACTTTGGCGAAGGCGATGACGAAGCGCATATGGTGTACCAGTTCTCGCTGCCGCCGCTGGTGCTGCATGCGGTGCAAAAACAGAACGTTGAGGCACTTTGTGCGTGGGCGCAAAACCTGACACTACCTTCCAGCAACACCACCTGGTTTAACTTCCTTGCCTCTCACGATGGCATCGGGCTTAACCCACTGCGGGGGTTGTTACCCGAAAACGAAATATTAGCGCTGGTCGAGGTGTTACAGCAGGAAGGGGCATTAGTAAACTGGAAAAATAATCCCGACGGTACGCGTAGCCCCTATGAAATGAATGTCACCTATATGGATGCGTTGAGCCGCCGTGAGTGTAGCGACGAAGAACGGTGTGCCAGGTTTATTCTCGCCCATGCGATTTTGTTAAGTTTCCCCGGTGTGCCAGCGATATATATTCAAAGCATTCTGGGGTCGCGTAATGATTACGCCGGTGTCGAAAAACTTGGATATAATCGCGCGATTAACCGTAAAAAATACTCTAGTAAAGAGATAACGACAGAACTGGACAATAAAGCGACATTAAGGTATTCGGTATATTATAAGTTGTCGCATTTAATTACCCTTCGTCGCAGTCATAAAGAGTTTCATCCGGATAATAATTTCACCATCGATGCAATTAATTCATTTGTAATGCGAATTCAAAGAAGCAATGCGGATGGCGATTGCCTGACGGGATTGTTTAATGTCAGCGAAAATATTCAGCATATAAATATTACTGACCTGCACGGTCGGGATCTGATTAGTGAAGTTGATATATTGGGTAATGAAATAACACTGCATCCCTGGCAGGTTATGTGGATTAAATAAAAAGGAACATTTCATGATTAAATCAAAAATCGTGCTGTTATCAGCACTGGTTTCCTGCGCCCTGATTTCAGGCTGTAAAGAAGAAAATAAAAATAATGTATCCATCGAATTTATGCATTCTTCGGTGGAGCAGGAGCGCCAGGCCGTCATCAGCAAATTGATTGCCCGTTTTGAAAAAGAAAACCCAGGTATCACCGTAAAACAAGTGCCCGTGGAAGAAGACGCCTATAACACCAAAGTCATTACCCTTTCACGTAGCGGTTCGCTGCCGGAAGTGATCGAAACCAGCCATGACTACGCCAAAGTGATGGACAAAGAGCAGCTTATCGATCGTAAAGCGGTTGCCACGGTCATCAGCAACGTCGGTGAAGGCGCGTTCTACGATGGCGTACTGCGGATTGTGCGCACCGAAGATGGCAGCGCCTGGACCGGTGTTCCTGTCAGCGCATGGATTGGCGGGATCTGGTATCGCAAAGATGTGCTGGCAAAAGCTGGGCTGGAGGAGCCAAAAAACTGGCAGCAATTGCTGGACGTTGCACAGAAACTGAATGACCCGGCGAATAAAAAATACGGTATTGCGCTGCCTACAGCAGAAAGCGTGTTGACGGAACAGTCTTTCTCCCAGTTTGCGTTATCCAATCAGGCTAACGTCTTTAACGCCGAAGGCAAAATCACCCTTGATACACCAGAGATGATGCAGGCGCTGACCTATTACCGCAACCTTGCTGCCAACACCATGCCAGGTTCTAACGACATCATGGAAGTGAAAGACGCTTTTATGAACGGCACCGCGCCGATGGCGATTTACTCCACCTATATCCTTCCGGCTGTGATTAAAGAAGGCGATCCGAAAAACGTTGGTTTCGTGGTGCCAACCGAGAAAAATTCTGCGGTCTACGGCATGTTGACCTCGCTGACCATTACCGCCGGGCAAAAGACTGAAGAGACCGAAGCGGCTGAAAAATTTGTCACCTTTATGGAGCAGGCGGACAACATTGCCGACTGGGTGATGATGTCACCAGGCGCGGCGCTGCCGGTGAACAAAGCGGTTGTCACTACCGCCACCTGGAAAGACAACGACGTTATTAAGGCGCTGGGAGAATTGCCGAATCAGCTAATCAGCGAATTGCCAAATATTCAGGTCTTTGGCGCAGTAGGGGATAAAAACTTTACCCGCATGGGTGATGTGACGGGGTCTGGTGTGGTGAGTTCAATGGTGCATAACGTCACCGTGGGTAAAGCCGACCTCCCTGGCACGCTGCAAGCGAGCCAGAAAAAGCTGGATGAGTTGGTCGAACAGCGCTAAACCCAGGACAGGAATCCGCAATGAACAGGCTTTTTTCAGGTCGTTCCGATATGCCCTTTGCGCTGTTGCTTCTCGCGCCCAGCTTATTACTGCTGGGCGGTCTGGTGGCGTGGCCGATGGTGTCGAATATCGAAATCAGTTTTTTACGTCTGCCGCTTAATCCCAACATCGAGTCAACGTTTGTTGGGGTGAGTAACTATGTGCGCATTCTCTCCGATCCTGGTTTCTGGCACTCGCTGTGGATGACGGTCTGGTATACCGCGCTTGTGGTGGCGGGCAGCACCGTGCTCGGGCTGGCCGTGGCGATGTTTTTCAACCGCGAGTTCCGCCTGCGCAAAACCGCGCGTTCGCTGGTGATCCTTTCCTACGTAACGCCGTCTATTTCGCTGGTGTTCGCCTGGAAATACATGTTCAACAACGGCTACGGCATTGTGAACTACCTCGGCGTCGATCTTCTGCATCTCTATGAGCAGGCGCCGCTGTGGTTCGATAACCCGGGCAGTAGTTTTGTGCTGGTGGTGCTGTTCGCCATCTGGCGCTACTTCCCGTATGCCTTTATCTCGTTTCTGGCGATTTTGCAGACCATCGACAAATCGCTGTACGAAGCGGCAGAGATGGATGGCGCGAATGCCTGGCAACGGTTTCGCATCGTCACGCTGCCCGCGATTATGCCGGTTCTGGCGACGGTGGTGACCCTGCGCACTATCTGGATGTTCTACATGTTCGCGGATGTTTATCTGCTGACGACCAAGGTCGATATTCTCGGTGTCTATCTCTACAAAACCGCCTTTGCCTTTAATGACTTAGGGAAAGCGGCGGCGATCTCGGTGGTGCTTTTCATCATTATTTTCGCTGTCATTCTGCTGACCAGGAAACGGGTGAACCTCAATGGCAACAAATAAACGCACACTCAGTCGAATCGGTTTTTACTGCGGGCTGGCGCTGTTTCTCATCATCACGCTGTTTCCATTTTTTGTGATGCTGATGACCTCGTTCAAGAGCGCAAAAGAGGCGATCTCGCTGCATCCTACGTTGCTGCCACAGCAGTGGACGCTGGAGCATTACGTCGACATTTTTAATCCGGTGATTTTCCCGTTTGTCGACTACTTCCGTAACAGCATGGTGGTGTCGGTGGTTTCATCCGTGGTGGCGGTATTTCTCGGCATTCTTGGGGCTTACGCGCTTTCCCGCCTGCGCTTTAAAGGGCGAATGACCATCAACGCCAGCTTTTACACGGTGTACATGTTCTCCGGCATTTTGCTGGTGGTGCCGCTGTTCAAAATCATCACCGCACTTGGCATTTACGACACCGAGATGGCGCTGATTATCACCATGGTGACGCAAACTCTGCCTACCGCCGTGTTTATGCTGAAAAGCTACTTCGACACCATCCCCGATGAAATCGAAGAAGCGGCAATGATGGATGGCCTCAATCGTCTGCAAATTATCTTCCGTATCACCGTGCCCCTGGCAATGTCCGGGCTGATATCCGTATTCGTCTACTGCTTTATGGTGGCGTGGAACGACTATCTGTTTGCGTCGATTTTCCTTTCCAGCGCCAGCAATTTCACCTTACCTGTGGGCCTGAACGCGCTGTTCAGTACGCCTGATTACATCTGGGGACGGATGATGGCGGCCTCGCTGGTGACCGCACTACCGGTAGTGATTATGTATGCGCTTTCGGAACGTTTTATTAAGAGTGGTTTGACCGCTGGTGGCGTGAAGGGCTAAAGCGACCAATTTCTTTACAAGGAGTTTTACATGAAAAAGTTAGTAGCCACAGCACCGCGTGTAGCTGCGCTGGTTGAGTATGAAGAGCGGGCGATTTTAGCCAATGAAGTGAAGATCCGCGTGCGTTTCGGCGCTCCGAAGCACGGGACGGAAGTGGTCGATTTCCGCGCTGCCAGTCCGTTTATCGATGAAGACTTTAACGGTGAATGGCAGATGTTCAGCCCGCGTCCGGCAAATGCGCCGCGCGGCATTGAGTTTGGCAAGTTCCAGCTTGGCAACATGGTGGTTGGCGACATTATCGAGTGCGGCAGCGACGTTAACGACTACGCGGTGGGCGACAGCGTATGCGGCTACGGCCCGCTCTCCGAGACGGTCATCATTAACGCAGTGAATAACTACAAGCTGCGCAAAATGCCGCAAGGCAGCTCCTGGAAAAACGCCGTCTGTTACGACCCGGCGCAGTTTGCCATGAGCGGCGTGCGCGATGCCAACGTGCGCGTGGGCGATTTTGTGGTGGTGGTAGGGCTTGGCGCGATTGGTCAAATTGCCATTCAACTGGCAAAACGCGCTGGCGCGTCGGTGGTGATTGGTGTCGATCCTATCGCTCATCGCTGTGATATTGCCCGTCGCCACGGTGCGGATTTCTGTCTTAACCCCATTGGCGCTGACGTAGGTAAAGAGATCAAAACGCTGACCGGCAAGCAGGGTGCCGATGTGATTATCGAAACCAGCGGCTACGCCGACGCGCTGCAGTCGGCGCTCCGCGGTCTGGCCTACGGCGGCACCATCTCCTATGTCGCGTTTGCCAAACCATTTGCTGAAGGTTTTAACCTCGGACGCGAAGCGCATTTCAATAACGCCAAAATTGTTTTCTCCCGCGCGTGCAGCGAACCGAACCCGGATTATCCGCGCTGGAGCCGTAAGCGTATTGAAGAAACCTGCTGGGAACTGCTGATGAACGGTTATCTCAATTGCGAAGATTTAATCGACCCGGTAGTGACCTTTGCCAACAGCCCGGAAAGCTACATGCAGTATGTCGATCAGCATCCGGAACAGAGCATCAAAATGGGCGTTACGTTTTAATTCAAAGGAATGAAAAAATGAAAATAGGCACACAGAATCAGGCATTCTTTCCGGGAAATATTCTGGAGAAATTTCGTTACATCAAAGAGATGGGCTTCGATGGTTTTGAGATTGACGGCAAACTGCTGGTCAACAACATCGAAGAAGTCAAAGCGGCGATCAAAGAAACCGGTTTACCGGTGACCACTGCCTGCGGCGGCTATGACGGCTGGATTGGTGATTTTATCGAAGAGCGTCGTCTTAATGGCTTAAAGCAGATCGAACGCATTCTCGAAGCGCTGGCAGAAGTGGGCGGTAAAGGTATCGTCGTTCCTGCTGCATGGGGCATGTTTACCTTCCGTTTACCGCCGATGACCTCGCCGCGCAGCCTGGACGGCGACCGCAAAATGGTGAGTGATTCCCTGCGCGTACTGGAACAGGTCGCCGCGCGTACCGGAACCGTGGTGTATCTCGAACCGTTAAACCGTTATCAGGATCATATGATCAATACTCTCGCCGATGCCCGCCGTTACATCGTCGAAAACGATCTTAAACATGTGCAGATTATCGGCGATTTCTATCACATGAACATCGAAGAAGATAACCTGGCGCAGGCGCTGCATGACCACCGCGACTTGCTCGGTCATGTGCATATTGCCGATAACCATCGTTACCAGCCGGGCAGCGGCACCCTCGATTTCCACGCGCTGTTTGAACAGCTGCGCGCCGATAACTATCAGGGTTATGTGGTGTATGAAGGGCGTATCCGGGCAGAAGCTCCTGCCCAGGCGTACCGTGATTCGTTGGCCTGGTTGCGCACCTGCTAAGAGGTCTTTGTGAAAAGTGCAATGACAAGCTCTCCGCTGCGTGTCGCGATAATCGGCGCAGGCCAGGTGGCGGATAAGGTTCATGCTTCGTACTACTGCACCCGCAACGATCTGGAACTGGTGGCCGTCTGTGACAGCCGCCTTTCCCAGGCGCAGGCGCTGGCAGAAAAATACGGTAATGCATCCTTGTGGGACGATCCGCAGGCCATGCTGCTGGCGGTGAAACCTGATGTGGTTAGCGTCTGCTCACCGAACCGTTTTCATTACGAACATACCCTGATGGCGCTTGAAGCGGGCTGCCATGTGATGTGCGAAAAACCGCCCGCCATGACGGCAGAACAGGCGCGGGAAATGTGCGATACCGCGCGCAAACAGGGCAAGGTGCTGGCCTACGACTTTCACCATCGTTTTGCGTTCGATACGCAACAGCTGCGTGAACAGGTGACCAACGGCGTTTTGGGAGAGATTTACGTTACCACCGCCCGCGCCCTGCGTCGCAGCGGCGTTCCCGGCTGGGGTGTCTTTACCAATAAAGAACTGCAGGGTGGTGGCCCGCTGATCGACATCGGCATTCATATGCTGGATGCTGCGATGTATGTGCTGGGCTTTCCGGCGGTGAAAAGCGTGAATGCGCATAGCTTTCAAAAGATCGGCACGCAAAAGAGCTGTGGTCAATTTGGCGAGTGGGACCCGGCAACTTACAGCGTTGAAGATTCGCTGTTTGGCACCATTGAATTTCATAACGGCGGCATTCTGTGGCTGGAAACGTCATTTGCACTCAACATCCGCGAACAGTCGATTATGAATGTCAGCTTTTGTGGTGATAAAGCCGGTGCGACGCTGTTTCCGGCACATATCTACACCGATAACAACGGTGAATTAATGACGCTGATGCAACGGGAAATGGCAGACGACAACCGCCATTTGCGCAGCATGGAAGCCTTTATCAATCACGTACAGGGCAAGCCCGTGATGATAGCCGACGCCGAGCAGGGGTACATCATCCAGCAACTGGTGGCGGCGTTGTATCAATCCGCGGAAACAGGGACGCGTGTGGAATTATGACCAGGCCAGTAACGTTATCAGAACCCCATTTCAGCCAGCATACCCTGAACAAGTATGCTTCGCTGATGGCGCAGGGGAACGGCTATCTTGGGCTTCGTGCCAGCCATGAAGAAGATTACACGCGCCAGACCCGTGGGATGTATCTGGCGGGGCTGTATCATCGAGCGGGTAAAGGAGAAATCAACGAACTGGTGAACCTGCCTGATGTCGTGGGGATGGAGATTGCCATAAATGGTGAGATTTTCTCGTTATCCCGCGAAGCATGGCAGCGTGAGCTTAACTTTGCCAGTGGCGAATTACGTCGCAACGTTGTCTGGCGTACCAGCAACGGCACTGGTTACACCATCGCCAGCCGTCGCTTTGTTTCGGCAGACCAACTGCCGCTCATTGCGCTGGAAATCACTATTACTCCACTGGACGCCGACGCGTCAGTGCTGATTTCAACAGGCATTGACGCCACGCAAACCAACCACGGTCGCCAGCATATTGACGAAATCCAGGTGCGGGTGTTTGGTCAGCATCTGATGCAGGGGATCTACACCACCCAGGATGGGCGTAGTGATGTGGCCATCAGCTGTTGCTGTAAGGTGAGCGGTGATGTGCAGCAATGCTATACCGCCAAAGAGCGCCGTTTATTGCAACATACCTGCGCGCAGCTTCACGCAGGTGAGACGCTGACGCTGCAAAAACTGGTGTGGATCGACTGGCGGGACGACAGACAAGCCGCTTTAGACGAATGGGGCAGTGCGTCGCTTCGTCAGCTTGAAATGTGCGCGCAGCAGAGTTACGACCAACTTCTTGCAGCATCAACAGAAAACTGGCGTCAATGGTGGCAGAAACGTCGTATCACGGTAAACGGCCGCGATGCGCACGATCAGCAAGCATTAGATTATGCGCTTTATCACCTGCGCATCATGACGCCTGCCCACGATGAGCGCAGCAGCATTGCGGCGAAAGGTTTAACCGGCGAAGGCTACAAAGGCCACGTTTTCTGGGATACAGAAGTATTTTTGCTACCGTTCCATCTGTTTAGCGATCCGACGGTTGCCCGAAGTTTACTGCGTTATCGCTGGCACAACTTGCCTGGCGCGCAGGAGAAAGCGCGACGCAACGGCTGGCAGGGCGCTCTGTTTCCGTGGGAAAGCGCGCGTAGCGGCGAAGAAGAGACGCCGGAATTTGCCGCCATTAACATTCGTACCGGGCTGCGGCAAAAAGTGGCCTCTGCGCAGGCGGAACACCATCTGGTCGCCGATATCGCCTGGGCGGTGATTCAATACTGGCGGACCACGGGGGATGAAAGTTTCATTGCTCATGAAGGCATGGCGCTACTTCTGGAGACGGCAAAGTTCTGGATTAGCCGCGCGGTGAGGGTTAACGAGCGTCTGGAAATTCATGATGTTATTGGGCCAGACGAATATACCGAACATGTCAATAATAACGCCTTCACCAGCTATATGGCGTATTACAACGTCCAGCAGGCGCTGAATATCGCTCGTCAGTTTGGCTGTAGCGACGACGCGTTTATTCATCGTGCAGAAATGTACCTCAAAGAACTGCGGCTGCCAGAAATTCAGCCCGACGGCGTTTTGCCGCAGGATGATTCGTTTATGGCTAAGCCGGTGATTAATCTGGCGAAATACAAAGCGGCGGCGGGGAAGCAAACCATTCTGCTGGATTATTCACGCGCAGAAGTGAACGAGATGCAGATCCTCAAACAAGCTGATGTGGTGATGCTCAATTACATGCTGCCGGAGCAGTTCTCAGCGGCATCGTGTCTTGCCAATCTGCAATTTTATGAACCGCGCACTATTCACGACTCGTCATTAAGTAAAGCAATCCACGGCATTGTTGCCGCACGCTGTGGCCTGCTGACCCAAAGTTATCAGTTCTGGCGCGAGGGGACTGAAATCGATCTTGGTGCTGATCCGCATAGCTGTGATGACGGTATCCACGCTGCCGCAACTGGCGCTATCTGGCTGGGGGCGATTCAGGGTTTTGCCGGGGTGAGCGTGCGTGACGGTGAATTACATCTCAATCCGGCGTTACCTGAGCAGTGGCAACAGTTGTCTTTCCCTCTGTTCTGGCAGGGCTGCGAATTACAGGTCACTCTCGACGCGCAGCGTATTGCGATTCGAACTTCTGCGCCTGTTTCACTGCGTTTGAACGGTCAGCTTATTTACGTCGCTGAAGAATCTGTTTTCTGTTTGGGGGATTTTATTTTGCCCTTCAATGGGACCGCTACCACGCATCAGGAGGGTGAATGAAACTGCAAGGGGTAATTTTCGATCTGGATGGAGTAATCACCGATACCGCGCATCTGCATTTCCAGGCGTGGCAGCAGATTGCCGCTGAAATTGGCATCAGCATTGATGCGCAGTTTAACGAATTCCTAAAAGGGATCAGCCGCGATGAGTCCCTGCGGCGAATTCTGCAGCACGGGGGTAAAGAGGGCGATTTTAACCCACAGGAACGGGCGCAACTGGCGTATCGCAAAAATCTGCTTTACGTCCACTCACTGCGCGAACTGACGGTTAATGCTGTGCTGCCTGGCATTCACAATTTGCTGGTAGATCTCCGGGCACAGCAGATTCCAGTTGGGCTGGCTTCTGTCTCCCTGAATGCGCCGACGATTTTAGCAGCGCTGGAGCTGCGCGAGTTTTTCACCTTCTGCGCGGACGCTTCCCAACTCAAAAATTCGAAACCGGACCCGGAAATCTTTCTCGCCGCCTGTGCAGGGCTGGGCGTGCCGCCACAGGCATGTATCGGCATTGAAGATGCGCAGGCGGGCATTGACGCCATTAACGCCAGCGGTATGCGCTCGGTGGGGATCGGCGCGGGCTTAACCGGGGCGCAATTATTGTTGCCCTCAACGGACTCCCTGACCTGGCCGCGGTTATCGGCCTTCTGGCAAAACGTATAGCAAAGGAATCAACATGGCACAGCTTTCGTTACAACATATTCAAAAGATCTACGATAACCAGGTGCATGTGGTGAAGGACTTCAGCCTGGAGATTGCCGATAAAGAGTTCATCGTGTTTGTCGGTCCGTCGGGCTGCGGTAAATCGACCACCCTGCGTATGATTGCCGGGCTTGAGGAGATCAGCGGCGGTGAGCTGTTGATCGACGGCAAACGAATGAATGACGTTCCAGCCAAAGCACGCAATATCGCGATGGTGTTCCAGAACTACGCGCTGTATCCGCATATGACGGTCTACGACAACATGGCGTTTGGCCTGAAGATACAAAAAATCGCCAAAGAGATGATTGATGAGCGGGTTAACTGGGCGGCGCAAATCCTCGGCCTGCGTGAGTACCTGAAACGCAAGCCGGGCGCGCTTTCCGGCGGGCAACGTCAGCAAGTGGCGCTTGGGCGGGCGATTGTGCGCGAAGCGGGCGTGTTTTTAATGGATGAGCCGCTCTCTAACCTGGATGCCAAGCTGCGTGTGCAAATGCGCGCAGAGATCAGCAAGCTGCATCAGAAACTGAACACCACCATGATCTACGTGACCCACGATCAGACCGAAGCGATGACCATGGCGACGCGGATTGTCATTATGAAGGATGGGATTGTTCAGCAGGTCGGTGCGCCGAAAACGGTCTATAACCAACCGGCGAATATGTTTGTTGCCGGATTTATTGGGTCACCAGCAATGAATTTTATTCGCGGCACGATCGATGGCGATAAATTCGTTACGGAAACACTTAAATTAACCATTCCCGAAGAGAAATTAGCGGTTCTGAAAACGCAGGAAAGTTTACATAAACCCATTGTGATGGGAATACGCCCGGAGGATATTCATCCGGATGCGCAAGAAGAAAATAACATTTCCGCCAAAATTAGCGTGGCGGAATTAACCGGTGCGGAATTTATGCTCTACACCACGGTTGGGGGGCACGAGTTAGTGGTCCGTGCTGGTGCGTTAAATGATTATCATGCAGGAGAAAATATCACTATTCATTTTGATATGACTAAATGTCATTTCTTTGATGCAGAAACGGAAATAGCAATTTGCTAAATACAGGGGGAAGGCATTCTCCCAGGATAATACAAGGAACAATAATGAAAAAGTTATTACCCTGTACCGCACTGGTGATGTGTGCGGGAATGGCCTGCGCACAGGCCGAGGAAAAGAACAACTGGCACTTTAATATCGGCGCGATGTACGAAATAGAAAACGTCGAGGGTTATATCGAAGATATGGATGGGCTGGCAGAGCCTTCTGTCTATTTTAATGCCGCCAACGGGCCGTGGAGAATTTCTCTGGCCTATTATCAGGAAGGGCCGGTAGATTATAGCGCGGGTAAACGTGGAACGTGGTTTGATCGCCCGGAGCTGGAGGTACATTATCAGTTCCTCGAAAGCGATGATTTCAGTCTCGGTCTGACTGGTGGTTTCCGTAACTATGGTTATCACTACGTTGATGAACCGGGTAAAGACACGGCAAATATGCAGCGCTGGAAAATCGCGCCAGACTGGGATGTGAAACTGACTGACGATTTACGTTTCAACGGTTGGCTGTCGATGTATAAATTTGCCAACGATCTGAATACGACCGGTTATGCTGATACCCGTGTCGAAACGGAAACGGGTCTGCAATATACCTTCAACGAAACGGTTGCCTTGCGAGTGAACTATTATCTCGAGCGTGGTTTCAATATGGATGATAGCCGCAATAACGGTGAGTTTTCCACGCAAGAAATTCGCGCCTATTTGCCGCTGACGCTCGGCAACCACTCGGTGACGCCGTATACGCGCATTGGGCTGGATCGCTGGAGTAACTGGGACTGGCAGGATGATATTGAACGTGAAGGCCATGATTTTAACCGTGTGGGTTTATTTTACGGTTATGATTTCCAGAATGGTCTTTCCGTTTCGCTGGAATACGCGTTTGAGTGGCAGGATCACGACGAAGGCGACAGCGATAAATTCCATTATGCGGGTGTTGGGGTGAATTACTCGTTCTGATAATGTGCTAAATTGCCGGATGCGGGGCGAGCGCCAAATCCGGCATACATTTATTTCAACGACATATGCGTAGCAACGGTAATATTTTGTGGTGACGGTTTTCCGGCAATTAACTGGAATAATAACTCGCAGCTTTGTTGACCTAACTCCTGCGTCGGAACATCGATGCCGCCTGGTGCAGGCGTTAATATAAACGACAGCGTTTCATTACTATAACCCACCACCGCTAACTGCTGCGGAATAGCAATGTTTTTCTCTGCCGCCGCACGATAAATACTCATTAATTTCAGGCTGTCAGTAGCAAACACTGCCTCAGGCAACGGTGACTGGCTTAATAATTCCCGTGCTGCTTTTAATGCTGTCTCATGGGTATAACCGCCGTCAACAATCCATTCATCACGCACTGCAATATTATGCGTAGCCAGACTTTGCTTATAACCATTTACCCGATCCACTGAAACTTGTACATCAAGCGGCGCATGCAGGCAGGCTATATTCTTATGCCCGCTTTCAATTAACGCATTGGTCAGCGCAATACTGTCGCCATAATTATCGGTATCGACGGAATAAACATGGCTGTATTGACCTTCAACTTTACCGATCACCACCACCGGGATCTCGTATTTGTCGAGTTGTGCAAAGAAGGATTCATCGGCAGGCGAACTTAGCATAATAATGCCTTTAATCATTTTCTGCTTAATTTTGCTTTCGCATTTTTGCAGATCTTCTGCCGGATTGTGCGACGTTTGTAATATCACGTCGAAACCTTCTTCTTCTGCTTTGGCGGTGATGGCATGCAAAACTTCAGAGAAAAATGGATTACCCGCCGTAGTTTTGGTCGAACGAGTAGAAATCACCATAATGGCATCAAAACCCGAAGAGGTCAGCGCGCGGGCCAGCTTGTTTGGTTGATACTGTAATTCTTCAATGGCCCGTAACACTTTTTCGCGCGCTTCCGGGGAGATATTGGTTTGCTTATTCAGCACGCGTGATACGGTGGATTTTGATACGCCTGCAACCCTGGCAATATCATAAATAGTAGGGGACATAGGTCAGGAACTCCGTCCGAACGTGAATGCTGCACATCTTATGGAGTTCGCCCGTCGATGACAACACGGGTAGTTGATAATCAATGGCCTGGCCCCCACATTCATATCCTTACGAACGATTTTTTTTCTGGTCTTCAGAGCAGCACAGGACAGCAATGAAGCGACTTAAAAATGAACTCAATGCGCTGGTGAATCGGGGTGTCGACAGACATCTGCGCCTCGCTGTAACCGGACTTAGCCGCAGCGGCAAAACAGCGTTTATCACCGCGATGGTTAATCAGTTGCTCAATATTCATGCCGGAGCACGTTTGCCGCTTTTAAGTGCGGTGCGTGAAGAGCGCCTGCTGGGCGTAAAACGCATTCCCCAGCGTGACTTTGGCATTCCGCGCTTCACCTATGATGAAGGGTTGGCGCAGTTATATGGCGATCCTCCCGCCTGGCCGACGCCTACGCGCGGTGTCAGTGAAATTCGCCTGGCGTTACGTTTTAAATCGAACGATTCGCTGCTGCGCCACTTTAAGGATACCTCCACGCTGTATCTGGAGATTGTGGATTACCCCGGCGAATGGTTGCTCGACCTGCCGATGCTGGCGCAGGACTATTTAAGCTGGTCGCGCCAGATGACGGGCTTACTCAATGGTCAGCGCGGCGAATGGTCGGCGAAATGGCGAATGATGTGCGAAGGGCTGGACCCGCTAGCGCCTGCCGACGAAAACCGGCTGGCAGACATTGCCGCCGCCTGGACCGAGTATCTCCATCACTGCAAACAGCAGGGGTTGCACTTTATTCAGCCTGGGCGCTTTGTCTTGCCGGGAGATATGGCAGGAGCACCCGCGCTGCAATTCTTCCCGTGGCCGGATGTCGATGCCTGGGGCGAGTCCAAACTGGCGCAGGCCGATAAGCACACTAATGCCGGAATGTTGCGCGAGCGGTTTAATTATTACTGCGAGAAAGTGGTGAAGGGGTTCTATAAGAATCATTTTCTGCGCTTTGACCGCCAGATTGTGCTGGTGGATTGCCTGCAACCTCTCAACAGTGGGCCACAGGCATTTAATGATATGCGTCTGGCGCTGACGCAGCTGATGCAAAGTTTCCACTACGGGCAGCGTACCCTGTTCCGGCGTTTGTTTTCGCCGGTTATCGATAAGCTATTGTTTGCTGCCACTAAAGCGGACCATGTGACCATCGATCAGCACGCCAATATGGTTTCATTGCTGCAACAACTGATTCAGGATGCATGGCAAAATGCGGCGTTCGAAGGGATCAGTATGGACTGCCTGGGGCTGGCGTCTGTTCAGGCGACCACCAGCGGAATGATTGATGTTAACGGTGAGAAAATCCCGGCGCTGCGCGGTAATCGACTCAGCGATGGCGCACCGCTCACTGTTTATCCTGGCGAAGTTCCCGCACGTTTGCCAGGTCAGGCGTTCTGGGATAAGCAAGGCTTCCAGTTTGAGGCGTTTCGTCCGCAGGTGATGGATGTCGACAAACCGCTACCGCATATTCGTCTTGATGCTGCGCTGGAATTTTTAATAGGAGATAAATTGCGATGACCGAACCGTTAAAACCACGTATTGATTTCGACGGTCCACTGGAGGCCGATCAGAATCCAAAATTCAGGGCGCAGCAGACCTTTGACGAAAATCAGGCGCAAAATTTTGCCCCGGCCACGCTCGACGAAGCACAGGAAGAAGAGGGGCAAGTTGAAGCGGTGATGGACGCAGCGTTACGTCCGAAACGCAGCCTGTGGCGCAAAATGGTGATGGGCGGGCTGGCTCTGTTTGGCGCAAGCGTTGTCGGGCAGGGCGTGCAGTGGACAATGAACGCCTGGCAAACCCAGGACTGGGTGGCGCTGGGTGGATGTGCCGCTGGGGCATTGATTATCGGCGCTGGCGTAGGTTCTGTGGTAACAGAGTGGCGGCGCTTATGGCGCTTGCGACAGCGCGCCCATGAACGCGATGAAGCGCGCGATTTGTTGCACAGTCACGGCACGGGTAAAGGCCGTGCATTCTGCGAAAAACTGGCGCAGCAGGCGGGCATCGATCAGTCACATCCGGCGCTGCAGCGCTGGTATGCCTCAATCCATGAAACGCAGAACGATCGTGAAGTGGTCAGTTTGTATGCTCACCTGGTCCAGCCAGTTTTAGATGCCCAGGCGCGGCGCGAAATCAGCCGCTCAGCGGCGGAATCAACGTTAATGATTGCCGTTAGCCCACTGGCGCTGGTGGATATGGCGTTTATCGCCTGGCGCAATCTGCGTTTGATTAATCGCATCGCCACGCTGTATGGCATTGAACTGGGATATTACAGCCGTTTGCGCCTGTTTAAGCTGGTATTGCTGAATATCGCTTTCGCCGGAGCCAGCGAACTGGTGCGCGAAGTGGGGATGGACTGGATGTCGCAAGATCTCGCTGCGCGTTTGTCTACCCGGGCAGCTCAGGGGATTGGTGCTGGACTTCTGACGGCACGACTCGGGATTAAAGCTATGGAGCTTTGCCGCCCGCTGCCGTGGATTGACGATGACAAGCCACGCCTCGGGGATTTCCGTCGTCAGCTTATCGGTCAGGTGAAAGAAACTCTGCAAAAAGGCAAAACGCCCAGCGAAAAATAATGCAATATCGGGTGCTGACCGGATATCTTTACGCCGAAGTGCCCGTTTTTCCGTCTTTGTGTCAATGATTGTTGACAGAAACCTTCCTGCTATCCAAATAGTGTCATATCATCATATTAATTGTTCTTTTTTCAGGTGAAGGTTCCCATGCGTCTGGAAGTCTTTTGTGAAGACCGACTCGGTCTGACCCGCGAATTACTCGATCTACTCGTGCTAAGAGGCATTGATTTACGCGGTATTGAGATTGACCCCATTGGGCGAATCTACCTCAATTTTGCTGAACTGGAGTTTGAGAGTTTCAGCAGTCTGATGGCCGAAATACGCCGTATTGCAGGTGTTACCGATGTGCGTACTGTCCCGTGGATGCCTTCCGAACGTGAGCATCTGGCGTTGAGCGCGTTACTGGAGGCGTTGCCTGAACCTGTGCTCTCTGTCGATATGAAAAGCAAAGTGGATATGGCGAACCCGGCGAGCTGTCAGCTTTTTGGGCAAAAATTGGATCGCCTGCGCAACCATACCGCCGCGCAATTGATTAACGGCTTTAATTTTTTACGCTGGCTGGAAAGCGAACCGCAAGATTCGCATAACGAGCATGTCGTTATTAATGGGCAGAATTTCCTGATGGAGATTACGCCTGTTTATCTTCAGGATGAAAATGATCAACACGTCCTGACCGGTGCGGTGGTGATGCTGCGATCAACGATTCGTATGGGCCGTCAGTTGCAAAATGTCGCCGCCCAGGATGTCAGCGCCTTCAGTCAAATTGTCGCTGTCAGCCCGAAAATGAAGCATGTTGTCGAACAGGCGCAGAAACTGGCGATGCTAAGCGCGCCACTGCTGATTACGGGTGATACCGGCACCGGAAAAGATCTCTTTGCCTACGCCTGTCATCAGGCAAGCCCCAGAGCGAGCAAACCTTACCTGGCGCTGAACTGTGCGTCTATACCGGAAGATGCGGTCGAGAGTGAACTGTTTGGTCATGCTCCGGAAGGGAAGAAAGGGTTCTTTGAGCAGGCGAACGGTGGTTCGGTGCTGTTGGATGAAATAGGTGAGATGTCACCACGGATGCAGGCGAAATTACTGCGTTTCCTTAATGATGGCACCTTCCGTCGGGTTGGCGAAGACCATGAGGTGCATGTCGATGTGCGGGTGATTTGCGCTACGCAGAAGAATCTGGTCGAACTGGTGCAAAAAGGCGTGTTCCGTGAAGATCTCTATTATCGTCTGAACGTGTTGACGCTCAATCTGCCGCCGCTACGTGACTGTCCGCAGGACATCATGCCGTTAACCGAGCTGTTCGTCGCCCGCTTTGCCGACGAGCAGGGCGTGCCGCGTCCGAAACTGGCCGCTGATCTGAATACTGTACTTACGCGTTATGCGTGGCCGGGAAATGTGCGGCAGTTAAAGAACGCTATCTATCGTGCACTGACACAACTGGACGGTTATGAGCTGCGTCCACAGGATATTTTGTTGCCGGATTATGACGCCGCAACGGTAGCCGTGGGCGAAGATGCGATGGAAGGTTCGCTGGACGAAATCACCAGCCGTTTTGAACGCTCGGTATTAACCCAGCTTTATCGCAATTATCCCAGCACGCGCAAACTGGCAAAACGTCTCGGCGTTTCACATACCGCGATTGCCAATAAGTTGCGGGAATATGGTCTGAGTCAGAAGAAGAACGAAGAGTAAGCGTGAATATGCCTGATGGTGCAATACCATCAGGCATATTAACTTATGCTTTCAGTACAGCCAGAGCTGCTTCGTAATCCGGCTCGGTGGTGATTTCATCCACCAGCTGGCTGAAAATCACATTGTCATTTTCATCAATAACCACAACGGCACGCGCTGCCAGACCTTTCAGTGGGCCATCAGCAATTGCCACACCGTAGGCTTGCAGGAATTCAGCGTTACGGAAAGTGGAGAGGGTGATAACGTTGTTCAGACCTTCTGCGCCGCAGAAACGAGACTGGGCGAACGGCAGATCGGCAGAGATACACAGCACAACGGTGTTGTCGATCTCGGTTGCCAGTTGGTTAAACTTACGTACTGATGCGGCGCAAACACCGGTATCAATACTCGGGAAAATGTTCAGCACTTTGCGTTTACCCGCAAACTGACCGAGGGTGACGTCAGACAGATCTTTTGCCACGAGAGTAAAAGTCTGCGCTTTGCTACCCGCCTGCGGGATGGAATTGGCGACTGTAACCGGGTTGCCCTGGAAATGAACGGTTTGTGACATGATTATCTTTCCTGTTTACATATAGTTAACGTCACACCTAGTTTATGCTAACTGTCAATAACACAGCAAACGCTATTTGCGCTTAATCCGTAGACCACCGCGACAACAAGGAGTAAAGATGAGAACCGTTAAGGTATTTGAGGAGGCCTGGCCCTTACATACCCCGTTTGTGATTGCTCGGGGAAGTCGCAGTGAAGCGCGCGTGGTGGTGGTTGAACTGGAAGAAGAGGGTATCAAAGGCACCGGTGAATGCACGCCGTATCCGCGTTATGGGGAAAGCGATGCCTCGGTAATGGCGCAAATTATGAGCGTCGTGCCGCAACTAGAGAAAGGGCTGACACGGGAGGAGTTGCAAAAAATCCTCCCTGCCGGCGCAGCACGTAATGCGCTGGATTGTGCATTGTGGGATCTGGCGGCGCGAAAACAGCAGCAATCGCTGGCTGATTTGATCGGCATAACGCTTCCCGAGACAGTCACCACGGCACAGACGATAGTCATCGGTACGCCTGATCAGATGGCCAATAGTGCATCAACACTCTGGCAGGCAGGCGCGAAATTACTGAAAGTGAAGCTGGATAACCATCTTATCAGTGAGCGGATGGTGGCAATTCGCACAGCTGTGCCCGATGCGACGCTGATCGTTGATGCAAATGAATCCTGGCGTGCAGAAGGGTTGGCGGCGCGTTGCCAGCTATTGGCGGATTTAGGCGTTGCGATGCTTGAACAACCGCTTCCTGCGCAGGACGATGCGGCGCTGGAGAATTTTATTCATCCGTTACCGATTTGTGCTGATGAAAGTTGTCATACTCGTAGCAATCTGAAGGCGCTGAAAGGGCGCTATGAGATGGTTAACATTAAGCTTGATAAAACCGGTGGTCTGACGGAAGCGCTGGCGCTGGCGACTGAAGCGCGTGCACAAGGTTTTCGTCTGATGCTGGGCTGCATGTTGTGTACCTCTCGTGCCATTAGCGCCGCTTTACCGCTGGTGCCGCAGGTCAGTTTCGCCGATCTTGACGGACCGACCTGGCTGGCGGTAGATGTGGAACCGGCGCTTCAGTTCACGACGGGCGAATTGCATCTTTAGGATGCCAGCGCAGCAAGTTTGCCATCGCAAAGAGATATTTTTCGCTGGCTTCGTCGGAGGAGATGGGTGGAAACTCTGCGGTGATGCAATGCAAGTTGAGATCTGCACACCAACTGCCGAAAGAGCCAGGCGTTTCATAACCGACGCTGGTTACCAGAGGCAATTCAAACGCCTGGGCCAGCCATTCACCTAATTCGCTGTGTCTGGGATCTTCAATACAGGCCAGCGGATCGTGGAATGAGACCACCCAGGCAGGTTGAATGCGGTGTATAAGCTGGCACAGCGCCTGGGTTTCAGGTTCGGAGCCAGGTTTGTCACCTGTCAGTAATACAACATCACGTTCTTCAGCGGCGCTGTTCCAGCGATAAACTGTTTCACCTTCCTTCCAGTTCGCTGCCGGAAAGTTTCGGTTTAAATCCACACCATTAGCATTGGCCCGTAACCCTAACTGGCAGCCGTCAGGATTCACACACAGCACCACATGATGGCGGCGCAAAGAAGGTGTCAAAGTCCGCAGAGCACAGGAGAGCGTGACGATCGAAGAGTTTTCATCACCGTGAGTGCCAGCCAGAATCAAACCACTTTCGTGACTGGCTGCAGGGGCCGGAAACCAGATTAACGGCGCGCCCAATAATGAACGTCCGTAATGTTCTGTTCCGGGCGGAAATGCGCCGCGTTCGGCGCGTGGGCGAGTTACGGTCATGATCGTCTCTGGTTCAGGAAGTATTACAGGCAGTGTTGTGCAAATTTTGCGGATTATCAAATCCTTTTCTTCAACGCTATGTCATCGATCTTGTATCACTTTTTTGCCGGAAGTTGTTTGCATTTTCATTGATGTGCAGATATTAGAATTGTCGTAATGTTATATACATGGCGTATTTTATTCTTACTGGTTCTACACATGTTAATCGCATCTGATTGATCAGTTCACCTTAATAAGTTTAATAAATCGTACTGCACATAGTACAGTACGATGGTAGCTATATAATTGATTTACATGAAGAAGGGCTTATCACCATCAGTCCCGGGTTGATTGATGCCTATATTCTCACCAATGTGTTTCTCAGGTTTATCGATGATATCTGTGATTAATGCTGCGACACTCTTACGTGATACGATCGTACCTTTGAATGGTTCATTGCGTGAGGTAAGCTCATAATCAATAATATCTTCATCAGTCAGCCAGGCAGGGCGAAGAATTGTATATTCCAGTCCAGAAGCCTCAATTGCATCCGCAGCCCTGCGGAATGGTTTTAGGGGTTCACCAATAACTGCATTATTCCATTCGCCAAATTTTCCTGGAACTTCATCATAAATACCGAGGGAAAGAACAAAGATCAGACGTTTAACATCACAGGCTTTCATCGCAGCGATCACTGAATTTGCCTGAATATCTAAATCTTCCCCCGTAAGGTTGGCATACACAACATCCTGTCCCTGCATGGCCTGCTTCAGTGCTGCATGATTCAGTACATCCCCCATAATAATCTTGCTATTAGTTGGATAGGGTTTGTGGATTTTTGCTGGCTGACGGGCAAATAAAGTTTGTTTAATGGTTTGTTTATCTGCCAGTTGATTAATCACATGGCGGGCTATCTGACCGCCAGCACCAAGAATCAGTACATTTTTCATGAAACTTTTCCCAGATTATTGGCAGCAATATGCCAGGCCATATCACTATTACGGATTTGAATATGTTTCATTACAGAGTTTCCTCAAAGAACGGAGCTAATACTGAAATTACTTCAGCCACATAGACTTTGCCATCATAAAGATCCATATGGTTTGCGCCTTCAACAATGTGATAGCGTTTATCCTGGCTTGATGCTCGATCGTACAGGTCGTCACTCATCCATTTGCTCCCAGCCAGGCTGCCCGCCACAATCTGTATCGGCTGAGTCAGGTACACTTCCGCCATATGGTAAGCATCATAGGTAATAATCTGGTTAAGGCTGCGCAAAGTAGCGTAACCCGGTGCTGTTGGATACTGCGCGCGAGGGGTGTGGTAATATTCCCAGGCCTGACGCAGTTCTTCGTTCGGCGCATCGGACTCCTTCATTGGTGCCAGTGGCATAGTGGCGTATTCTCCGCTGCTAATATCGCTGGTTCGGGCGTTTGAACCCGCGTCAACGTATGGTAGGGCATCAATAGATTTCACATTGTTTTCCCAACCATTACGGAACATCGAACCAATATTGACCGCACTAACAGTACCGATGGCCTTGATGCGGCGATCCTGAATTGCAGCATTGGCTGTATATCCTGCACCGGCACAAATTCCCATCGCACCAATTCGGGTATTGTCGACATAAGAAAGCGTTGTCAGGTAATCAATCACGGCACTGACGTCTTCAGTACGAATGTATGGGTTTTCTAACTGACGCGGCTCGCCGCCGCTTTCACCTTGATAAGATGCGTCATAAGCAATAGTGACAAATCCTTTTTCCGCCAGTTTTTCGGCATAGGTTCCGGCCGTTTGCTCTTTAACGCCCCCACCTGGGTGAGATACCACAATTGCCGGATACTGACGGGTTTCATCAAATTTTGGAGGGAAATAGATCACTGCAGACAAAGAGATGGTTGGATTATTGCTGTTAGTGAAGCTGACTTTATTATTCATCATTCCGTTCCTCATGGAGTTGTCGGTTCGTTTTAACGGTTGGTGATATCACTATAGATATTGATCATTAAGTTGATTAGACCCAAAATCATGATTAGACCTATCATTTAAATGATTAATAGATTGTATGGAGATACTGAATGAAGCGTGAAGAAATCGCTGATCTGATGGCGTTTGTCGTTGTTGCAGAGGAGCGTAGCTTCACTCGCGCAGCAGCCCGCCTGAGCATGGCGCAGTCAGCTTTAAGCCAGATAGTGCGCCGTATAGAAGAACGATTGGGATTGCGGCTTCTGACGCGAACCACGCGCAGCGTTGTACCCACTGAAGCGGGCGAGCATCTTTTGTCTGTTCTTGGCCCTATGTTGCATGACATAGATTCTGCCCTGACATCCCTGAGCGATCTGCAGAACCGCCCATCCGGGACAATACGTATTACTACTGTAGAACATGCAGCAAAAACGATATTGTTACCAGCCATGCGCACATTCCTGAAATCGCATCCTGAAATTGATATTCAGCTTACCATTGATTATGGTTTGACCGATGTCGTTTCTGAACGTTTTGATGCAGGCGTCCGTCTGGGTGGGGAGATGGATAAAGATATGATCGCCATTCGAATCGGGCCAGACATACCAATGGCTATTGTTGGCTCACCGGATTATTTTTCTCGTCGAAGTGCTCCAACGTCAGTGTCACAATTAATAGATCATCAGGCAATTAATTTGTATCTTCCCACATCGGGTACAGCAAATCGCTGGAGATTAATACGCGGTGGACGTGAAGTTCGTGTTCGCATGGAAGGTCAGCTTTTACTGAATACGATAGATCTGATCATTGATGCTGCAATTGATGGGCATGGATTGGCGTATCTACCTTATGATCAGGTGGAGCGGGCTATTAAAGAAAAAAAACTGATACGTGTTTTGGATAAATTCACACCAGATTTACCCGGTTATCACCTGTACTATCCACACCGTCGACATGCTGGCTCGGCATTCTCATTATTTATAGATAGGCTGAAGTATAAAGGTGCTGTTTAGCACTACTTGCTGATACATTAATTTAATTCTTCTCTTAACGTATTCTCAGTTCCTTTCAACGTTTTGGTTATTTTTTATTCTTCGCACAATGGCGACAGATGCTGATTATGATACCGAAAACGGGTTTGAATGTGCGAAGCCCGAACGTAGTGTTCGGAGTTCTATGTGCTTTACCGCATTTTGGAGACTATTATTTACACTAAATCTGATTTGATATATTGATACTTAAAACATTTGATGCTTCCTTTGTCACTTTTTTGATGGAAGTTGTTTGCATTTCTTTAAGGCGAAACAAATAATTACGCATCAATTTTAATGTCGGTTAGAGGGAAACTTATGAAGCACTCTGTTTCAGTCACGTGTTGTGCGCTGTTGGTCAGCAGCATTTCTCTTTCGTATGCTGCTGAAGTTCCGAGCGGCACAGTACTGGCAGAGAAGCAGGAGCTGGTGCGCCACATTAAAGATGAGCCAGCGTCGCTGGATCCCGCTAAAGCCGTGGGCCTGCCGGAGATTCAGGTCATTCGCGATCTGTTTGAAGGACTGGTGAATCAGAACGAGAAAGGGGAGATTGTCCCCGGCGTTGCGACTCAGTGGAAAAGTAATGACAACCGTATCTGGACTTTTACCCTGCGCGATAACGCAAAATGGGCGGATGGCACACCGGTAACGGCGCAAGATTTTGTCTACAGCTGGCAACGTCTGGTGGACCCGAAAACGCTTTCGCCATTTGCATGGTTTGCCGCGCTGGCGGGAATCAACAACGCACAGGCGATTATTGATGGTAAAGCCACGCCTGACCAGCTTGGCGTTACCGCAGTTGATGCCCATACTTTGAAAATCCAGCTTGATAAACCGTTGCCGTGGTTTGTGAATTTAACCGCTAACTTTGCCTTCTTCCCGGTGCAAAAAGCCAACGTAGAAAGCAGTAAAGAGTGGACGAAACCCGGAAATCTGATCGGCAATGGCGCTTATGTTCTTAAAGAGCGCGTAGTCAATGAAAAACTGGTCGTAGTGCCGAATACCCATTATTGGGATAACGCCAAAACGGTACTGCAAAAAGTGACCTTCCTGCCAATTAATCAGGAATCCGCAGCCACTAAGCGTTATCTCGCGGGGGATATTGATATCACCGAATCCTTCCCGAAAAATATGTATCAGAAGCTGTTGAAGGATATTCCGGGGCAGGTTTATACGCCGCCGCAGCTCGGGACCTATTATTATGCGTTTAACACGCAAAAAGGGCCGACGGCAGATCAGCGTGTTCGCCTGGCATTAAGTATGACGATAGATCGCCGCCTGATGACCGAAAAAGTGTTGGGGACGGGCGAAAAGCCAGCGTGGCATTTTACACCAGATGTTACCGCGGGATTTACGCCGGAACCTTCGCCGTTTGAACAAATGAGTCAGGAAGAACTGAATGCGCAGGCAAAAACTTTGTTGAGCGCCGCTGGTTATGGTCCGCAAAAACCGCTGAAGCTGACGCTTTTGTATAACACTTCAGAAAACCATCAAAAAATTGCGATTGCTGTAGCATCGATGTGGAAAAAGAACCTGGGCGTAGATGTTAAATTGCAAAACCAGGAATGGAAAACCTATATCGATAGCCGTAATACCGGCAATTTTGATGTTATCCGCGCCTCGTGGGTAGGGGATTATAATGAACCCTCCACTTTCCTGACATTATTAACGTCAACGCATTCCGGGAATATTTCACGCTTTAACAATCCGGCATATGACAAAGTTCTGGCCCAGGCATCGACGGAAAATACCGTTAAAGCGCGTAATGCCGATTACAACGCGGCAGAAAAAATCCTCATGGAGCAAGCACCGATTGCACCAATTTATCAATATACCAATGGACGATTAATCAAGCCGTGGCTGAAAGGTTATCCCATTAACAACCCTGAAGATGTGGCGTACAGTCGGACTATGTATATTGTGAAGCATTGATGTGATGAGAACTGGCGTTACCCTTGTGGATAACGCCAGTGATGTCTGATTTAGCGACCCTGGTCCGCCGGTGTAATGTTATCCATATACAGCGTCTGGCTGGGGAAGGCAAAGTCCGCGCCGTGTGACTGTACAATATCGATAATCTTCAAATAAACGTCTTGCTGTGCAGCAAGCCATTCAGCCCATACCGTGGTTTTGGTAAAGCAATAAACCATAATATTTAATGACGAATCAGCAAACTGGTTGAAATAAACCAGTAAGGTTTGTCGCTGGTCGATGGCCGGGTGATTTTTCAGCATCTCACGTACGGCTTCGACAATAACGCCCACTTTTGCCGCATCCTCATAACGTAAACCAATGGTCGTGGTAATGCGCCGGTTGGTCATTCGTCCAGGATTTTCTACGCTGATCGACGAAAACAGCGAGTTCGGTACGTACAATGGACGATTATCAAAGGTCTTAATTTTGGTAATTCGCCAGCCAATTTCCGCTACTGTACCTTCGATATTTCTGTCCGGTGAACGGATCCAGTCGCCAATACTGAAAGGACGGTCGAAATAGAGCATAATCCCGGAAAAGAAGTTACTCAGAATATCTTTACCGGCCATACCGACAGCCAGACCACCAATACCACCAAAGGTCAACAAGCCAGAAAGGCTCATGCCGAAATGTTCGCCATAAAGCAGAACAAGCACCACAATAATGGTGATTTTGATAATGCGCGACATGATCCGCGCACTGGTGATATCGCGACCTTTTTTAATCTGCTGTTTTTCAAACTGATTAATCAGCAGAAATAGCTTAATCGTCAGAATAACCGCAATCAGGGACGTACAGATAAAATCGATAACGCCTGGGGTGATAAATTTGAGTTTATAGTTTTCTATAACATAGTTAATGATGCTACCAACAGCACTAATAATTATGGTGTAGATTAAAAATTGCACCGCATGGAATAAAAATCCTTTTCTTTTACGATTTCCACGGCGAAACCAAAAGCTCATCAGAATCAATGCTGCGCAGCTACCGAAAATAATGACCAGATTAAGCGCATTATTTGTAAACAGTTCAGCGATCATTGTTTTATCAGGCTCCTCCAGATAATTGTCGTCATGCCGGAAACCCCTGGCGGGACTATTTTACCGCGACAATTCATTCAGATCATCAATAGTCAGGGAAGGAAGTAGCAACATTAGCTAACTAATCAATGCGTTGATTGTAAATCCAGCTAAGAGGTGAGGTTTTCAGAGCAGACAACGGTGAAATGTCATGGTATTGTTACGTTTAGGTAACAAAAAATTTGTCTGCACAAGGATTACATCATGATTATGGCGAAACTGAAGTCAGCGAAAGGGAAGAAATTTCTCTTTGGTTTGTTGGCGGTTTTCATTATTGCGGCGTCGGTTGTGACTCGCGCGACCATCGGCGGCGTTATAGAACAGTACAATATTCCGCTGTCTGAGTGGACGACATCAATGTATGTGATTCAGTCATCGATGATTTTTGTTTATAGCCTGGTCTTTACTGTGTTGCTGGCAATCCCGTTGGGAATTTATTTCCTTGGCGGCGAAGAGCAGTAAGTAAAAAATAGGCCCGATAACTCGGGCCTTGTCAGTTATTGAAGAGTCGTTAATCGTCTTCTTCGTCATCCAGTTCAACGGGTGTCTGATACTGGTCAGGTTTAATGACCAGCAGGTCGCAGCGAAGATGATCAATCACCTGTTCCGCCGTGTTGCCGAGGAATGCTGCTGAAATACCGGTGCGTCCGACCGTGCCCAGAACCACAATCCCCGCCTGTAAGTGCTCCGCCAAATCAGGAATCACCTCTTCTGGCAGACCTTTTTCTACGTGCGTCATGTTTTCATTAATGCCGAATTTCTGTCGCAGAGCTTTCATTGCCAGCAAATGTTGCCCACGAATGGCATCGTTATAAACGCTCGGGTCAAATTCCGGCAGTTCAATCGCGATATTAATTGGCGTTACCGGATAAGCGCCAACCAGATGAACTTCGGTATGGTTGACTTGTTCTGCCAGTTCGATCGTCTCTTTGACCAGTTTTTCATTGAGCGCATTATGGTACGGCTCTTCACTGGCGAGATTCACCGCCACCAGCGCCTTACCCCCTTCCGGCCACGGCTGGTCTTTCACCATCCACACGGGGCTTGGGCATTTGCGTAACAGATGCCAGTCCGTTGGCGTAAAAATCACCGCTTCCAGACGGTCATGTTGGTGCGCCATTTTTAGCACCAAATCGTGCCCGCCGCTGATCACTTCCTGAATGATGGCTTCGAAAGGACGGTTATGCCAGACCACTTTAATTTCAATGGGAACGCCAGCATTGAGATAATATTTTGCCTGCTCGTGGATCCAGGCTGTACGCTGGCTGATGACGCCCTGACGCATAGCGGTACGTTCGTCCGGAGAGAGCAGGGTGGTCATTTCGTATGAGAAGTCATAGATCGGCAAAAAGGCTTTAATTTTGCCACCAATCCGTTGATGTAAATAAACAGCTCGCCGCAATGCTGGTTGGTCGTCCTGGTTAGGATCGATAACAACGAGCATGTTCTGATACATAGCCATACAGGGTCTCCTTACAACAACTGTCAACGCAGTTTGTAATTAAAAGATTAACCCATATCTGGTGAATGAAACAGTGATGAACCTTCTGTCAGATCAATAAATCAGAAAAATTTAATGATATGACAGAAGGATAGTGAGTTATGCGGAAGAATCAGGCAACGTTACGCGTGTGACCAGCAAGCTGGGCCAGCGCATCGTTATTTTCGATAGTGATGTATTTACCTTTGACTGCCAGCATACCGCTTTTCTGGAAGCGACCCAGCAGACGGCTGATGGTTTCAACCGTCAGGCCCAGATAGTTACCGATATCACCACGAGTCATCGTCAGGCGGAATTCACGAGGGGAGAAGCCGCGTTGGGCAAAACGACGGGACAGGTTGTAGATGAATGCAGCCAGACGTTCCTCGGCATTTTTCTTCGACAACAGCAGGATCATGTCCTGATCGCCTTTGATTTCACCGCTCATCAGACGCATCATCTGCTGACGCAGATTCGGCATTTTACCAGACAAATCGTCCAGCGTTTCGAACGGGATTTCACATACCATCGAGGTTTCCAGCGCCTGCGCGAAACTCGGGTGATGACCGCTGCCGATGGCATCAAATCCCACCAGATCGCCTGCTAAATGGAAACCAGTGATTTGCTCGTCGCCTTGCTCAGTGATGGTATAACTTTTAATCGTACCGGAGCGGATGGCATAAAGCGATTTAAGTTCATCTCCAGCCTTAAACAGCGTCTGGCCTTTCTGAATAGGCTTCTTCCGCTCAATGATATTATCAAGCTGATCAAGCTCATGTTCGTTGAGTGTGAACGGGATGCAAAGCTGGCTGATGCTGCAATCCTGGCAATGGATAGCACAACCGCCAGACTGAATGCGCCGTATAATTCGCTTTTCCGGGATCATAGGTCTGCTCAAGCCGTAATTGATATTTGTCAATTTTAACATCTTTTTAGGGAGCAAGTAAGTCTAAGCAAACCTTAACAGCAGAGAATTCCGATATTAGATGTAAATATATGTCTATCTATTTGAAAACCCTTAAGTTGTTAAGGGTGACTTTACATAAAAGTGTGAACAAGCTGGCACAAATTGTTTAATGTTTACAGCAAAAGATAACCTTCGTGGCGCAATAACCACTCTTTTCGCTGAACTCCGCCTGCATATCCGGTCATGGTGCCGTTTCGGCCAATAACCCGATGGCAAGGTACGACGATGCTGATGGGATTCGATCCGTTTGCCGCACCAACGGCACGCGCCGCGCCAGGGCGGCCTAATTGTTCAGCCAGTTGGCCATAATGCATTACCTGCCCGCAGGGGATAGTGCGCAGTGTTTTCCAGACTTCGCGCTGAAATGGCGTCCCCCCCGTGGCAGTGGGAAGCGTATCAATAATGCTAAGATTACCGGCAAAATATTCACGCAGCTTGTCGCTTAAACCACCTGGGTTGGTGGCAGAAATGCGCTCATAGCCTTCTTTGCGATAATGGATGTCCAGCAGCTGCACCATGCGTTCGCTGTACTCTTCCCATTCAACCGCCCGCAGGCGAAATTGCTCATCGCAAATCACCCACAGTGGACCCAGTGGCGTGGCAATTTTTTCTTCAAGTAATCTCAGCATCCGTTCTCTCTTAAGACAAACGTGGGTAAATACCCGGACCTATCGGCAAGCCAACAAGATACCACGCCAGCAACATCAGCAGCCATACCACCAAAAAGATAAGTGGATAGGGTAAGACTAACGAATAGTAAGTACCCAGTTTCGCGTCTGGTTTGTCGCAGTCTGATAGTATTAAGCGATTTTTTGATTTTTCTGCCTGAAGAAATGAGGGCAAGCCATCACATGGATCGAGGGTGGGATAATTCCAGTCAGCGAAATTTTACCGTAGGTTATCTGTTATTTGATCTGTGGCGTGATAGCCGCCAGACACCACTGATCTCGTCACTCATTCCCCAATCCCGGCGAGAATGTGGTTATTTACAGGGCTAAAAAATGAATAAAAAAATAGAGCCTGTCGACATCCGCCAGACTCTACAGTACACACAGCAGTGCATCCTCGTCTTAAATCCGGCCTGGGGTCCTGGTGACCGGTGACAGTGTTATAACGGTTTTACCCATCCGTTGCCAATTTTCTTCAGTGACAGATTTCACGAAAATATAAGTTAAATCATTTGTCTTGTGATTGCATAATCATGCATCGTTAATCGACGAGTAAATTTACCGGGCGAGTAGCCCGTTCGACGCTTAAACATATTGCCGAACGATTCAGCTGAGGCATAGCCCAGACGATGGGCAATTTTGGTCAACGAATATCCATCATCAAGAAGCGTCACTGCAGAAATAACGTGCATTTGCTGAACCCAGTGGCGAAATGTTAATCCCGTCTCTTTAACAAATAAGCGCATGAGTGTACGGCTACTGACGTTAATTTTATCCGCTAGATTATCCAGTGTTGGCAGATACCCTTGGTTGTTTAGCAAATTCTCACAAAGCTGCTGTAGCCGCTCATCATTTGGCCAAGGGAGTTCAAGTGACATTTTCACCCCCATTTTTATTTCCTGAAGTATCAGTGTCTCGAGGGCTGAAAAACGTAACTGTTGTTTATCTGTGGTACTTTGCGACGGTGGAAGTTGGTTAATTGCAATTAGTAATTCCCTTAACAGGGGTGAAATACCCGTCATGAAGCAAACTTTTCCCAGCGTTTCACTTTCCGCTTCTGAAACCAGTACGGTTTTTAAAAGTACGTTGCCTGTCGCAACAAACTTATGCGGCATTTGTGGGGGCAGCCAAAGCGCGCTGCTGGCATGCACTAGCCAGACGCTTTCTCCAGCCCATACACGAACGACTCCTTCAGCCGGGTAAAGCAACTGGGCATAGAGATGTTTATGCCAGGGAACTGTACCTCCATTCAGATGTTCCGAATCCAGTCCGATAATGTGATGCCCTGGTGATGCTTTGGGTTGCAGTGTGATTGTCATTTACAGTAGGTATTTTGTCAGAAATCATCAAATAAGCCATGTTAAATTTTAAATATGACGTATGCAAGTTTCCGGATATATACGGTGTAAAGAGTGATGATAATTTCTAAAAAACAGCTTATTGGGGTGGTAGCGATCGGTATTCTTTTGGCTGGCGTTGTCTTTTTTATCTGGTGGGTAAGCAAAGGAAGATTTATACAGACGACGGATGATGCTTACATTGGTGGTAATATCACCACGGTGACAAGTAAAGTTTCTGGTTATATTTCTGCTATAGAGGTGCGCGATAATCAGAGTGTAAAAAAAGGCGATATTATCCTGCGTCTCGATGATCGGGATTATCGTGCAAATGTCGCCAGGCTTGAGGCAAAAATAAAAAGTAGCAAAGCCAATCTCGAAAGCATTCAAGCCACTATTGCGATGCAGCAGTCGATAATTCAAAGTGCCAGTGAAACATGGCAGGCAGTAAAACATGAGGAGCAAAAGCGCCTGCGAGATACTGAACGTTATGAAAAACTCGCACAATCAGCGGCAATATCGCAACAAATTATTGATAACGCCAGGTTTGACTACCAGCAGGTCGCAGCAAAGGAGCGCAAAGCCGCGAACGATTTCCTGGTGGAGAAGCAACGGCTGGCAGTTTTATCTGCTCAGGAAGAAAACGTACGTGCAAGTATCGAAGAAGTTCAGGCCGCTTTGACTCAGGCACTACTGGATCTGGAATATACCCTTGTTCGTGCGCCGATTGATGGCATTGTCGCAAACCGCAGCGCCCATACAGGCAGTTGGGTGGAAGGCGGCACATCGTTAGTTTCACTAGTACCAGTCAGTGAGTTGTGGGTTGATGCAAATTATAAAGAAAACCAAATAGCGGGAATGAAGCCAGGAATGAAGGCTGAGATCCGTGCTGATATTCTCAAAGGGGAAGTGTTTCACGGTCACATTGAAAGCCTTTCCCCAGCGACAGGAGCCAGTTTCAGCTTGATTCCGATAGAAAATGCCACTGGCAATTTCACCAAAATTGTTCAGCGTGTCCCGGTACGGATTGCATTTGACGACGCAAAGGAATTAAAGCAACTTCTTCGCCCGGGACTGTCCGTCACCGTCAGTGTTGATGAGAGATGATGTCTATGCGTAAACATATTGCTTTCGCCAGTATGTGTATGGGATTATTTATTGCTCAGCTTGATATTCAAATTGTATCGTCATCCCTAAATGAAATAGGTGGTGGTCTGTCCGCAGGTAAAGACGAAATGGCCTGGCTTCAGACCAGCTATTTAATTGCTGAGATTATTGTTATTCCGCTCTCTGGGTGGCTGTCACGGGTATTTTCCACTCGTTGGCTTTTTACTCTATCCGCGGGAATATTTACTTTAATGAGTATCGCGTGTGGACTTGCTTGGAATATTCAGATCATGATTTTTTTTCGTGCTTTACAGGGAGCTGCTGGCGCATCCATGATCCCTTTAGTTTTCACGACGGCGTTTATTTATTACCAGGGTAAAGAGTTGGGGTTGGCTGCTGCGGTAGTCAGTGCGCTGGCCTCACTGTCACCGACGCTAGGGCCAACTCTGGGGGGCTGGATCACTGATAACCTCGACTGGCGATGGCTATTTTATATCAATATATTACCTGGCATATATTTAGTTTTGAGTATTCCTTTTCTGGTTAATTTTGATAAACCTGATCTCTCTTTACTGAAAGTTGCTGATTATCCGAGTATTATCCTGTTGGCCATGACACTGGGATGTCTGGAATATACCCTTGAAGAAGGAGCGCGCTGGGGATGGCTGGATGATAATACTATTTTTCTGACATCAGTTCTGGCATTGGTGAGTTTTATTTTATTTGCTGCGCGTACACTTACAATATCCAATCCGATAATGGATCTTCATGCTTTTAAGGATAAAAATTTCACACTGGGATGTTTTTTTTCTTTTTCTGGAGGGGTTGGAATATTCTCTACTGTATATTTAATACCTGTGTTTTTGGGGCGGGTTCGCGGATTAAATGCCGAAGAGATAGGTTTTGCCGTTTGCACAACAGGTATTTTCCAGTTATTTTCTGTTCCCTTTTACTTCTGGTTAAGTAAAAAAATAAATCTGCGATGGCTGTTGATGGCGGGGCTGGGTGGATTTGTGTTTTCAATGTATCTTTTTACCCCTATAACCCACGAATGGGGATGGCAGGAGTTACTGTTTCCACAGGCAATTAGAGGGATTTCGCAGCAGTTTGCGATGGCCCCCATCGTAACATTAACGCTGGGGGGAATTCCAAAAGAACGGCTGAAGTTAGCCTCTGGTGTATTTAATTTAACACGTAATCTTGGGGGCGCGATTGGTATTGCCCTGTGTGGCTCTATTCTCAATAATCGAACTAATTTTCATTTTTCGAGAATGGGTGAAAAAATGGTTTCTGTTCCCCATACGGTGAATGACTTCATTTCCAGAAGTGCTTTGTTTTTTAATCGCGGAGGAAGTGACCAGACATCGGAAATACTGGCTTCAACCAAATTATTGAGTCAATTGATGCTGAGGGAGGCGCAAACTATGGCATTTTCGGATACCTTTCTGCTAATCAGTGGTCTGTTATTTATCGCATTTTTGTTGGTTCCTGCTATGAATAAATCATCCTGATCGGAGCCTGTGCTGAATTAAACTCGGGCTAAACTGTTCGATACTGCTAACAGGCTAGTATAAAATGCTCCGCCTGCGCAGATACTCACAGGTATGAAGTAGAGTATTGTTTCAATCTGTGAAGGGAACGATGCAGTAAGTATGAACAATTAACCCGTCTGAATCACGACGTGTGAAGGTGCATAGGAGGTTACATGAACCTTGACGACAAATCGCTGTTTCTTGACGCCATGGAAGATGTCCAGCCGCTGAAACGTGCTACAGATGTCCACTGGCATCCAACGCGTAACCAACGTGCGCCGCAGCGTATCGACACGCTGCAACTTGATAATTTCCTCACCACTGGATTTCTCGACATCATCCCGCTAAGTCGGCCGCTGGAGTTTCGGCGGGAAGGGTTGCAACATGGGGTGCTGGATAAGCTGCGCAGTGGTAAATATCCGCAACAGGCGAGCCTGAATCTTTTGCGCCAGCCGGTGGAAGAGTGCCGCAAAATGATGTTCAGTTTCATTCAACAAGCCCTGGCGGATGGTTTGCGTAACGTGCTGATTATTCATGGCAAAGGACGGGATGATAAATCGCATGCCAATATTGTCCGCAGCTATGTGGCGCGCTGGCTGACCGAATTTGATGATGTTCAGGCATATTGCACTGCGCTACCGCATCATGGCGGCAGCGGGGCGTGTTACGTCGCACTACGTAAAACAGCGCAGGCGAAGCAAGAAAACTGGGAGCGCCATGCTAAGCGCAGTCGTTGATCACGAGACGCATCCGTGGCTTATGCCGCCAGCACGCGGTTGCGTCCATCATTTTTCGCTCGATACAAAGCATCATCAACGCGTTTAAACAGTTCATCGATGCTTTCATTTCCTTCGTGATGCGCCACACCAATGCTGACAGTAAAGCGTGGTAAGCCCGAAATACTCACTTTTGCCACGCTTACGCGGATAGTTTCAGCCAGCGAAAGCGCGGTATCCAGTGGGGTTCTTGGTAGCAATAAGACAAACTCTTCGCCTCCCCAACGAAACACCAAATCGCCTTTGCGAGCGCAACTTTCGAGAGTGCGGGCAAGGGCGCATAACACCTCATCACCTTTAGAATGCCCATAGAGATCGTTAATGTGTTTAAAACGATCGGTGTCGATGAGCAACAAGCTGTAATCCTGAGCGATGGCGAGGTGCTGCATTTGGCCTGGCTCGGTAATGTGATAAAACTGTCGCCGATTCAGTAATCCTGTCATCGCATCATGGTGGGCAGCATGTTCCAGCTGCTCCTCCAGCCGTTTTTGCTCAGTAATATCATGCACAATACATAACATGAGCTTGTCGCCATAAATTTCAATCGGCCCGGCATAGGTCTGCACATGACGAGTCGAACCATCCGCCAGTTTATGAACAAAATTCAAAGGTTTATGACCACCGGGTAAATGCGAGATTTCATGCATGATAGGCATGACGCGACGCCCGAGCATATTTATTTCCCAGGTATGTTTCTGGCACATCGTTTCATGGTTATAACCATAGAAATTGAGAGCGGCGAGGTTAGCATCAACGATTTGGCCATCTCGTGAGGGGTCAATCAACAACATTGGCGCAGAGTTAGTCAGAAAAAAGCGCGCATAAAAACCTTGTTTTTTGCGCTGATAATTTGTCGAGCGACTGGCTTTTAAACCCAGCGTTGCCGGTGCTTCGATACCTTCGAAAATAATCACCGGTTCTGTTTCTGTCAGCTCTCGCAAAACAAGCCGACAGCTTAATGCTGTTTCCTCTTCATTGCGCTGAACGGTGAGGATTTCGATAATATCGTGTTGATTTTGCAGATCGGAGAGGTATTTCGGCAGTTCTTTTTGTGAGGAGACGGAATAGGGACCGGTTCGTAGCTGACTAAACGTGAGGTCTTGCATCAACAGTCGCGCCTCGCTGTTGGCATAAATTAACTGTTCCTCAAAGGGCGAAACGATCCAGACAGGACTGGTGAGTAAGTCCAGGGTATTGAAGTTGTGCGTAATCATTGAGATCCCATTATTTTTATCAATTGTTGTTGCTATCCGATCGCAAAAAAGCCACGTCATATGATCAGATAATTCTGATAATGATAGACGCTATTTAACACTTCACACGGTTTGTATACGGAAAAGCATTTTGCTTTTTGTATTCAATTTAGACAGAATTTTATTAATCATTTCAGGGTAATGGGGTGATGAGATGTTGCGTAACAGGGCCAGAAGGCTAGACTACAAAATAATGCGTTGATGATGGAGGCACTGTGGAAGCGATTAAGGGATCGGACGTTAATGTCCCGGATGCAGTATTTGCATGGATGCTGGATGGTAGAGGCGGCGTTAAACCGCTGGAAAATACAGATGTGATTGATGAAGCGCATCCCTGCTGGCTCCACCTTAATTATGTACACCATGATAGCGCCCAATGGCTGGCGACAACACCGCTGCTTCCCAATAACGTACGTGATGCGCTGGCGGGCGAGAGCACACGGCCCCGAGTCAGCCGTCTCGGTGAAGGCACGCTGATTACATTGCGCTGTATAAACGGCAGCACCGATGAACGCCCCGATCAACTGGTCGCCATGCGTGTATATATGGACGGGCGGTTAATTGTTTCGACCCGACAACGCAAAGTGCTGGCGCTGGACGATGTGGTGAGCGATCTGGAAGAGGGCACTGGTCCGACCGATTGCGGGGGGTGGCTGGTTGATGTGTGCGATGCGTTGACCGATCATTCCAGCGAATTTATCGAGCAGCTGCACGATAAAATTATCGACCTCGAAGATAATCTTCTCGATCAGCAAATTCCACCGCGTGGATTCCTGGCTCTGCTGCGCAAACAATTAATTGTGATGCGTCGCTATATGGCACCGCAACGTGATGTTTATGCTCGTCTTGCCAGTGAACGTTTGCCGTGGATGAGCGATGACCAACGCCGTCGGATGCAGGATATTGCCGATCGCCTTGGGCGCGGTCTTGACGAAATCGACGCCTGTATAGCACGGACTGGCGTGATGGCGGATGAAATCGCTCAGGTGATGCAGGAAAATTTAGCTCGTCGTACTTATACAATGTCGTTGATGGCAATGGTCTTTTTACCCAGTACGTTTCTGACAGGGTTATTTGGCGTCAACCTTGGTGGGATCCCTGGCGGTGGATGGCAATTCGGATTTTCAATTTTTTGTATTCTGTTAGTTGTTCTTATTGGTGGTGTTGCTTTATGGTTGCATCGTAGTAAATGGTTGTAACAAAAGCAATTTTCCCGGCTGTCTGTATACAAAAACGCCGTAAAGTTTGAGCGAAGTCAATAAACTCTCTACCCATTCAGGGCAATATCTCTCTTGCAGGTGAATGCAACGTCAAGCGATGGGCGTTGCGCTCCATATTGTCTTACTTCCTTTTTTGAATTACTGCATAGCACAATTGATTCGTACGACGCCGACTTTGATGAGTCGGCTTTTTTTTGCCTGTTATTTATCAGCGTCTACCCTTTAAGAGTCCACCCAATGACCGGAGGGAAATATGACGACACTTATTTATTTGCAAATTCCTGTCCCTGAACCGATTCCTGGCGATCCTGTTCCCGTGCCCGATCCGATCCCTCGCCCGCAACCCATGCCTGACCCACCACCCGATGAAGAGCCGATTAAATTGTCGCATCGTGAGCGTAGATCTGCGAGGATACGCGCCTGCTGACTTTGCGTCGATGACCACGAGAATAGATTGTGACCGCTTTTTCTACCCTGAATGTTTTGCCTCCCGCCCAACTCACAAACCTTAATGGGTTGGGTTATTTAACCATGACGCCGGTGCAGGCCGCCGCGCTTCCGGCGATCCTTGCCGGAAAAGATGTTCGCGTGCAGGCGAAAACCGGCAGCGGCAAAACGGCGGCTTTTGGCCTCGGCTTGTTACAGCAAATTGATGCGTCGCTATTTCAAACCCAGGCTTTAGTGCTGTGTCCTACGCGTGAACTGGCGGATCAGGTGGCAGGTGAATTGCGTCGGCTGGCGCGTTTTCTGCCAAATACCAAAATTTTGACGTTGTGCGGTGGTCAACCGTTCGGTATGCAGCGTGATTCGTTACAACATGCGCCGCATATTATCGTGGCAACGCCGGGCCGTTTGCTGGATCACCTGCAAAAAGGCACTGTATCACTGGATGCGTTGAATACGCTGGTGATGGATGAGGCCGACCGCATGCTGGATATGGGATTTAGTGACGCCATTGATGATGTCATCCGTTTTGCGCCAGCATCTCGGCAGACACTTCTGTTTTCGGCAACCTGGCCGGAAGCCATTGCCGCAATCAGCGGAAGAGTGCAGCGCGATCCTTTAGCGATTGAAATTGACTCAACAGATGCTCTGCCACCTATTGAACAACAATTTTATGAGACATCCAGCAAAGGCAAAATTCCTCTGTTGCAACGGTTATTAAGCTTGCATCAGCCATCCTCTTGCGTGGTGTTTTGCAATACCAAAAAAGATTGCCAGTCTGTCTGCGACGCGCTGAATGAAGTAGGGCAAAGTGCATTGTCGTTACACGGCGATCTGGAGCAACGCGATCGCGATCAGACCCTGGTACGTTTTGCTAACGGTAGCGCCCGTGTACTGGTCGCGACTGATGTTGCTGCGCGTGGTCTGGATATAAAATCGCTTGAGCTGGTGGTGAACTTTGAGCTGGCGTGGGACCCTGAAGTTCATGTACATCGCATCGGTCGTACAGCTCGTGCAGGAAATAGCGGTCTGGCGATCAGTTTCTGTGCTCCGGAAGAAGCACAGCGGGCCAATATCATTTCTGACATGTTGCAGATAAAACTTAACTGGCAAACGCCGCCAGCGAATAGTTCCATTGTGCCGCTGGAAGCAGAAATGGCAACGTTGTGTATCGATGGCGGGAAAAAAGCCAAAATGCGCCCGGGTGATGTATTAGGTGCGCTGACAGGAGACATCGGGCTTGATGGCGCAGATATTGGCAAAATTGCCGTGCATCCGGCGCATGTTTATGTCGCGGTGCGTCAGGCTGTTGCTCATAAAGCATGGAAACAGTTACAGGGCGGGAAGATTAAAGGAAAAACGTGCCGGGTGCGGTTATTAAAATAATGAAATGTTGAATTGCAGGGTGCAAGAGTAAACATCTTCTTCGGCATTGCCGGATGCGACGCTGGCCGCGTCTTATCGGCTTCCATAAGAGTAGCCCGATACGCTTGCGTATCGGGCGCTATCCTGGTTATTTCACTTCAACCACATTCAGCCGTAACTCATCCAACTGATTTTCATCTTCTTCTGGCTGCCAGCCCGCTGGTTGTAGTGGGATCTCTTCGCGATCAAACGCCAGATCCCCCCCGTTAACCACTTCAGAACCGTGGGTAATGCCTTTGAAATCGAACAGGTTGGTATCGCACAGATGCGACGGCACCACATTCTGCATTGCGCTGAACATCGTCTCGATACGCCCCGGATAACGTTTATCCCAGTCACGCAACATGTCAGCAATTACCTGACGTTGCAGGTTAGGCTGTGAACCGCACAGGTTGCACGGAATAATCGGGAACGCTTTTGCATCGGCAAAGCGCTGAATATCTTTCTCGCGGCAGTAGGCCAGCGGACGAATCACGATATGTTTGCCATCATCGCTCATCAGTTTCGGAGGCATACCTTTCATCTTGCCACCGTAGAACATATTTAAGAACAGCGTTTGCAGGATATCGTCACGATGGTGACCCAGCGCGATCTTCGTCGCCCCCAGTTCCGTTGCGGTGCGATAAAGGATACCGCGACGAAGACGAGAACACAGTGAGCAAGTGGTTTTGCCCTCCGGAATCTTCTCTTTCACGATACCGTAAGTGTTCTCTTCAACAATCTTGTACTCAACGCCCAGCGTTTCAAGATACTCGGGCAGAACGTGTTCCGGGAAGCCCGGTTGCTTTTGATCGAGGTTAACAGCCACCAGCGAAAAATTGATTGGCGCGCTTTGCTGCAAATTGCGCAGAATCTCCAGCATGGTATAGCTGTCTTTACCCCCGGAGAGGCAAACCATGATGCGATCGCCTTCTTCAATCATATTGAAGTCAGCAATGGCTTCGCCCACGTTACGACGCAGACGTTTTTGTAATTTGTTCAGGTTGTATTGTTCTTTCTTCGTATTCTTTTGATTTTCTTGCATTATTTCAGTTCTCTGGTACTAAATGGGGCAAATTGGGGGCAAACTTTGCAACTACGATAACCGCGCATTCAACATAGCTACCTGTTCGTCGTTCATGTCATCAATCCACATACCGTAAATTTCATACACCATTTGCGCAGTTTCATGCCCCATCTGGCTGGCTATAAATGCTGGGTTCGCTCCTGCCGTCAACAGCCAGCAGGCAAAAGTATGTCGCGTATGGTACGGATTACGGCGGCGAATACCAGCACGTTTTACTGCTGCATTCCATCTTGCACCCAAACTGCTTACCGAGTAATAAGGTTTCTGTTTTTCGTTACACACCCTGGGCATGAAAACAAAATGCAGTTTTTGCTTTTCAGTTCTGCCGTACTCCCGATGATAAAAAGTGATTTCGCTTTTGCGATGATTCCCGGTCAGTTTGTATTGCTCCTTCAGTGCTTCAAGAGCCGGCTGCAGTAATGTTACCGTCCGGATCCCGGCATTTGTTTTTGGGGGACCGAACATATCAAGTATCGTCAGGTTTCTTCTGACATTCACAATTCCCTTCTCGAAATCCACATCCTCCCACGCCAGAGCTGCCAGTTCCCCGTGACGAAGCCCGGAGTAAACGGCAAATTTCCACAAGTTTTGGCTCTGTCCTTTTTCACTTTCCATTAATGCATTGAATTCTGTTTTAGATAACGGGTCAGGCTTTATTCTGTTTCGCTGTAATTTTTTTACTCCGTCAAATGGTTTGGTTGATATAAATCCCGACTGATACGCAAAACGTAACAACGAACAGAGCAGGGCGATATAGTTATCAACTGTGCGCACGGTTCTTCCTTTTTTGTTGGATCTTGGATTATCCAGGTAAAGCGTTTCTCCATGCAGCAGTTCATTCCGGTAGTTTAAGATATCGCTATAACGAATATGCGATATCGGGGTACTCTCACAAATTATTATCCTGAGTGTTTTTAATTGTGATTTCGTTTTCTTCATTGTGTTTGTTGTTAACTCTGTCTCTTTAATTTTTGTCCAGATATCACAAAGCTCCCCGAATGTTTTTATGACCCTCGTTGTCACCATTTTTGCCCCAGTGCTGGACTGGGGAAAACGTCTTAAATACTCAAATTCACCGGAACTGATTTCATGAACTATCAACGCTCTTAAATTCCCGGCCTTTTTAATGTTACTGTTAGTAATCTCCCAGCCTTTCAATGTTTCCCGACATCGTTTTCCTCGAAACATGAACCAGATGCGAATGTATTTACCTCGAATCTCAACACCTGTTGGTAATTTAGACATATCATGAGTCTTTGATAAACTGATTTATCTTCGGATAGTTGTACCAGATAATCCCTCGCTTACTGTCTGGCTTCCCTAAAGGAGATACTCGTTTGAAGTGGAAGCCTTCCACCCAACAGTTCTGGCGGTATGCTTCAATTTGTCTGGCACCTAGACCAGTGCGAAGCATCAGGCCGTATTCAACCACCCACTCTTCATTAAAGATTACTTGTGCCATCGCATCACCTCTGGCAGGCGCCAATGTTAGGCTGAAATTGACGCCCGATGTTGATTATTAATAATCAGCTATGAAGTTTTAATTTGAATACAATGCAATTCATGAGGACTGAAGTTTCTCGCAATTAAAATTTATCAGTTTTACTTTCTGCTCTCTGGAAACGCCTGCTTCTTTTTTACCTGAGAGCATTTTTTCGCATTCTGATTTCGTTAGTTTAGATTTTGAATATCTTGTCCAGTTAGTAGGAGTGCCTCCTTCCTTTTCAATAGTGGCGGTAATTTTATACATGAACACCTCCATTATTATTTCCAGTGGTTCGTTTATTCCATCGTTCGAGTGCTTCTTTTTCACTTCCACCATAGCCGGTTCGGGATTCGCATCCGTTACACTTCGCGCGGTAATATCCTGAAATGGCTTTCACCGTTACTGATGGACAACCACAAAACGGACATGGTTTAACATCGTCATATCTCATAATTGTTCTCATAAAAAATATTTCACGTTGGCGGTGCATTACACCGCCTAGCTGAATTATTCCTCTGAATTATCGATTACACTGTATTCCCCGGTTAATACAGAGGAATCTGCCGGATCGATTGTCAGTGGTTCCTTTTCATCCATTGATACCGCGCGCTGGATCTCAATTGATACGGGCAGGTATTTGAACAGGCGACGAATAGCCGTTTTCTTTGCCATTTCTTCCCAGTGAGTTACCCACGGCCCGTTATTACCAGCTTTACTTTGGCTGCGCACCAGCTCAATCTGTTTGCGCGTCATAACTTCAAACTGAGTACCTCCGTCTTTCAGTCTTGCGACAGCATAGACGTGGGTAACTGGGGCATCTTCGTTTTCTCCCGGGCGGTGTATTAACTTTTCATCAAGGCCAAATTCGAAGCTAAACTCGTCACCTTCACGGACAACACGGGCTGACAGGCTGGCGATTTGACCAGAACGGCGAGCCAGATCAATCATGCCGCGATAGCCAATGATTAGCTGAACGTTCTTTTTACCGCTCTTTTCGTTTTTATTACCAAAAGGCAGTAAATATGCGTGGCCAAGGGCGCTACCTGGCTCAAGGCCGAGCTGTGAACACTGTACGATTGCACTGACAAAACTCATAGTGTCACAGTTTCCTAACGCTGGAACTTTACGAATTTCTGTGGTGGCGATACGGATCATACGTTCAGCCGTCATATGGCGTGGAAGAGCTGCTGCCAGTTGCTCTTTCATTGATGGCTGGTTAATAAAACTAATCACGTCGTTATTTTTAACTGCTGCTGGTGCACGGTTTCCCTGAGTTTTTTGCAGATCGGCTTTTGCGATTGGTGGTTGCTTAGTCATTTGCATATTCCTTAGCCCAGCGGGGCAGTGATAACGTCTTAATAGCTGGCCATTCATCGGTATTGAGGCAGTCAGCCAGGGTTCGCAGATTGCGGTGATATTCCAGCTGACCTGCCAGTTTTGCTTCTTCGCCCATCATGAAAATTTCAACCGGATAACGTCCGCATTCAATAGTTGTGCTGGCGACCAGAAAAACGAAAGTTGGCTGCACTCCAAACTGTGCTTCATAACCGTCACTGTAGAATGCATCCTGAACGTGATAGCGGTAGTCGTAATAAGCGGTTTTGAATCGTTGAATATCCGCCGTAGTTTTCACGTCCATGATCCAGTGAAATTCAGGGATAATTTTGTCCGGACGGCACCGACACAAAATTCCTGTTTCAGGATCTTCCCAGTAAATTGATGATTCAGCGTGTCCGGCGCTTTCAACAAGCCATTGCCCCAGCGGCAAAGCCATAACGCTTTGATACATGAGCTCAATTTTCCGGCTTTCTTCCGCAGTGATAACCGTTTTTCCTGTGCTTGCGCATTTCATAAGAAACGCTTTCTCTTCTTCTTTTCCGGCGTTTGTACGGCGGTTAAATTCAGGTGCTACGATAAAGCGGTTACTGAATTCTTCCGGTTCAAGTACCCGGCAGTGGAAAGCGGTTCCTAAATCGAGCGTTTTTGTCTTTGTGGTGTCCACGGGGGCATTTTTACGCCACAAATACAGTGCCGGAGTATCAGCAATGTCATCGAGCTGAGACTTACTGACACCGGGACCCGCGTGGTAATTCTCATTCGAAATTCCGTAATAAATACCTGGCTCTATGTCTTCTACGATTACGGGAGCTGCGACTTCGCCAGTTTCATCACTGCAATCGCGATGCGGATCGCTGCCAGCATTCTCATTGTGCGGATGTTCAGCGCCTTCCATTTCCACCGGATCATTTTCCTTAGCTTCAACCTGATTCTCTTCATCGAATGTTTCCTGGTATGTTGCGTCGCCCATCACCGCACCACAGTCAGGGCAGTTATCCCCGCCAGTCTGACCGCAGGCATTGCAGACTATTTCCGGTTCCTGTTGCACTACTGGCTCAGGTTGTTTCACATCCGGGCTGGTTTTTTCCGTTTCTGGCTGGTTCTGGTACACAGAATCGCGAGTCTGGATCCCCTTAACCCATTTCGGATCGTTCGGGTCGCTAATTCCGTCAACAAATTCACCACGTGATGCAGCAAGCAATTTATCGGCATCGACAGGATTTTTTGATGGAATGTTTTTCCGGGCTTCATGGAGTTCTGCCAGCTTTTTCTGGTATTCCGCTTCAACAGGGTTTACCTGTGACTGAGCATCCAGCGGCTGCGTGTTCTGATGATGTTCAGTTGCATTCGGTTCCACTGTTTCAGCCGTTGCCTGTTCATCTGCCATTGCGCCAGATGGTTGTGGTTTTTCTTCATCGTCCTGTTTTCCTTCTTCTGTCACACGCTGCGGCATCGGGGCAGAGGAGCGACCGCAGGCAATATCCACGATTTCCGGATCAGGGTTGGCATGATCAGTTTCAGTCAGTACTTTGTTCAGATATTCAGTGACGTGCGCGGGGATGACCTCGATCCCAATTGGTGCTTCTTTCACGGACGCAACCACGATGGCGCGGGAATAATCCAGCCCGCCAGGCATGGTGATGAATTTGTCGCGGAAAACAGAAAAGGGCGGTTTATTTTCAGCGATAATTTCCTCAATGCGTTTAGCGTGTGCCGGATGAAGGTTATAGATGTCCACGTCCATTGAACGGGCCAGTACGCCAGTGGCTACATCGCGTGCCAGTGACGTCAGATCGTGGACGAAACCTTCGCCGCGATCGGTGAGGTTCCCGCCGCCAGCATTAGCACCGGAAGCCGTGCGAGTGATGCGTGAAACACGATTCCCTTTCCTCCATTCTTTTGTCAGAAGACCACGATCAATGTGTTCGGTATCCAGCCAGGCTGAAATGAAATTCTTAAATTCATAGGGCTGATGTTTTTTCGTGATAGAGAAAACTGCCTTAATTGCATCAGTCAGGCGGAGCAGGGCGGCATTATCCAGAGTTGTCGGTTCTGCCATACCGCGTATGGCCAACAGCAGATTCTGGACATAGCTGTTTTCCTGATCCATCTCAAGAGCAGTAATGTGTTCGCGTTGTTCACGGGTGGCATGATGCAGGTATTTCCGATCCCCGGCCGCATACGTAAAAATGTGCAGAAGACGCTGAGTGAACCGCAAAGTGGCTACAGAGACTTCGCAATCCTGGCAATCCTCGTGGGCGTCTGCCTGCGTGTTTTCTTCCTGGCCTCCCGCCAGTTCTTTGGTTTCTTGAGCATTATCCTGGTGGTGAACGTCGTCTGGCGCTGCTCCCGGTTTTAGTTCCCATGTCATGGAGTCTTTGCTGAGTTGATAGTGTTCACTCCAGGTAAAATCGATCTCACCTTCAGGGGGAAGGTCATTAACGACAGGAAAATTTGTGGCAACAGCTTTAAAATAGTTGCTCAGTTTTTTACCTGACTTAACGAGCAGATAGTCCAGAGTGGTGCTGGTCGATTCAAAATCGTCGCTTGCCCACAGGACGACGTCAGGTTCACCGGATGATTTTTTCGCTTTCCGTAACAGGAAGAGTGGTTTTGTGCTCATTGTTTTTTAACCTCAACTCAGATTAAAATTACTGCGAGTGATGAATAAATGTCCCAGGTTCTTCACTCAGGCCTGCACGTTGTGCAGGCTTTCTTTTTTCAGATTTCACCTTTTAATTTCATTGCAATCAGAATTGCCAGAAATCCGGCTTTTTTTTCTGCGGGCAGATTCTTTCCGATGTAAACCAGACTCATTTTTGTGACACCTTCATCAAGTGTTTTTACGTTGCCTGATGGGCCGTCGATATCAACCACAGTGAATGGGGTTTCTTTATTTTCTGTTTTAATCACGTAGCCAATACGCTTTCCTTCCAGATTAACCTCGTGAACAATGTCATCGGTAGTTACAACAGTGACTTCATAATTGGTAATCATGTTTTTCTCCTTAATTAAGGTTGAGCGAATCCCTGCCATTGCTGGCATAAATTCAGTTTCGCATAGTCAGTTAATTAAAGTTCGTGTGCCATCTGGTCTTTTTCGGCACAATTTTCACTACAATATTTTTTCATTTCCGTCGTTGGGATAACTCCATGCATGAAATGAAGTGGTCTTTTAATGCTTTTGCTTTCTTTAATTCCTTTATTGCAAAGGTGGTAAGCATATTTTATTTTCTTAGTCATCACCATGACTCCGCCTTTACAGGTAAACCATCACGACCGAGGAAGACTTTAATCATGCAGTCAGTAATGCATGTTTTTGTGGTCAGGTTACGAATATAAAGTTTTCGCTTTTTAATATTGTTTGCCGAGGCAATATATGTCCGGCCGTTATGAAGAACATAATCACCAGGAGTCACACACTGACGTGGTATTTCATCAGTTCCGAAGTGATGAGCAATCATAATTATCTCCATTTTCACAAATGAACTTTGTTGATGCGGTGCCTGGTGCCTCCAGGTGACGTTAACCAGTTAACAATTAACGCCGGATAATCCACCCATAACTCTGATGCTTTTAACTGTTCCGCGTGCGCTTAGCCGCATTCACCGCATCACAAAATTCACTTTAAAAAGGGCGGACATCAGCCGAACTTCAAGAAAAAACTGATGCCGCCAAGGCTACACACAGCAATGTCGTTATTTACAACCGGAGGCGCACTCCCACCATTTAAATTTAACAGACAAGACCGACTCTTTATGGATACCGGAAGTGCGCCTTCGTGTTGTGCCCAGTTTTATTTCACCACCTCCGGGCTTCGGTGGTCTCGGCTATACCCCTACAGCGAGAGCTTGTGTTAACATTTCAATACCCTTACAGTTGAGAGTTATTGATATGTTGGATGTATTTACTCCATTGTTGAAACTTTTTGCTAACGAGCCACTCGAAAGACTTATGTATACGATTATCATTTTTGGTCTCACTCTCTGGCTGATACCGAAAGAGTTTACTGTCGCATTCAATGCTTATACTGAAATACCTTGGCTCTTTCAGATTATCGTTTTTGCCTTTTCTTTCGTGGTCGCCATTTCCTTCTCAAGATTGCGAGCACATATTCAAAAGCATTATTCATTACTACCAGAGCAACGAGTATTGCTTCGTTTATCTGAGAAAGAAATCGCTGTATTTAAAGATTTCCTTAAAACAGGAAATCTTATTATCACTTCTCCTTGCCGTAACCCGGTTATGAAAAAATTAGAACGGAAGGGCATCATTCAACATCAGAGTGATAGCGCAAACTGTTCTTATTATCTCGTCACCGAAAAATACTCCCATTTTATGAAGTTATTCTGGAACAGCAGGAGTAGACGTTTTAATCGTTAGCTTACTGTGTGCTTCTCCAACCATCGGCGCGCACCAGTTTCGGTTTTAAATGTTTTGCTTTTTGTATACGTCATCGCGGTGAACGTACCGTCCTGGTTGGGAAACACGCCACACACCATGGATTCGTTGTTGCCGAGGTCGATTTTTTTGCATTTTGGGAACCCTCACATCTTGTTGTTGCGGATAGAGGCTTCTGCCTGCCAGAGATCCCAGTCGTTGCTGCGTAGAACCTGTACAGCCTGGCTGTAAGTGATGCCGCAACAATCCATCAAATACTGAACTACTTCGTAATGCACCATCTTATCTCTCCCCTTAACGCCGGGTGGCGGAACTAACTGCTGCACTGCAAAATTTGAATCCCGCCGTCATGTTCATACGCCTCGGGCTGGCTACTTAACCCCTTACCACTGCCTGGTAACTCGAAGTATTGCCCTGCGTTCTGTGGGGCGGGGTGGGTGGTATGCTGGAACTATAGGTAATGCCTAATTGATTGTCAATAGGCTATGCCTAATGTTTTGAGCGTAACCTAATAGGTGATGGCGACAGGAGAAAGTGATGGGGGGTTAAATAACGGAATCCAGGAGTTTTCCGTCAGACCATATAAGTTTAAGTTCCAGTTTTTGTGATGTTCTGGCTTTTCCGTTCAGATTCTAGAGCTTTCAGATACTTACCCACTTTCATTTCCATCGCTGCTATGTAGGCGCGAACATCGTGGTCAACCCAATCTGGTTCTGTAGTATTTCCAGATAACAGGAAAGCTACAATCGCTCTTATTTCATCAGAGGCTGCTTGATAAAGGTTGTTTATATCTAAAAGTTCACTTTTTGTATCTGAATTGGTGGGGGTTGGTATGGGGTATTCGTTAAGCCCCCAATGCTCTGGACCAACAACATCAGAAAAGAAACGCCATAATTCTGGAAGTTTATCTTTACTTATGGAGCCTTTCTTAATCCAGTCATAAATTGATGGTGGTTGGACTTTGAAGTGGCGTGCGACCTCCGCCTTTGATTTGACGGATCCCGATGCGATTTTTTTGTTAATGGCCTGCTCTATCGCTCGGCCTAAGTCTTTACCACTAAGCATTGCTTAATATTCTCCTATGCTCATTGCATTAGGCAATCCCTACCCTTATCGCATTAGGCATAGCCTATTGACATTTGTGTTAGGCGTCGCCTAATATTTCTGTGTGTTTTTGGAGTTCATTCGATGAAAAAAGAGAACTATTCATTCAAGCTGTTGTCGGTGGGCAATCAGCAATGGCTAGGCTTTTAGGTGTATCACCTCCAAGCGTAAATCAATGGATCAAAGGGGTACGTCAATTGCCTGCCGAGAGATGTCCAGCAATTGAACGTGCAACAAGAGGTGAGGTTCTGTGCGAAGAGCTTCGTCCTGATATTGACTGGTCATATTTACGACGTTCGGCATGTTGTTCGCAGAATATGTCAGTGAAGCAACTAAATGACAGTAACAAATCCTCATTTGATCATACCTGAAACATCAAGAGGCAAATGATTCATGAAAATCAAGCATGAACACATCGAATCAGTGTTGTTTGCCCTGGCAGCCGAAAAAGGGCAGGCATGGGTAGCCAATGCAATTACTGAAGAATATCTGCGCCAGGGGGGCGGCGAATTGCCCCTGGTACCAGGCAAGGACTGGAATAATCAGCAGAATATCTATCACCGTTGGTTGAAAGGTGAAACGAAAACGCAAAGAGAAAAAATTCAGAAGCTGATCCCAGCAATTCTGGCAATCCTTCCGCGCGAGCTGCGTCACCGACTCTGCATCTTCGATACCCTGGAACGCCGTGCATTACTGGCGGCGCAGGAAGCGTTAAGTACGGCAATTGATGCGCATGATGATGCAGTCCAGGCCGTTTACCGGAAAGCGCATTTCAGCGGCGGCGGGTCTTCCGACGATTCTGTCATTGTTCATTAAGCAAAAGTTTCCATGCTGTTTGTGCTTATTCTAAGCAATCGGGCAGCATCATACGGGGCAATTATGGCCGCATTACCATACATGCAACTGTACATAGCTGATTACCTGGCTGACACCATGCATTTGTCAGCAGAGGAGCATGGTGCGTATTTGTTGCTGATGTTCAATTACTGGCAAACAGGAAAGCCAATACCTAAAAACAGGCTGGCAAAAATTGCCCGTCTGACTAACGAGCGATGGGCTGATGTTGAACCATCCTTGCAGGAGTTTTTTTGCGATAACGGCGAGGAATGGGTGCATCTTCGGATTGAGGAAGATCTGGCATCAGTCAGGGAAAAATTAACCAAAAAATCAGCCGCAGGAAAAGCATCTGTTCAGGCCAGAAGAAGCAGAAAGGAAGCAGATGTTCAAACAAAACAAGAGAGAAATTTAACAGGTGTTCAAACAGATGTTGAAGTGGTGTTTGAACATGATGTCAACACAAAGGCAACTAATAAAGATACAGATAAAGATCTAAAAACAGATCCCCCCCTAAATCCCCCCCGGGGGAATCGAGGTGTCAAAAAGTTTGACCCTCTGGATATTGCTTTGCCGAACTGGATTTCTGTCTCGCTCTGGCGTGAGTGGGTTGAATTTCGCCAGGCATTGCGTAAACCGATTCGAACGGAGCAGGGCGCTAACGGGGCGATACGGGAGCTGGAAAAATTCCGCCAGCAGGGTTTTTCACCTGAGCAGGTGATTCGACACAGCATCGCCAATGAATACCAGGGCTTGTTCGCGCCAAAAGGTGTTCGACCTGAGACGTTACTCCGACAGGTTAACACCGTCTCGTTACCGGATAGTGCGATCCCGCCAGGCTTCAGGGGGTAACTGACCATGAAAAATATTGCGGCAGGAGGCATTCTTGAACGTATCCGCAGACTGGCCCCGCCACATGTAACCGCCCCATTCAAAACGGTAGCGGAGTGGCGCGAGTGGCAACTTTCCGAAGGCCAGAAACGTTGTGAGGAGATCAACCGTCAGAATCGTCAGTTGCGGGTGGAAAAAATTCTGAATCGCTCTGGCATCCAGCCATTGCACCGCAAATGCTCGTTTGCGAATTACCAGGTGCAGAACGACGGTCAGCGATACGCGTTGAACCAGGCGAAATCTATCGCTGATGAACTGATGACCGGGTGTACAAATTTTGCGTTCAGCGGAAAACCTGGTACCGGAAAAAACCATCTGGCGGCGGCTATCGGGAATCGCCTGCTGAAAGATGGCCAGACAGTGATTGTGGTTACCGTGGCTGATGTCATGAGTGCTCTACACGCCAGCTATGACGACGGGCAATCAGGCGAAAAATTTTTGCGGGAACTGTGCCAAGTGGATCTGCTGGTTCTTGATGAAATTGGCATTCAGCGCGAGACAAAAAACGAGCAGGTGGTGCTGCACCAGATTGTTGATCGCCGGACAGCGTCGATGCGCAGCGTGGGGATGCTGACAAACCTGAACTATGAGGCCATGAAAACATTGCTCGGCGAGCGGATTATGGATCGCATGACCATGAACGGCGGGCGATGGGTGAATTTTAACTGGGAGAGCTGGCGTCCGAATGTCGTCCAGCCAGGAATTGCGAAGTGATTTTTACCGGGAGGAAATTTTAATGGAAACCGTTTTTGATGCACTGAAAGCAATGGGAAAAGCCACGTCGGTAGAACTGGCTGCGCGACTTGATATCAGTCGTGAAGAAGTGCTGAACGAGCTGTGGGAGCTTAAAAAGGCTGGCTTCGTTGATAAAAGCGTATACACCTGGCGTGTGGCTGATAACAACGTTCAGCAGGAACAGCCAGAGCAGGCAGAACTGCCGGAAGAAACCACCACGGCAACAGTAGCGAAAATCTCAGAGTGCGATTTAACCGCGACGATTGAACAACGTGGCCCACAAACGGCGGATGAACTGGCTACGTTTTTCGGCACCACATCACGCAAAGTGGCTTCAACGCTGGCAATGGCAATCAGCAAAGGCCGTCTGATTCGCGTTAATCAGAACGGTAAATTTCGTTACTGCATGCCGGGCGATGATTTACCAGCAGAGCCGAAAGCTGCATCGGTAACGGAAACTGATGGTAAAGCCTTTCCTCAGCCAGCAGGTGTTGCGTTACCGGGACAGGAAGCTGCAACACAGGAAGATATTAAAACAGAAACTGTGGCGGACATTGTGCAGTCGTTGCCATCGTTTACCGAAACGCGAGCGGATGACCTCGTTCTGCCATCGCTGCATATGGCAAACCGCGAACTGCGTCGGGCGAAAAATCATGTCCAGAAGTGGGAGCGTGTCTGCGCCGCGCTGCGGGAGCTGAACAAGCACCGGGATATTGTTCGACAGATTACTGATTCTTCTCGCTGTGTTGCATCGGAAAAGTGATTGCCGGAGGCGCTTATGGCAAAAGTATTTACACAAGAAGAGCGGGAAAAAATCAAGGGACAGGTTGTTGAGCTAGTACGCCGGAGTGGGCGCGAGACGTTACGGCAACTGGAAGCCAAGACAGGTGCGACAAGATATCTGATGAGCGTTCTCGCCAGAGAGCTGGTTGCCAGTGGCGATGTATACAACTCTGGCTACGGGTTATTCCCGTCTGAACAGGCTCGTAAGGACTGGCAAAATGCCCGCAAAAAACTATCCAGGGCAAAGGTGAAGAAACCATCTGTGGTTGATCCGGACCTTATCTGGTCATTACCTGACGGAGAAATACGTCGTTATGACAGGCACCAAAACATAATTTGCTGTGAGTGCCGGAAGAGCGAAGTTATGCAGCGCATACTGGCATTTTATCAGAGAAATTTTCGTTATTTATAGACGTTACTCGATTAAAGAGCATTAGTTCAGATGTGAATTGACATTTTCACGGCACAGGATTGAGCTAGCGTGGTTGTCTGCTTTGTGTCAAAAGCAGATATTACCAGATTTAGACATCTATTCCCGATAGCCCTGCTCTGATGCTACACTCTGTGCTATTTTCATGACCCCAATAAAAATATTTATGACTATTGCTGATTTTAAACGGCCTAAATTGGAGCTCCCAAACGGGGCAAACAAACTACTACTGCACTCTTGCTGTGCTCCATGTTCCGGTGAAGTGATGGAGGCGCTTCAGGCCTCGGGAATCGACTATACCATCTTTTTCTACAACCCGAACATTCATCCTCAGAAAGAGTATTTAATTCGTAAGGATGAGAATATTCGCTTTGCTGAACAACACGGCGTGCCATTTATTGATGCTGATTACGACACAGACAACTGGTTTGAACGTGCCAAAGGAATGGAATGGGAGCCCGAGAGGGGGATCCGTTGTACCATGTGTTTTGACATGCGTTTTGAGCGGACAGCGCTGTACGCTGCTGAAAATGGTTTCAGTGTGATCAGCAGTTCACTGGGCATTTCACGCTGGAAAAATATGCAGCAGGTTAACGACTGTGGGCGGCGAGCCGTCGCGCATTATCCGGGCATGGTGTACTGGGATTATAACTGGCGCAAGCAGGGCGGCTCGTCCCGCATGATTGAAATCAGCAAGCGCGAAAAATTCTATCAGCAGGAATATTGTGGCTGTGTGTATTCTCTGCGCGATACCAATCTACACCGCAAATCTCAGGGACGCCCTCTTATCAAAATTGGTCAACTCCACTACGGTAAAGAAGAGAAGGAGTGATTTTATGGAGCACCTTTCTTATTGATTTCATATTGGCGAGGTAGCGGGAGTTAAGTAAAATTGCTGCGGGTGCTTGAGGCTATCTGCCTCAGGCATGAACACCAAAAGGCAGATAGAGAAAAGCCCCAGTTAACATTACGCGTCCTGCAAGACGCTTAACATTAATCTGAGGCTCAATCTATGCTGAACACATGTAGGTTAGCCTCTTACGTGCCGAAAGGCAAGGAGAAGCAGGCTATGAAGCAGCAAAAGGCGATGTTAATCGCCCTGATCGTCATCTGTTTAACCGTCATAGTGACGGCACTGGTAACGAGGAAAGACCTCTGCGAGGTACGAATCCGAACCGGGCAGACGGAGGTCGCTGTCTTCACAGCTTACGAACCTGAGGAGTAAGAGACCGGGCGAGGGAGAAATCCCTCGCCACCTCTGATGTATTATGCATCCTCAACGCACCCACACTTAACCAGTTTTGGCGAGTTTATTTTATCTGTAAATATTTTTATAAAAATAATGCCCACGCACAGCATAAAACAAAAAGTATTACAGATAAAAAAGGAGCGTAATGTGCAGATTTGTTGTTTTCCATATTTACTCACCTTAATATGATTGATCTTGATAGGATTGTTATTTCAGTGGTTTTCAAATGAGATATTATGGTGATCTGGTAGATTTTCATAACATTAAAATTTAATTTGTTTAACCGCTTTTAATAATAAGCGTTGTTTTTATCCCGGCAATCTGTTGTTTGGTTTTTATTCCATTAAGGTGGGGACTTTACACTGGAGCCAGTTTATTTATACTTCATACGTCAGCCTGAACAACTGGCATCTGCTGCACTGCGCCATCGAGAGATTGAGAAATGGCGCATATACAACTGGTCAAACAAACTTCTTCTGGTTTACTTCTCCCGGCGACGCCGGAGAGTTGCGATTTTCTGCATCAAATCAAAATAGGTGAGTGGATACACGCAGACTTTAAGCGTGTGCGTAACTACGCATTCCACAAGCGTTTTTTCAAACTCCTGCAACTGGGATTCGATTACTGGACTCCGGTCGGTGGGGCGATCACACCTCGCGAACGAGAAATGGTGTTCGGCTTCGTTGATTACCTGTGTGAATCAGTAGGCAGGGAACATACGCCAGCTCTGAGTGATGCCGCGGAACAATATCTGAATACCGTTGCGACACGCAGAACCCGGGATATGGCATTGCTCAAATCATTTGACGCTTTCCGCGAGTGGGTAACCATTCAGGCCGGATTTTACACCGAGCATTTTTATCCTGATGGTAGTCGTGGGCGTCGGGCGAAATCCATCGCGTTTGCGAATATGGACGAAACCGAGTTTCAGCAGGTTTATAAATCTGTACTGAATGTGCTGTGGAACTGGATTCTGTTCCGTAAATTTTCCTCTCCGGAACAAGTCGAAAATGTGGCCGCGCAGCTACTGGAGTTTGCGTAATGGTGGATTTACGTAAAGCGGCGCGGGGCCAGATGTGCCAGGTCAGAATCCCTGGCTACTGCAATCACAATCCCGAAACGTCTGTGCTGGCGCATTACCGACTGGCGGGAACGTGCGGAACAGCGATAAAGCCACACGATATGCAGGCAGCGATTGCCTGTAGCTCGTGCCACGATTTAATCGACGGGCGGGTAAAAACCAGCGATTACACCAAAGAAGAATTACGCCTGATGCATGCAGAAGGTGTTTTTCGCACGCAAGAAATCTGGAGAAAGGAAGGTTATTTATGATTTACCCAACAAATACAGGCAAAAGCGGGGAACACCTTCGTCTCACCACGCTGGAAAGTGTCTGGATTCAGGGAAAACTGCGCATGTGGGGGCGCTGGTCGTATATTGGCGGCGGTAAGACGGGGAATATGTTTAACCAGTTGCTGGCGTCAAAAAAATTGACGAAAACAGCCATCAATGAAGCCCTGCGCAGAATGAAAAAAGCGGGAATAGAGAAAGCTGAGCTGGAAGCGTTTTTGCGAGAGATGATCAACGGCAAGCAAAAGAGCTGGCTGGCGCATTGTACTGATGCAGAGGCACTAAAAATTGATAGTGTTATAGGTGAAGTTCTGGCGGATCATCCAGGACTACTAAATGTCCTGAGTCAGCGTTATGTGGGGCGAGGGATGAGTAAGAGAAGGATGGCCGAGTTATTAAACGAACAGTACCCAGAGTGGGCGTTGATTACATGCCGACGTCGTGTTGATCAGTGGTTGCGTGTTGTTGAGTTCATTTTGTATTCACCTATGAGAGAAGCGTTCGATTATGCTTAAAAAATCATTGCAAAATGAGCCACAAACTGCTTCAATTTCGGTACGCTTCGCATAGCTGTATCGCGAGGCAAATTAAGCGCATGAACTTTAATACAACCCGCCATTGAGCGGGTTTTGTTGTTTCTGTGGCGTGATATCAGAAACGACATTTAATAATCGCCTTCAAAATAAATTTGTTTATACATTGTCATGTATATTTTAAGTGAAAGTGAATTATTCACATAAAATAAAAACATATAAATAAATTTACATAACTTGACGCAAAGTGTTGTTGCGATTGGAATATTAAATCGTATCATCGAAAACGGTTCTGAGGGGGAACTCTTCTTTGCTCGGTGATATCGCTCCCCTGAAGAACCAATGCCGACTTAGCTCAGTAGGTAGAGCAACTGACTTGTAATCAGTAGGTCACCAGTTCGATTCCGGTAGTCGGCACCATATGCGGGTATCGTATAATGGCTATTACCTCAGCCTTCCAAGCTGATGATGCGGGTTCGATTCCCGCTACCCGCTCCAGCATTTGAAACAAGCCTTATTGTATTGCGGCACTGGCGTATTTTTTTATTACGTGGGAGCAGGTTGTTTTGAAAAAGCATTCTGTTCTCTGGCTATGATTTGAGGCCGGGTGTAGCCTCAGTGCTGATTTTTTACGGCAGCAGAATGGTGCATTATCGGTGGAGATTTTGTATTTCCTGGCAGGGTCGGTGATGCATCATTCTGGTGTTGTAAAAGCACCGCAGAGGCGTTCCTCAGGGCGAGGGTGGTTTAAAGAGTCGGTTTAGCGGGAAACCACAGTATCCATACGGCACGGAATACTTCGGGAGGCACCCGACGCCTCGGTTTTATAACAATTAAATAATTCATCCCTTAATTGACCAACCGCCGTATCAGGCGGTTTTTTTTATTCTTAATTCGAAAAAAGAAAACACGGACACTGATAATGTCCGTACGGCAATGCCATGTAAGTCAGTGATGAATATGGCGCAAAAAAAGCGCGGCTGTCGGATTAACGCCGCGGGACAAAGTCCGTGAAGAAGAATAAGTATCGGTCTCCTTCCGGAGACGAGTTGATATTACTAAGCTTTAAAAATGGTTTAAATCCTCAGATTAACCTTAATTTCAGATAAGGTTTATTTCATTTTCTCCGCGTCACATCCGACGCACATCACATCAGATAACACCACACAAAAGGCATCTGCGGGTGTCTTTGACGGGGTGTTTTTTACGGGCCGCTGGTGGCCATTTTTTGTTTCCATTACACAGCGCCCGCATCTGCGAGGTGGGGGTTATGAAATCCATGGATAAGTTAACAACGGGTGTCGCCTATGGCACCTCCGCAGGCAGTGCTGGCTACTGGTTTTTACAGTTGCTCGATAGAGTAACTCCGTCACAGTGGGCTGCAATCGGTGTGCTGGGTAGCTTGGTATTTGGCCTGCTGACGTACCTGACAAACCTTTATTTCAAGATTAAAGAAGATAAGCGCAAGGCTGCGAGAGGTGAATAATGCCTCCATCATTACGAAAAGCCGTTGCTGCTGCTATTGGTGGCGGAGCAATTGCTATAGCATCAGTGTTAATCACTGGCCCAAGTGGTAACGATGGTCTGGAAGGTGTCAGCTACATACCATACAAAGATATTGTTGGTGTATGGACTGTATGTCACGGGCATACAGGAAAAGACATCATGCTCGGTAAAACGTATACCAAAGCAGAATGCAAAGCCCTCCTGAATAAAGACCTTGCCACGGTCGCCAGACAAATTAACCCGTACATAAAAGTTGATATACCGGAAACAACGCGCGGCGCTCTTTACTCGTTCGTTTACAACGTGGGCGCTGGCAATTTCAGAACATCGACGCTTCTTCGCAAAATAAACCAGGGCGATATCAAAGGCGCATGTGATCAGCTACGTCGCTGGACATATGCTGGCGGTAAGCAATGGAAAGGTCTCATGACTCGTCGTGAGATTGAGCGTGAAATCTGTTTGTGGGGTCAGCAATGAACAGAGTAACCGCGATTATCTCCGCTCTGGTTATCTGCATCATCGTCTGCCTGTCATGGGCTGTTAATCATTACCGTGATAATGCCATTACCTACAAAGCGCAACGCGATAATGTGAAGGAAAAACTCAACCAGGCGACCGCAATCATTACTGACATGCAGATACGCCAGCGTGATGTTGCTGCACTCGATGCAAAATACCTGAAGGAGTTAGCTGATGCGAAAGCTGAAAATGATGCTCTGCGTGATGATGTTGCCGCTGGTCGTCGTCGGTTGCACATCAGAGCAGTCTGTCCGTCCGTGCGTGAAGCCACCATCGCCTCCAGCGTGGATAATGCAGCCTCCCCCAGACTGGCAGACACCGCTGAACGGGATTATTTCACCCTCCGGGAACGACTGGTAATGATGCAGGCCCAACTTGAAGGTGCTCAGCAATACATAACCGAACAGTGTTTAAAGTAAAATCTTAACTACAATATGATTCATTTTGATGATTGTTTCATAAGGAACAGTGAAGTAAGATCTAAGATGAGTTAAATTTTATACAGTATAATCATAATGTTGCAGCAAGGTGGTTATAATTGAAAGAATATTTAGATATGAATACATCTCATATAAGAGTTGTTACTCATATGTGTGGGTTCCTGGTTTGGCTCTATAGTCTTTCAATGTTGCCACCAATGGTTGTAGCATTGTTTTATAAAGAAAAAAGCCTGTTCGTTTTCTTTATAACTTTTGTTATATTTTTTTGCATTGGTGGCGGAGCGTGGTATACAACTAAGAAATCTGGTATTCAATTACGTACTCGTGATGGGTTTATTATAATTGTAATGTTTTGGATTTTGTTTTCTGTTATTAGTGCATTCCCTTTATGGATTGACTCAGAACTTAATTTAACGTTTATTGATGCTCTATTTGAAGGGGTTTCTGGAATAACAACAACAGGAGCAACTGTAATTGATGATGTTAGTTCATTACCTCGGGCATATTTGTACTATCGGTCACAGTTAAATTTTATAGGTGGTTTAGGAGTTATTGTTCTGGCGGTTGCTGTATTGCCATTATTGGGTATTGGTGGTGCAAAGCTTTATCAGTCAGAAATGCCAGGGCCATTTAAGGATGACAAACTTACTCCCCGCCTGGCCGATACGTCACGGACACTTTGGATAACTTATTCTTTATTAGGTATTGCTTGTATTGTCTGTTATAGACTTGCAGGAATGCCTTTGTTTGATGCTATTTGTCACGGGATATCCACAGTTTCGCTTGGTGGTTTCTCAACTCATAGCGAGAGTATCGGATATTTTAATAACTATTTGGTTGAGCTGGTGGCTGGTTCTTTTTCCCTGCTATCGGCTTTCAACTTCACCCTTTGGTATATTGTTATTAGCAGGAAAACGTTAAAACCTTTAATCAGAGATATTGAACTTCGTTTCTTTCTGTTAATAGCCTTAGGGGTGATCATTGTTACCTCTTTCCAGGTCTGGCATATAGGTATGTATGACTTGCCTGGAAGTTTTATTCATTCGTTTTTTCTTGCCAGCTCCATGCTCACTGATAATGGTTTAGCTACGCAGGATTATGCAAACTGGCCCACGCACACGATAGTGTTTTTGCTGTTGTCAAGTTTCTTTGGGGGATGTATAGGTTCAACTTGTGGTGGAATTAAGTCACTTCGATTTCTTATACTTTTCAAACAAAGCAAACACGAGATAAACCAGCTTTCTCATCCCAGAGCGTTGTTGAGTGTAAATGTAGGAGGGAAGATAGTTACAGATCGTGTAATGAGGTCTGTATGGAGTTTCTTTTTTCTTTATACTCTCTTCACGGTGTTTTTTATACTGGTGTTAAATGGTATGGGATATGATTTTCTTACATCATTTGCAACAGTGGCTGCATGTATTAATAATATGGGATTAGGTTTTGGGGCTACTGCATCGTCATTCGGAGTGCTTAATGACATTGCAAAATATTTAATGTGCATAGCTATGATTCTTGGTCGCCTTGAAATTTATCCTGTTATTATATTGTTTTCAGGTTTTTTTTGGCGCTCCTAATATATGGCTGATTTATAATTGTGAGTTTAATATTATAGTGACTCACTCATTGATCCAATACCTAACTTTACCAGCAACACCTCCGCCCCCAGTAGCACTGGCTGCTGGGGTGCGTTTTATTCATAAAGCAAGGCTGTATGAGCGAGAAATTGAAGATCGTCTATCGCCCTTTACAAGAACTGTCTCCGTATGCACACAACGCCAGGACACACAGCCCTGAGCAGGTGGCACAACTGGTAGAAAGCATTAAGCAATTCGGCTGGACTAATCCGGTGCTGATTGATGAAAAGGGCGAAATTATTGCTGGTCACGGTCGCGTTATGGCGGCTGAAGTGCTCAAAATGGATTCCATTCCGGTCATCGTTCTGTCTGGTTTGATGGATGATCAGAAAAAGGCGTACCGCCTGGCAGATAATCGCCTGCCGATGAATGCTGGCTGGGATGAAGATCTGTTACGGATGGAGCTGTCGGACCTAATCAATGCTGATTTTGATGTCTCCCTGACAGGCTTCAGCCCGACAGAAATTGATGAACTGTTGACGGATGTTTTGCCCGGTACAGAAAATGAGGAGGAGCCGTATACGACGAAAATTGATACGCCTGTTTATGAGCCGTCGGGCGGTAAACCGGATATCAGTGAACTGTACGACGATACGAAAACTCAGGAGCTGATCAGCCGGATACGTTCGGCGTCTCTTGAGCCTGATATTGAGAAATTCCTCCTGTGTGCGGCAGAACGTCACACGGTGTTTAATTTCAGCAGAATTGCGGACTATTACGCTCACGCCCCCGCTGAAATTCAGTGTTTTTTCGAGGAGTCGGCGCTGGTGATCATTGATTATCAGCAGGCTATTGAAAATGGATTTGTCCGGATGACGCAGCGCATGGTGGAGATCATGCATGGTGGTGAGGAGGAGGAATATGCGTGATGATTTTTGCGCCTTTATTCTGACTCACGGGCGACCGGACAAAGTTCTGACTTACCGGACGTTGCGTCGTGCTGGCTATACCGGGAAAATTTTTATCGTTGTTGATGATGAAGATAAGACACGGCATCAGTACATGGCTGAATTTGGTGAACAGGTGCTGGTGTTTTCCAAAGCCGATATCGCCAGTCGTTTTGACGAAGCCGATAATTTCGGTGACCGCCGCTCAATTTTTTACGCCCGTAATGCCTGTTTCGACCTGGCAAAACTGGTCGGGTGTAAATACTTCATTCAGCTCGATGATGATTATCACGAGTTCCAGTTTCGGGTGGATCGCAACTATGACCAGGCCTATTTTCCGATAAGGAAACTGGATGCGATCCTTTCTGAAATGCTGGCGTACTACGAATCAATACCTGCTCTTTCCATCGCTATGTCGCAGGGCGGGGATTTTCTTGGTGACAATGGCGGCCATGCTTCGTGGGTGAAACGCAAGGCAATGAACAGCTTTATCTGTTCGGTTGATCGACCGTTCTCATTCATGGGGCGCATTAACGAGGATGTGAATACGTACACGAATCTCGGTCGCTGTGGTGAATTGTTTATGACGATCGGTGCTGTCCAGTTAGGGCAGAAACAGACGCAGAAAAACAGCGGCGGAATGACCGAGCTGTATCTGGATTCCGGAACCTACGTTAAAAGTTTTTACTCCGTCATGTATGCGCCGTCGTGCGTAAAAATCTCACTGATGGGTGCCAGCCATAAACGCATTCACCATCAGGTCACCTGGAACAACGCTGCAGTAAAAATCCTTCACGAAAAATACAGGAAGAAGACACCCTGCATATCAATAGGGGTGACAAATGATTCCGTATTCGAAAGTCGAGTCTCTGGCAGCGTGCCGGATGACTGCACAACAAATCGCTGACGTTCTGGATGTTGATCTGAACCGACTGAAAGAAAATCGGGAAGCAATGACAGATTTTTATGCGGCCATCCGTAAGGGCAGAGCGAAAGGTGAAGCCGAGTTACGAGCGGCATTGTTTAAGCTTGCCAGAAAAGGGGATGCCTTTGCTCTGCGCGAACTACTCAGGGTGGATAAAAATCAGGACTAACTGATGAGCAGACCGGACTGGGGGGCGTTGCAGCAGGAGTATATTGCTGAATACACCCGCTCCGGTATATCTCCGGTGGCATGGTGTGAAGCAAGGGGACTGAATTACGCAACAGCCCGTCGTTACATCAAAAAACCTCCGAAAAATGCGCAGACAGAAATGCGCAAAACTGCGCAAAAAAGTGCGCAGAAAAAATCTGCGCAGACTGCACAAAAGCGGAACGAAAAATCTCAGGAAAAAAAGCCAGTATTCGATGCGGGCCTGAATGAGGGCGACGCGGAGGAATTTTCGTTCTGTCCCGATGAATTCGGCATTTCTGACCAGCAGGCTAAGTTTGCGATGCTTGTTGCTCAGGGGAAAAAGCCGACAGAGGCGTACCGACTAGCCGGTTATGAGGGGCAAGGTGCGACAGCTAACAGCAACGCCAGTCGTATGCTTAGAAATGCCAGGGTTTTTCGCGCTATCAGCTACTTCCGCAATCAGTACCAGAAACGCTATACCGCAGACCTGGATTTACTGGTGAGTCAGTTGATGGCCATTGTCCTGGCCGACCCCAATCAGCTTGCACAATTTCGCCGTGTTAACTGCCGTTATTGCTGGGGCGAGAATCATCTCTACCAGTGGCGCGATATAGCAGAATTCGACAAGGCAGCGGCGCAGGCTTCCAGAGATGGCAAACCCGAACCGGAATATGGAGGCCTCGGCTTTGTTGATAACGCCATACCCAATCCGGACTGCCCGAAGTGCTGCGGTGAGGGAACGGGACAGCTTTATATGGCTGATACCACTCTGCTTGATGGGGATGCGCGGCAATTATATGCAGGGGCAAAACTCGGAAAATTCGGCGTTGAGATCCTGCTGGAGGATAAGGCTGCCGCCCGGCGTGAATTGTTGCGTTTGCTTTCTGCTGGCGGGGCTTTATGTGCAGATAAGCGGCTACAGGAACTGGAAATTGAACGACGCAGAATGGAAAACCAGAAGCTGCGCAAAGAGATCGAAACGGTGGAAGATAATGAACATCCCCAGCCTGTGGCGATCAATATTAATGTGGTTGATGCCAGAGTAAGGAGTGATGAAGATGATCTCTCCGACGCTTAATGTGCCTCAGGCGCGATTTCTTTCAATGCCCCATAAATTTAAAGCCTATATTGCTGGTTTTGGCTCGGGCAAAACATGGGTTGGGTGTGGCGGCATATGCAAGGGGATTTGGGAGCATCCAGGTATAAATCAGGGATATTTTGCGCCAACGTATCCCCAAATTCGCGATATTTTTTACCCTACAGTGGAAGAAGTTGCTGCTGACTGGGGATTGAACGTAAAAATTAATGAGGGAAATAAAGAGGTTCACTTTTATTACGGACGCCAGTATCGGGGAACCACTATCTGCAGATCGATGGAGAAGCCACAAACGATCGTCGGTTTCAAAATTGGTAATGCGCTGGTGGATGAACTGGACATTTTGCCGAAGGAAAAAGCCAGAACGGCGTGGCGCAAGATAATTGCGCGTATGCGTTATAAGATTGATGGACTTCGCAACGGTATTGACGTTACAACCACGCCGGAAGGATTCAAATTTGTCTACGAGCAGTTTGTTAAAGCCGTGCGTGAAAAAACAGAGCTGGCCTCACTGTATGGTCTGGTGCAGGCATCTACTTTCGATAATGAAAAGAACCTGCCAGCAGATTACATTCCTTCGCTTCTTGAATCATACCCTCCAGAGCTGATTAAAGCCTATCTTCGAGGACAGTTTACTAACCTGACAAGTGGTACTGTTTACCATCAGTTTGACCGGAAACTGAATAATTGCGAAGAAGTGGAGCAGCCAGGGGAGCCGATTTATATTGGGATGGATTTTAACGTTGGAAAGATGGCGGGGATCGTCCATGTGCTGCGTTTGGGGCTTCCATGTGCGGTAACTGAAATCATCAATGCCTACGATACGCCGGATATGATCCGCATCATTAAAGAACGCTTCTGGCTGTATGACGGGAATGATTACCGGAAAGTGAGGGAGATTTATATTTATCCAGATGCTTCCGGAGATTCCAGAAAATCAAGTAACGCAAGTACGACGGATATAGCCCAGCTTAAGCAGGCTGGTTTTAACGTTGTGGTGAACAGCTCGAACCCGCCAGTAAAAGATCGCGTTAACTCAATGAATGCAATGTTCTGCAATGCCAATGGTGAGCGTCGCTATAAAGTTAATGTGAAGCGTTGTCCGGTATATGCCGAATCTCTGGAGCAACAGGTCTGGGATGATAAGGGGGAGCCTGATAAAAAATCTGGCAATGATCACCCGAATGATGCCGGAGGTTATTTCATCGTTAAGCAATTCCCTATTGTCAAACCGACCGGAAGAGTCACATCACTTCGGATTTAATTATGGCTGATATATCAACACCCAACCTCGACTATAACGATATGCTGGAGGCGTGGGATATTAACGACGCATTGATGGGCGGTACGCTTGAAATGCGCAGGCAGGGGGAAAATTATCTCCCCAAATGGCCTAATGAAGATGAAGACGCTTATAAAAAACGCCTGTCTGTGGCTACGCTACTTCCTGTGTATGAAGAAAGCATCAAACAAAATATTGGGCGCATATTTGCAGAGCCGACAGTATTGAGTGAGGAAACGCCGGAAAAAATCAGGGAATATGCAGAAAATATCGACATGGAGGGGAGCCGACTGGATGTGTGGGCGCAGCAATTTTTCAGTCTCGCATTTCAGTATGGTGTGGCACATGCGCTGGTGGACTATCCACGAACGGATATGAAAGAGATTCGGACAAAAGCCGATGAAAACGCGGCCGGTGGTCGCCCGTACGTTACGATGCTGAATCCACGCCAGGTTATTGGATGGAAATCGAAAGTTGAAAAAGGGAAAGTTGTTCTCACTGATTTGCGTATAAAAGAGGTCATCATTATTGATGGTGATGATTTCGGGCAGAAGAAGGTGGAGCAGATCCGCCATATTATGCCCCGTCGAGTTGAAATTTATCGACGCAGCGAAGGTACTAATGGCGAATCTGTCTGGACGCTTCATGAGTCATGGAATACCAGCCGTGATGATATTCCTCTGGTAACACTGTATACGAAGAAAACAGGGTTTATGCGTGGTACACCGCCATTGCTTAATCTTGGCTTGCTGAATATCAAGCACTGGCAAAGCCAGAGCGAGCAGGACAATATTCTTCATGTTGCCCGCGTTCCATTGCTGGTGGCCTACGGGCTGGACAGGAATGAAGAACTGACGGTTGGTGCATCCACCGCTACGATTTTTGAGGACAGAACAAAAAATGGCCTCGAATATGTTGAACATAGTGGCGCAGCGATAGAATCTGGCGAAACATCACTTGAGAAGCTGGAAAATCAGATGCGTCATGCCGGCGCTAAACTTCTGCGGGCTGAAAATACATCCACCAAATCTGTTGATCAGACTAATGAAGAGCGGATGCAGGAACACTCGCCGCTTTATACAATGGCGAACTCCCTCGAAGATGCCCTCGATAATATTCTCCAGATAATGGCGGAATGGAGCGGAGAGAGTTGCGGTGGCAATGTGGATGTGCGCACTGAACTGGATGTATCTGCCCAGGTGTTTGACTCATCCTCCGCGCTGGCTGTTCAGTCATTGCGTCAGGGCGGTGATATACGTCAGATTGATGCGGTTCGGGTGTTGCAGGCGTTGAAATTTATCGATCAGGATTCCCGTCCAGAGGAAGTGATCGATGAATTAAAAAATCAGAGTGTAATGCTGATGGAAATCAATGATGCAAACCGTGAATGAACGGCTGCGTGATGAATCAATTGTTCATGCAGTCTGGATATCCCGCTATAGCACTGGTGTGGCTGCCAGAATGGTGAAAATACTGAATGACAGCGATGCGGAGCTTACAGCTCGCCTGCTGGTAGCACTGGACAGCCTCGATCCTGGTAGTTTTACCGTTACGCGCCTGGAGTCACTTCTGGCGAGTGTCAGAGAGGTTAACCGCGCTGCTATTAACAGTATGTTTACCAGTCTCTCCGGAGAGCTGAACGAGCTGGCAATTTATGAGGCTGGTTATCAGTTAAGTCTGTTTGATTCTCTGCTACCTGATTTTGTTGCTGATGTTCACCCTCTGGTTGGTATCTCTTCTGATGCACTTTACGCCGCTGCAATGGCGCGACCATTCCAGGGACGACTGCTCAGTGAGTGGGCCTCAGATCTTGAGGCGGATCGGCTCAGACGCATAACAAATACGGTGCGTCAGGGTTTTTTGCTGGGGGATACCAATGAGCAGATCGCAAGAAAAATTCGGGGACATGTCAGTAAGGGATTTCAGGATGGTGCATTGCAGATGAGCCGGGCTAATGCGGCCAGCATTGCAAAAACAGCGGTTGGACATCTTGCTGCTACTGCTCGTGAGAGTTTTGCACGCGCGAATAATGATTTGATTAAGGGTAAGCAATGGTTATCAACGCTTGATAATCGTACTACGCCACAATGTCGAATCAGGGATCGCCTCAAATATACGCTGGATAATAAACCTGTAGGTCACAGCGTGCCTTATTTGCAGGGGCCGGGAAAAATTCATTTCTGCTGCCGCTCAACGGAAACGTTCATTCTGAAATCAGCGAAGGAACTGGGTATTGATGTTCGTGATATTTCCCCGGCTGAGCGGGCCAGCATGGATGGCGTGGTGGCCGGAGATACAACCTACAGGGAATGGTTTTTGCGTCAGCCTTACACCAGACAAAAACAGATTGTGGGGGAAACCCGGGCAAAGCTGATTCGGGATGGTGGTATGTCGCCAGATGAATTTTACACCGATAAAGGCGAATGGCTGACGCTGAAGCAACTCCGTGAGCGTGATGCACAGGTATTCAGAAAAGCAGGGATTTAAATAAATCATTTATTACAACAGGCTACCTTCGGGTGGCCTTTTTTATTGCTGCGATCCGGATGGTGAGCAGCGTAACCGTCAGAAGACTTAAACCAGGTACTAATATGAAACTGAAAACGGTCGAGATTAACGGAAAACAATACGCAGAAATTGATACTGCTGGCCTGCCAGTCTATGTGCACGACGATGGTAAAGAAATCGGCTTCGATGCACCGCTGGCGACAAAAAAAATTACAGAGCTTAATGGCGAGGCAAAAAATCATCGCCTGGCTAAAGAAGCTGCAGAGGAAAAACTGGCTAAGTTTGCCGCTATCGAAGACCCGAAGAAGGCGATTGAGGCACTGGAAATGCTGTCAAAAATCGACCAGAAAAAGCTGATCGATGCGGGATAGGTTGACCAGGTTAAGGCAGAAATTACGAAAAATTTTCAGCAGCAATTAGATGAAGAAAAGCAACGCTCTCAGATGCTGGAGAAGCAGCTTTACGATTCTATGATTGGCGGTAGTTTTGCGGGTTCAAAATATATTGCCGATAAAATTGCGATCCCGGCAGATTTATTACAAGCCCGCTTCGGACAGGCATTCAAAGTGGAAGAAGGGAAGATCGTTGCTTATGACGCTTCCGGCAACAAAATTTATTCCCGCGCGAAGCCAGGAGAACTGGCGCAGTTTGATGAGGCGCTGGAGTTCCTCGTCGAAAATTACCCTCAGAAAGACTACATCCTGAAAGCCAGTGGCAACAATGGCGGCGGTTCCCGTCCGACACAGCATGATATTGGTCAGAAAACGATGAAACGCTCTGCTTTTGATGCACTGGATGTTGCAGGTAAGCAAAACGCACTGAAAGACGGTATCACAATCGTTGATTAATACATTTGCCAGCTTCCGGATGGGAGTTGGTGTCAGGGCTGGATAGCTCACTACTCAATCCATTCACAATTACGCAAATTTTTAAGGAATATTTAATTATGGCTGGAAATACCCTGACCGGGTTGATCCCGACTATTTACACCGCCCTGGATGTTGTATCCCGTGAGCAGGTAGGTTTTATCCCTGCGGTAGCAAAAAACGCAAAAGCTGACGCCGCAGCAAAAGATCAGACGGTAACCGCGCCAGTTGCGCCTGAGGCGAAAACCGAAGATATCGTACCGGGGCCGTCAGCTCCGAATACCGGTGATCAAAATATTGGCACTGTTGATGTAAAAATTACTAAATCCAAAATGGCGCCGGTTAAATGGAATGGTGAAGAACAACTGGCTCTTGGCCCTTCAGGGACTTACAACACCATTCTGGCTGATCAGTTCAAGCAGGCTTTTCGCGCCCTTGCAAACGAGGTTGAGGCTGATCTTGGTGTGTTGTATTTCGGTGCTTCCCGCGCCGTGGGAACCGCAGGGACAACGCCGTTTGGTGTTAAAGATGATCTTTCTGATGCTGCTCTGGCTCGTCAGGTTCTGGAGGATAACGGCGCACCGACAACAGATCTGCAGATGGTGCTTGGTTCCACTGCCATTGCTAATTTGCGCGGAAAACAGTCTGTATTGTTTAAAGTGAATGAATCCGGCACTGAACAGCTACTGCGTGAGGGCGTGTTGGGGCGTCTGGAGGGATTCAATATTCACAGTTCGGCAGGTGTAAAACGAGCGCCAAAGGTTGCTGCAACTGGTTATCTCGTGAATGGCGAGAAAAAAGAAGGCGATGTTCTTATTTCCATTGATACTGGTTCGGGGAGTATTTCTGCAGGTCAGATTGTTACGTTCGCTGGCGATCCTAATCAGTATGTTGTGGCAGCAGCGACCAGCAATCTGATTACTCTTGCAGCACCGGGACTGCGTCAGGATCTGGCCGATGATACTGCAATCACAGTTGTTGGCTCCTTTACTGCAAATATGGCGTTTGATCGCAACGCGTTTCTGCTGGCATCCCGTACTCCGGCAATGCCGGAAGGTGGCGATAATGCTGATGATGTAATGAATGTTACGGACCCGATTTCAGGGATTACGTTCCAGATTGCACTGTATCGTCAGTATCGCCAGGTGCGCTATGAAGTTGGACTGGCATGGGGTGTTTCGTCAGTGAAACCGGCACATGGTTGTCTGATTCTTGGTTAAACATCCAAACGGGGCTTCGGCCCCATTTTTAATGGAGGGTATATGGCCGGATTAACTAAAGAGCAAAGAGCACAGCGTGAAGCCGCGCAAAAAAATGCAGTGGTGGAGCAAAATGTGGAGCAAATTCAGGAGCCACAAAAAACGCAAATTGAGTTAGTGGTTATGGTGACCGATTATCAGATGTTTCCCGGCGCACCAACTATCGCTAATGTTCATCCTGATGAAGTTGACAACTGGAAGGCTCTGGGCTGGAAAACTCAGGAGTAACACATGATCACTTACGTGACCTGTGATGACGTTGATAATGCGTTTGGGAACGCCTGGACGAGTGAGAACGCTAAAAATAAAGCTGTTTTAATGGCTAATGCCTGGCTTAATGGCTTCGGCCTGAAAATTAACCCATCCCGTATTCCGGAAGAGGTAAAACTTGCGGGAGCATATGCAGCCAGAATTGCCTCTGTCGGTAAGTTGTTTCAGCAGAAAAATGATTCTGGCGTTGTTATCAGTAAAGCCGTGTCGGCTGACGGGGTCAGTGTATCGAAATCATTTGCTGAATTGCCAGCAAACAGCACTGCATTGCTTGAACCCGATTTACAGCTTGCGATAGCACTGCTGAAACCGTACGGACTTAGTCGCTCACAAGTCAGGGTTGTGAGGGGGGGATGATGGGGCTTCGTGAAGAGATTCAGTCAGAGGTTGCCGCTGCTTTTGATGAGGATTTAGCAGACGCCGTGAGTGATTTTTCTGGTTCTTACGTTGCGCACCGGAACTGGAATCCAGTGACGGAAACTGGCGGCGAATCCACAGCAACCTATACCGGGCGAGGCGTGTTGACGCGTTATAAGCTGGGCAGAATTGATGGGATTAATATTTTGCATGGTGACCTTAAATTAACAGCTCTGGTATGCGAGGTTACGGATAAACCCGCTGTCGGCCATATTATTGAGATTTATGATCCTGTATCAAGGCAGTTGCAACGATACGAGGTAATTACAGCGAGTGTAGATCCTTCCGCATCAGTTTACTCAATCCAGTTAAGGAGAGCGTAAATGGCAAAGGCATGGGATATCGAACCGTCAATATTTGCCGGGATGATTGAGGAAGATGTGGGGCTGAAAATTCGCTACATCGCTATTCAGATTCTTACTGCTATCGATATTGCTGCTCCGGTTGATACCGGGCGTTTCAGAAATAACAACATGGTGTCGTTACAGCATCCCGATTTTGGTATATCTGATAACGTGGATCCGAACGGTACGATTGCGGTTCAGCGTGGGATCGGGGTTATTTCGAAAGCTGCAAATTACGGAATTATTTATATCCAGAATAACCTTCCTTATGCAGAGGCTCTTGAAAACGGTCATTCACAACAAGCGCCAACTGGCGTGTATGCCAACGCTTTTCATGGTGTTTTACAGGCTTACAAATGACGTTTACTGAAATCAGAAATACGGTCATTTCCAGAATGACGGCACAGACGGTTATTAATGGAAAAGACGTATTGTATCCGAACGGGCCAACGTTCGATCCTTCCGGTAAGTTAATCTGGGCGCGGTTAAGTAATATTCCCGGGCAGGCTGGAGTTAATGAAATTGGTGCGGGGCCGGTTGTTTATCGCACGGGAATAATCATTATTCAGTTATTTGTCCCCGCAGGTTCTGGTTCAAAACTCATTACTGAGACAGCCGATAAATTGCGGGAACTGTTTGAGTTTCAGGATGACGACCGTCTCAGTTACCAGGCTGTTTCCTCAATAACCGTTGGCGAAAAGAATGGCTGGTTCCAGCTTAATCTTCAAATTCCATATCGCGCGCTCTAGCGCAATTAATGACATAGGAGGCTCCTGTGAGTTCAGGTGCAAAGGTTATCTCGGCATTTATCCGGGAGACAGTTGCAGGCACCACACCAGCAAGTGGTGACTGGAGTTTATTAAAACGCACAAGCTGGGGAGTAAAACCCACCCAGAATAAAGGCGAAAATAATGAGATTGGTGGCTCCCGGATGGCTCAGGGGGCGACGCCTGGCACTGTGGATGTTGGCGGTGATGTTGGTACCAAATTTCGCTGGGGTCAACATGATGATTTTCTTGCATCCTGTTTCGGCGCGGAATGGTCAGGTGATTCTCTGACAATGGGGAATGAGCGAATAACATTTTCTCTGGCGACCTATGCGTCCGATGTCGGAATTGCCTCTGTTGTCAGAGGAGCGCAGGTTGGCTCATGGAAAATGCAGATCCCTAACGACGGCGATATTACGGCGACCGTAACCTTTGCCGGGCTGGACTGGGAATCAAAGGCCGATGATACGAATTTTATCAAAGGCGAACCTGTGGATAGTGCAGGAAAGCTACGTTATTCGTTTAAGGAGGTTTCAGCAGTAAGCCTGAATGGTGTTGCCGGAGGTAACGGTTTTTGTATCGACAGTTTTGATATTCAGTTCGATAACAAACTCCAGACACAGCGTTGTATCGGGACTGGCTCGCCTTATGCAGGAGCAAATATTCCGACTACTTTTACACCGTCCGGTACGGTGACGCTTTCATGGTCTAAAGCCGCGTGGGAAATCTGGAGTAAAACACTGACTGGAGAAACAGTTCCGTTCAGCTTCACGCTTTCGAATGGAGAGGGGGCATACACTTTCAGTTTCCCGAAGGTTCAGATGTCAGGTGAATGGCCTGATGGGGGTAATACCGACATTATCCAGGTTCAATTGAGCATTACCGCAGCAGATGAAGCACCTACGATAACCAGAAAAAAAGCCTCCCCGGCTGCCGTGATCGCAAAAGCCAGTGCTGAGGCGATTAGTTGATTTTCCGTTATTCCCCCTGTGGTACTGCACTACAGGGGGGCGCATTGAATGAGGTTATGGATGTTTATTCTTAATCAGAAAATTATCATCGGTGGTGAACGCTGGTTTACCCCAATGAAGGACTTAAAACCTGTAGACGGGTTAAAACTGTTGGTGGCAAGCAGCGATAACGATCAGTATCGCTCCCGTAATGCATTAATCCGTCGCCACATTGAGAAAATGGATGCCAGTTTGCACGTCGGAACGAAGGAGTTTGATATTGCAAAGGTTTCCGAGGTGGATTCTGTTGATGATTTACTCATTGATAATGCTGCTCGTTATCTGCTGAAAGACTGGAAAGGGGTTGGTGAACTGGTTGATGGTGTTGAGGTTGCACTGGAATATACGCCAGAACGAGGGATCGCGCTGCTTAAGCAGAATCCGGAGTTGTACTGGCAGATCCTTGCAGAAGCAGCCAGCATCGCCCAGGGTAAAGAGCAGCAGAAGCAGGATACGATAAAAAAGCCATAGCCGCCCAGCGGTGGTTATCGGAGTTCGGGGGAGAAAAGGGTGAAAAGGCAAGATGGAAGCGAGAAAAACTCAGGTTGCCACCGATACCGGAACCAGAAATAGACCCGGTGCTTAAGGAATTGTTGTACGCCTATTCGGTAATATCCCGTGCCCGACGTTATGCTGGAATGACTGGGGTGCCTTTGCCTTTATCTCTGACAGAGATAAATGAATATTTAGCCACTCATCCGGTATTGATTGAGCGCGATGAATTTGAAGCAGTGATCTTTGCACTGGATGACCAGTATTTTCAGGAGCAGTGTGTGTAGTTGTTAATTACGTACACTCTGTTACAGAGATGTGATGGTGTCTTTAATTAAATCGATGATGCTCCTGGAGAAAAGCATTGCGTGGCCTCGTAATCGCTATATCTACTATTATGTCGCCTGAAACCCACTTCGGTGGGTTTTTTGTTGTCAGGAGTTTTAATGAATGGCAGAGCAAACCTCGCGTCTCGCAATAATTATTGATAGCACTGGAGCGAAAAATAATGCTGACAATCTGGCCTCCTCATTAGTCAAAATGACGCAGGCTGGGGAAACTGCTGCAAATAGCGCAGGGAAAGTGACTAAGGCAACAGAAGATGAGAAGAACGCGCTCGCAAAATTAAAAGCAGCTATTGATCCAGTTGGTGCCGCAATTGATACTGTCGGTCGACGCTATTCTGAATTAAAGAAATTTTTCGATAAAGGGCTTATTGATAAAGAAGAATATGAATTTCTTGTCCGTAAACTTAATGAAACCACAGAGGAATTGAGCGGGGTTGCGCAAGCGCAGAGAGAAGCCGAGAAGGCCGGAAAACTTGCTGCCGCCCAGCAGGAAGCGCAGGCTCAGGTCTTTCAAAGAATGCTGGACAAGATCGACCCTCTGGCTGCGGCGCTAAGAAATCTTGAACAACAGCAGGATGAACTTAATGCTGCGTTTGCATCCGGGAAAATAAATGGTTCTCAGTTTGAGAATTATAGCCGAAAAATACAGGAAACACGGCGAGAGCTTACCGGAGAGGCTCAGGCAGAGCGAGAAGCAGCAAAAGCACATGATGAACAGGTTGCTGCTTTGCAACGTCTGATTGCTCAACTTGATCCTGTCGGAACTGCTTTTAATCGTCTGGTAGAACAACAGAAACAGCTCAATGAAGCAAAAGCTAAGGGGATGCTTTCTCCTGAAATGTATGAGGAGCTTTCTGGAAAACTTCGTGCTATGCGGAGTGAGCTTGAGGTTACTCAATCGCAATTAAGCAAAACCGGAATGTCGGCAAAACAAACGGCTTTTGCTATGCGCATGTTGCCTGCACAAATGACGGATATTGTTGTTGGGTTGTCCACTGGTCAGTCGCCATTTATGGTGTTAATGCAGCAGGGCGGCCAGCTAAAAGATATGTTCGGTGGGATTGGCCCGGCGATCAAAGGTGTAGGTTCTTATGTGCTGGGATTAATTAATCCTTTTACCCTGGCCGCAGCAGCCGTTGGCGTCTTAGGGCTGGCTTACTATAAAGGCTCTCAGGAGCAGGACGAATTTAATAAATCTCTTATTCTTACCGGAAATCAGTTGGGGACAACCAGCGGGCAATTGGCCGATATAGCTCAACGTGCCGGGAATGCGGCTGATTCGACAACTGGCGCTGCGGCGGCAGTATTAAACCAGCTTGTGCGTTCGGGAAAGGTAGCGAGCAGTTCGCTGGAGCAAGTGACGACAGCGATAGTAAAAACGAGCGAAGTAACAGGAATATCAACCGAACAACTGGTTAATGACTTCAATGAAATTGCAAAGGATCCTGTCAGTGCTATATCAAAACTTAATGATCAGTACCATTTTCTGACACTTGCGACTTATAACCAGATTAAGGCGCTACAGGATGAAGGGAACCAGCAGGAGGCCGCCCGCATTGCGACAGAAGCATACTCATCCTCAATGATCCAGCGCACCAACCAGATTAAAGAAAATCTTGGTTATCTTGAGACTGCATGGAAAGCTGTCGCAGACTCCGCAAAATGGGCATGGGATTCCATGCTGGATATTGGCCGTGAGGCCTCCCTTGATCAAAAAATCTCAGATGTTCTCCGTCAAATTGATGAAATAGAAAAAAATACCCGACCCGGAGTTTTCGGGTTAGGTGGCATTGGAGATGGCGGAGCTCAAAATAAAAAGCTGGCACGATTAAAGCAGCAATTGGGCGTACTTCAAGCAGAAAAAATTGCTCAGGACGTACTAAATTCATCAATAAACGATTACAACAAGCGACAACAGGAAGGAATTGAACTCAGACAGAGAGCAGATGCTTTTTCAAAACAATATCAGACCCGGGAGCAGCAGAGAGCTAGTGAACTTGCAAAACTGGAAAAGCTAAAGAATCAGTATTCAAAGGAAGAATATAATAATCTTATCGCTCAAATAAATGAGCGTTATAAAGATCCAAAGCAACCAAAGGCGAAAGGTTATTCGGATGATGCTGCCCAACGAATGATTGATCATCTGAATCAACAGAATGCGTTACTAAGTTCACAAGCTGAATTGACCGTTAAATTAAGTTCCTCTGAACAGGAACTGGTTAAGTGGCGTCAGCAGATTGCCGACCTGGAGTCACGACCGTCATCGAAATTAACCCAGGATCAGAAATCGCTTCTCTTACACCGGGAAGAAATAACCGCGTTGATGGAGAAAAATGTTGCGATTGAAAAAAATAACAGGCTAATCAAAGAATCCGCCGAAATAGCCGCATGGCGTGATTCATTGCAGGCTTCGATTGATAATCGTCAGCAGGGGTATGATATTCAGATTGCTGGTTATGGGGTTGGCGATAAAAATCAGCAACGCCAGCAGGAATTACTGCGGATTGAACGTGAATATAACAATCAGCGTCTGCAACTTGAACGTGACTATGCAGATAAATCCCGTGGAATGTCAAATCATGTTTTTCAGGAGAAAATGCAGGCTCTGAATGATGCTCTGGAGCGAGAAAAAGAAATTGTCAGCCAGAAAAACGAGCAGCTCGATATTCAGGCAGGAGACTGGATTAGTGGTGCCTCCCAGGGATTCAATAACTGGCTGGATGACACTAAGGATATCGGTGCGCAAATAAAATCAACCACGACTCAGATGTTTGATGGGATGACCGATGCGCTAGGTGATTTTGTCACGACAGGCAAGGCAAATTTTCGTTCTTTCGCTACTTCCGTGATTTCAGATCTTAGCCGAATTGCATTAAAGGCTTCAATTACTGGGATTTTCGACAGCATTAGTAACAGTTCTTCTGGGGGTATTTTAGGAACTATCGGGAGTGCTATTAGTAAATTTATTCCGAATGCAAAGGGCGGTGTTTATGAGTCTCCGTCATTGAGTACATATTCGAACGGTATTTATGACTCCCCGCAATTTTTTGCTTTTGCAAAAGGAGCTGGTGTTTTTGGTGAGGCTGGACCGGAAGCTATTATGCCATTAACGCGAACTTCCGATGGTTCTCTTGGTGTCAGAGCTATTAATAGTAAAAGTGGTAATGGAGGCAGAGATATTACTTATGCCCCTGTATACCAAATCACTATTCAAAATGACGGCCAGAATGGAGAGATTGGTCCTCAGGCAATAAAAGCACTTATGGGGATGGTTGATCAGCGGGTGCAGGGCGCTCTGTTAAATATGCGACGTGATGGAGGAATGTTAAGTGGCTAATACGGAAGAATTTTACTGGTTACCAGAGGATGGAATGAAAACAGAAAATAAGCCATCGATAAAAACTGTAAGATTTGGCGATGGTTATGAACAACGAAGCCCAAACGGACTTAATCATTCTCTGCGTGTTTTTACCTGTGATTTCAGGGTTGAGGCGAATGAACGTAATTCATTTGAACTGTTTCTGGCTCGGCATGGAGGCTATAAATCTTTTTTTTGGCGCCCGCCGGGTATTAACAGAAAAATCAGAGTGGTGTGTCGAACGTGGTCAGCGACAGAACATATCACCTATACCGATTTTTCGTGTCAGTTTGACGAAGTGGTGATCTGATGCAGGACATACGACAGGAAACACATCATGAGACGACACGCCTTACTCAGTCAGCCCAGGTGGTGCTCTGGGAAATCGATCTGACAGAGGTCGGTGGTGAACGTTATTTTTTCTGTAATGAGCAGAACGAAAAAGGTGAGCCGGTCACCTGGCAGGGGCGGCAGTATCAGGTATACCCTATTCAGGGGACGGGATTTGAACTGAACGGTAAGGGTAGTGCTACCCGTCCGACACTGACGGTCTCTAACCTGCACGGCATGGTCACCGGGATGGCGGAAGACCTGCAGAGTCTGGTCGGCGGAACGGTGGTCAGGCGTAAGGTTTACGCCCGTT